>NZ_JANYUK010000010.1:0-35025 GCF_025106035.1 Citrobacter sp. XY323
CGCCAATGTCCACCACATAAGCCACATGCAATAGTTAACCTGGTATGAGCCACGACTATTGTCAAAACAGCTTAATAACTTTCCAATTTGCTGAGGATTCAGTGCTTGTTTGTGCTGTGTCTTATTGGCCGGAAGAGCTTTGCGCACGGGCCAGACAGGATCACTATCAGCTCTAAGTGTCGCTACTGCCAACTCGAAAACTGATGAAATGGTTCGACGGGCTTCAGCGGCAACGGTCGGAGCGCCGCGCTTAGCCGTTTCCTGAAGAATTTTAAGAATGTGGTGCGGAGTGATTTCCCTGATAGGAAGTTTGCCGATGGCGGGGAAAACTACACGCTCAAGCATATCCAGTCGCCGCGTTTTGGTGATTTCGGCCCAGTCTTTCAGCTGCAACCACTCTTTGGCAATCAGCTCAAAGGTGTTGGATGCGTCGTTGACCTTGCGGATCTTATCTAACTGGCGAGCCTGTGTCGGGCTAACTCCATCTGCGACTTGTTTACGCGCTTGCTCACATTTCTCGCGAGCTTCGGCAAGTTTGACCGTCGGGTACTCACCCAACGCGAACATGCTGGATTTGCCGTTGAGTTTAAACCGATAGCGCCAGGCCTTTTTGCCGTTGGGTTTCACTTTGAGGTAGAGACCGTTGAAATCATTTAGTCGATAGAGCTTTTCTTTCGGCTTGGCAGTGCGGCATTGCGTATCGTTGAGCATAACGGGGCCTTGTTTATTTATTATACCGTTATTGTACTCACTTAAAATGAAGATGGAAGAATGTTGTACTCATCCATGTACTCATTTTCTACAGCGTTGTTACGAGATAAATTGAGACATTGTGAAATGAAAAATCCACGCAACTGCGTGGATTTTATAGGGTTTTGCCGTTATTATGAGATTCAGTGAAACCTCATGAGACAGCAAATTTTATTTAGACGTTGAACAGGAAGTTCATCACATCGCCATCTTTAACGATGTAATCTTTACCTTCTGCACGCATCTTACCGGCTTCTTTCGCGCCTTGTTCACCTTTATAGGTGATGAAATCTTCAAACGCGATGGTTTGTGCGCGGATAAAGCCTTTCTCGAAGTCAGTATGAATTTTACCCGCCGCCTGCGGAGCCGTTGCGCCAACAGGAATGGTCCATGCACGAACTTCTTTCACGCCAGCGGTGAAGTAGGTCTGCAGGTTCAGCAGTTCGTAACCAGCGCGGATTACGCGGTTCAGACCTGGCTCTTCCAGACCCATTTCAGCCATGAATTCTTCACGGTCAGCATCATCGAGTTCTGCGATGTCAGCTTCAACGGCAGCGCAAACTGCAACCACCACGGAGCCTTCAGCTGCGGCGATTTCACGCACTTTATCGAGGTATGGGTTGTTTTCAAAACCGTCTTCGTTGACGTTGGCGATATACATGGTTGGCTTCAGCGTCAGGAAGCTCAGGTATTTGATAGCCGCTTTGTCTTCATCGGTCAGCGTTTTCAACGCACGCAGCATGCCAGCGTTTTCCAGCTGTGGCAGGCATTTTTCCAGTGCAGCCAGTTCCGCTTTAGCGTCTTTATCGCCGCCTTTAGCCTTCTTCTGTACGCGATGGATAGCGCGCTCACAGGTATCCAGGTCAGACAGCGCCAGTTCGGTATTGATAACCTCAATGTCGTCAGCCGGATCCACTTTGTTATTAACGTGGATGATGTTGTCGTTTTCAAAGCAGCGAACCACGTGGCCGATAGCTTCGGTTTCACGGATGTTCGTCAGGAACTGGTTACCCAGACCTTCGCCTTTGGACGCGCCTTTTACCAGACCGGCAATATCGACGAATTCCATCGTTGTTGGCAGGATACGCTGCGGTTTGACGATTTCGGCCAACTGATCCAGACGCGGATCGGGCATCGGGACAACACCTGTGTTCGGCTCGATAGTACAGAACGGGAAGTTTGCCGCTTCAATACCCGCTTTTGTGAGCGCGTTGAACAGGGTGGATTTGCCTACGTTTGGCAAACCGACGATACCGCATTTGAATCCCATGTTTAAATCACCTTAATCTTTTGATATTCAACCTGTTATGGAAAACAGATTGTAGAAAAGTAAATAACTCTGCCTATTATACACAGCACGCGAGAAAAATGCCGCACATCGCTGCTTATTGCGCTTTAAAGGTGTGTAACCGGCTCGTTGCCTTGGTCAGGCCATCTTTGAATAAAATCTCGGTACAACGTGCCGCTTCGTCAATTGCTTCATCAATTAACTTCTGTTCTGAAACAGGCGGTTTGCCTAAAACAAATCCGACAACTTTGTTTTTATCACCCGGATGACCAATTCCCACGCGTAAACGATGAAAGTTGGGGTTATTGCCCAACTTGCTGATGATGTCTTTCAGGCCATTATGTCCGCCATGACCGCCACCGAGCTTAAATTTTGCCACGCCAGGCGGCAGGTCTAATTCGTCGTGCGCGACCAAAATTTCATCGGGGTTGATACGATAAAAACTGGCCATCGCACCCACGGCCTTGCCGCTGAGATTCATAAATGTGGTCGGTACCAGCAAACGGACATCTTCCCCTTCGAGCGTTACTCTGGAGGTGTAGCCGAAGAATTTCGGCTCATCACGCAGGGGCGCGCGTAATCTCTCTGCCAGTAAATCGACATACCATGCGCCTGCGTTGTGTCGCGTTGCCGCATACTCTGCGCCGGGGTTCGCCAGGCCGACAATCAATTTAATCGTCACGTGTTTTGTCCTGAGTGTTTCCATAAACGACGTGTAGTTTACTGTCTGATGCTGCTCTTGACAAAAAACTGCGTTCTAATCGCCAAAAACTGAATAATTGCACAAATGGACTATTAGAAATTGAGTGTGTTCAGTAGCTTATTTGTAAAGTTTTGTTGCGCGAGTGTTCGTAATTGTGATCGCTCCCGCACTTGCGAACGGCAGTGTTGTCTATACTTTACACATAAGGATTAGGGGTATTCCCTGTAGCAACCCAAAGTTCCGGAGGTGACACATGAAACGCAAAAACGCTTCGTTACTCGGTAACGTGCTCATGGCTTTAGGGTTGGTGGTGATGGTGGGGGGTGTTGGTTACTCTATTTTAAACCAATTGCCGCAATTTAATCTGCCACAGTTTTTCGCACATGGTGCCGTGCTCAGTATTTTTGTAGGTGGTGTTCTGTGGTTGGCGGGAGCCAGAGTGGGCGGGCACGAGCAAATCAGTGACCGTTACTGGTGGGTACGCCATTATGACAAACGCTGTCGTCGCGGTGATACCACTCATCGTCATAACTAAATCGTTTCCCGGTAGAGAGGGCTGCGGTTTGAATACAAAGTCCTGGTTGAAAAACCAGGACTCTGCTTGTTCATTATCCTTGCATAGAACGCACTTTTATATTTGCTACGGAATATAAGAAACGTTATTCGAATAACCGATAATGTAACGTTTTAACCGCGCTATCCGCGTCTTCAGCGGGCAACAGGAAACACAGGTTGTCATTTGACGCGCCGTGGCAAATCATTCGCACCGTATGCCCTTCAAGCCAGGCAAAAACGTCTTTGCAAACCCCCGCCGCCTGAGTCAGCCGATTCCCCACCAAAGTCACCAATGCCAGTCCGGTTTCCACTTCCACACGACAGTGGGAGGATAATGCGGTAAACAATGCGCTGGTCAGTATATGATCTTCACCTGAGGTAGCGTGAGTTGCGTCCAGCGCCAGCGCAATACTGTTCTCTGAGGTTGTAACCAAATCCACCGTGACTGCGTGGCGAGCTAAAATGGCGAAGGACTGCGCCAGGAAAGAACCGGACGGTTGTGTCTCCAGACTATGTAATCGCAACAGCGTCTGTTTACGGCGCACGGCAAGCGCACGATAGCGAGGTGGGTTGTCGGTGGTGTTATGCACCAGCGTACCACCGGCAGCCGTATCCTTACTTGAGCCAACAAAGACCGGAATGCTTTTACGCATTGCCGGAAGCAGCGTAGCCGGGTGGAGGACCTTCGCACCAAAGGCGGCCATATCGCTGGCCTCGGAAAATGAGATGTGGTCAATCCGTTTGGCCCGCGGCGCAATGCGCGGATCGGTGGTGTAGATCCCTGCGACATCGGTCCAGATGTCCACGCGTGCGGCGTGAAGCGCCTCACCGAGAAGCGTCGCCGTGTAATCACTACCACCGCGTCCCAGCGTAGTGGTATGCCCTGCGGCATCCCGGCCGATAAACCCCTGGGTCACCATAATCGCTTGCTCAAGACGAGGGCGCAGGTGAGTCTCCACCAGGTGGTGCAACGAACTGAGTTCGGGTTCGGCGCAGCCGAAACTGGAGTTGGTACGCATCACGCTGCGGGCGTCAAACCACCCGGCCTCGGCATGCCGTTCACGTAAGACTTCAGTAAACAGTAAAGAGGACATCAGCTCGCCGTGACTGACCAATTCATCGCTTAGCGCATCAGACGGTGAAACGGTCGCCGTTTGTGCAAGATGGCGGATGTTGTTGAGAAGATTATCGATTTCCGTGCTGATAACGGACGGCTGCTTCAGGCGGGAAATAATGTTGTATTGGATGGCGCGTAGGGTCTCAAGCTTATCTAATTGTTGATGCGTTTCCAGACCTTCAGAAAGCTCGACCAGTAAGTTTGTAACGCCTGCTGAAGCAGACAGTACGACTAAACGGACATCTTGATCAGCAAGGACAATGCTGGCGCTTCGGTTCATCGCATCAAAATCAGCGACGCTGGTGCCGCCAAATTTGGCAACGACGGATGGTGGATAAATGCGAGTCATAACAATCTCATATCAGGGCGCCATAAAAGTATGGCTAGAAAATTTTCATTCTCGGCATAAGGGGAAACGGTGTTCGCCTTACGAAATGTCCGCCCGCGAACATTTCTGCTGACAACCCAGGGAATTCCTGTTGTCGAAAACGCGTGTCGCCTGTACGCGTTACCGGGTGCTGCGCATTAATTTTATTTACATAGCCTGCAAATAAGCGCGCCATACTAAGTGATTTATATTTAGGGATCGACTTTTTTATTCGATTTATCGACAAATAAGTGAAAAATCATGTCGTAACAAGAAAACGCGTACATTATTAATGGTAAAAACGTGTAAAAAAATAATAAAAACATGAAAATTACATGGTTTTTATAACATCGTATGCGTTGCAATTGGCTATGGTAATTGTTAATTAAATAGATATATTTCTTTAGGATTTCGTAATGAAGGGTGGCTGTTACACTTTGAATTATAAAGAAAAAACACCTGCTAAATGTGTTGAAAAATAAATGATTGAGTCCAGGGCTAAAACAACATATATTAGCCGCGCTTTTTTACAGGTAACCCTTATAACCATTTATTCAATCAGGCGTTAATCTACACCTGGTTGTAGGAGTGATATGATGACGGATAAAGTCCGTATTGATACTTTAAGTGCTAATTCATTACCACAGAGCAATGATACCTTTTTAGCAAGACAGGCTGAGTTTGAATCTAATGTCCGCAGCTATCCACGTAAACTGCCATTAGCGATTGCTAAAGCGCAGGGCGTCTGGATTACTGACGTAGAAAATAATCAATATCTTGATTGCCTGGCAGGTGCCGGAACCCTGGCGCTTGGTCATAATCATCCTGAAGTGCTGCAGAGCATTCAAAGTGTCATCACAAGCGGCTTACCGTTACATACGCTTGACCTTACCACACCGTTAAAAGATGAATTCTCATCGTATTTACTTTCTTTATTACCGGGCCAGGGCAAAGAGTATTGCCTGCAGTTCACCGGGCCGTCCGGTGCCGATGCCGTTGAAGCGGCGCTGAAGCTGGCGAAGAAAGTTACCGGCCGTTCCAGCATCATCAGCTTCTCCGGTGGCTACCACGGGATGACCCACGGCGCGCTGTCCGTGACCGGCAACCTGTCGCCGAAAGAAGCCGTCAGCAACATGATGGCGGAAGTGCAGTTTATGCCGTATCCGCATCAGTACCGTTGCCCGCTGGGTATCGGCGGCGACGCTGGCGTCAAAGCATTGACCTACTACTTCGAAAACCTGATCAACGACGTTGAGAGCGGCGTGCGTAAACCGGCTGCCGTGATCCTCGAAGCGGTGCAGGGCGAGGGCGGGGTAAACCCGGCTCCGATCGAGTGGCTGCAGCGTATTCGTAAAGTGACCCAGGAACACGGCATTCTGCTGATTATCGATGAAGTTCAGGCTGGCTTCGCGCGCACGGGTAAACTGTTCGCCTTCGAACACGCCGGTATTGAGCCGGATATCATCGTGATGTCCAAAGCGGTTGGCGGCGGTCTGCCACTGGCGGTACTGGGCATTAAAAAGCAGTTCGATGCGTGGGCTCCGGGCCATCACACTGGCACCTTCCGCGGCAACCAACTGGCGATGGCGACCGGTCTGACAACGCTGAAAATCCTCAAAGACGACAAGATTGCCGATAAAGTTGCTGCCCAGGGCGAGTGGCTGAAAGGCAAACTGACTGACCTGCAGAAACGTTACCCGGTTATCGGCCAGGTACGTGGTCTGGGCCTGATGATTGGTCTGGAAATCGTTAAGCCGAACGAAGCGCAGGATCACATGGGCTGCTACCCGGCCGATGGCGAGCTTTCCGCGCTGCTGCAGAAAAAATGTTTCGAAAACGGCCTGATTCTGGAGCGTGGCGGCCGTAACGGTTGCGTACTGCGTCTGCTGCCGTCTCTGTTGATCACCAACGCAGAGCTGGAGATTTTCCTCGATAAATTCGAAAATGCCCTGCTGGGCGCTGGCGTGAAGCCGGTTTAAACGGAGTTGGATCGAATGTCAGACGTAAATCCGATTCTGTCCGGCTCGGCACAAAGCATTGCTGCCTACCAGGACGCTATCGAGCAGAGTACGCAAGCGGTCGTTGAATGGTTGAAGCAACCTGAGATGTATCAGGGCAAAACCGTTGAGCAACTGCGCGAACGTATCAACCTGAATTTTACGTCTCAGGGCCTGGGCAACCAGGCCGCTATTGAGCGTGCGGTTGAATACTTTCTGAAAGACAGCTTGTTGGTTCACCATGCGCAGTGCGTGGCGCACCTGCACTGCCCGAGCCTGGTGATTAGCCAGGCGGCAGAAGTGCTGATCAACGCCACCAACCAGAGTATGGACTCCTGGGATCAGAGCCCGTCGGCGACCATCATTGAGATCAAACTGATCGAATGGTTGCGTGAGCAGGTGGGCTATGCGGCAGGCGACGCGGGCGTGTTCACCAGCGGTGGCACCCAGAGCAACCTGATGGGCCTGATGCTGGCGCGCGACGCCTTTTTTGCCCGCCAGGGGCATTCCATTCAGCAGAATGGTCTGACCGGCGACCTGAGTAAAATCAAAGTATTTTGCTCTGAAAGCGCGCACTTCTCTGTGCAGAAGAACATGGCGCTGATGGGGCTGGGTTACCGTTCCGTCACCCAGGTGAAGACCGATGCGTTCTCACGCATGGATCTGGCTGACCTGAAAGACAAGCTGGCCCAGGCGAAAGCCAACGGCGAACAGGTGATGGCGATTGTCGCCACTGCGGGTACTACCGATGCGGGCGCAATCGATCCGTTAGCGGACATTGCGGCGCTGGCGGCAGAACACCAGATCTGGATGCATGTGGATGCAGCATGGGGCGGGGCGTTACTGCTTTCTGAGCAGTATCGTCACTTCCTGAACGGCCTTGAACTGGCGGATTCCGTGACGCTGGACTTCCACAAACAGTTCTTCCAGACCATCAGCTGCGGCGCGTTCCTGCTGAAAGACGCGCGTCATTACGAGCTGATGCGTTACCAGGCGGCGTACCTGAACTCTGATTTTGATGAAGAGGCGGGCGTACCGAATCTGGTGTCGAAATCGCTGCAGACCACGCGCCGTTTTGACGCGCTGAAGCTGTGGATGGGTCTCGAAGCGCTGGGCAAAAAGCAGTATGCCGAAATCATTGATAACGGCGTAACGCTGGCGCGTGATGTGGCTGCGTTTGTGAAAACTCAGCCACACCTGGAACTGGTGATGGAGCCGCAGCTGGCAAGCGTGCTGTTCCGTTTCCGTCCGCACAGTGACGACATGGCGTTCGTTGCGCTGTTAAACCAGCGTATTGGCGACGTTCTGCTGGCTTCTGGTAGCGCCAACGTTGGCGTGACCGAAGCGGATGGCGTAACCTGCCTGAAGCTGACGCTGCTGAACCCCACGGTGTGTCTGGAGGATGTCAAAGTCCTGCTGGCAAGCGTGAAAGCGACAGCTGAGCAACTGTTGAACGCGTAAGCAATAAGCTGATTATAAAAATGGCTCCCACACACGGGAGCCATTTTTTTGCCTGTCATTTGTAGTCTGGCGGCGCTTCGCCTGGCCGGGCTACACGTCAGCTGATATCTGCCAGCGCGGCGTCTTTATTCGGGAAGAACGTCAGGCGTCCGGCAATCGGCTGAATGCCCGCGCGCGCCATGGTACGTAACGGCTGGAATTCCAGATTACTGATCCGCAGTTCACACCCTTCCGGGAGGCGTTTTACAAAACGCTGGAAAGCGTCCAGACCACCGGCATCCAGTACCGGGACCGCGTCCCACTTTAAGACCACAATACGTTTACCTGCAATACGCGATTCGAGATCGGTAAATAATCCCTCCGCAGCGGCAAAGAAAAGTGGGCCAATAACGCGCAGCACCAGCACATCGTCAGGTACGTCTACGTTGACCGGCGCCAGACGCGTCATGCGCGCGATACGACGCATAAACAGCAGGGAGGCGAGAACGATACCGACGCTGATGGCGATCACCATGTCGAATAGCACCGTCAGCGACATACACATAAGCATGACAATGATGTCGTCTTTTGGCGCATGACGCAGCAGATCCACCACTTTATGCGCTTCACTCATGTTCCATGCCACCATCAGCAGCAGGGCGGCCATGGCGGAAAGCGGTAACCAGGAAAGCAGCGGCGCAAGCACCAGCAGGGCGAGGATCACCAGAATCGCGTGGATGACCGCTGAAATTGGTGAGGTCGCCCCGGCGCGGACGTTTGCCGCAGAACGGGCAATTGCCGCCGTGGCGGTGATACCACCGAAGAACGGTGCCACGATGTTGCCCAGGCCCTGGCCAATCAGCTCACTGTTGGCTTTATGCTTGGTGCCAGTCATCCCATCAAGTACGACGGCGCACAGTAGAGATTCAATCGCCCCGAGCATCGCCATGGAGAAGGCGGCCGGTAACAGCGCCTGTAACGAACTCCAGCTCAGGGTAAAGTTTGACTCCGGCATGTCCCACGGTAATACCAGTTGCGGCAGCAACTGCGGGATACCGTTACCCTGCGAGCCGTCAGCCAGAATGTAGTGGAACTGAGAACCGATGGTGGCGACATGGCCGCCGGTCAGGTTCACAATCCCCATTACCGCACAGCCTGCCAGCAGCGCAGGAAGGTGGCCCGGCAGTCGGATCCCCAGACGCGGCCAGAAAATCAGGATCCCCAGCGTCACCACGCCAATTGCGGCATCGCCAACGTTGAGGGTTGGCAGGGCCATAAACAGCGCGCCGACCTTTTGCAGGTAGTGCTCCGGGACATGGGCCATTTGCAGACCGAGAAAATCTTTAATCTGCATGGTACCGATGGTGATACCAATACCCGATGTAAAACCTAACGTAACGGATACCGGGATATATTCGATCAGGCGACCAAAACGGGCGAGGCCGAAAAGGATCAGGAATATCCCGGACATTAGCGTTGCGACCAGCAGGCCTGCCAGCCCAAACTGTTGCGACACCGGATACAGAATCACCACGAAAGCGGCGGTTGGTCCAGATACGCTAAAACGTGAACCCCCGGTAAGGGCGATAACAATCCCAGCCACGGCTGAGGTATACAAGCCGTACTGCGGCGCCACGCCACTGCCTATTGCCAGGGCCATCGCCAGCGGAATGGCAATGATCCCAACGGTTATCCCGGCGATCAGGTCGCGGGTAAAGCGAGAAGCGGTATATTTTTCTTTCCAACAAGCGTCGATGAGGGCGCGGAAAGGCATCACATGTGAGGAAAATAATCTGTTCACAATAATGTTTCATCCATGAGCGCATCATCTGTCAACTAAATGGCAGGTGAAGGAGGCATAAGTCATACAAATAGATGTTGCAGATAAAAAAACCCGCCGCAGCGGGTTTTTGAGCCGGGCTCGATTAATGCTCGAACATAGCAGAGATGGATTCTTCGTTGCTGATACGACGAATCGCTTCGGCCAGCATACCCGACAGGGTCAATGTACGCACGTTTGGCAGTGCTTTGATTTCGTCAGTCAGTGGAATAGTGTCACAGACAACGACTTCATCAATCACTGAATTGCGCAGGTTGTTTGCCGCATTACCTGAGAAGATCGGGTGGGTAGCGTAAGCAAATACGCGTTTTGCACCACGTTCTTTCAGTGCTTCTGCTGCTTTACACAGCGTACCGCCGGTATCGATCATATCATCAACCAGCACGCAGTCACGACCTGCAACGTCACCAATAATGTGCATCACCTGAGAAACGTTCGCGCGCGGGCGTCGTTTGTCGATGATAGCCATGTCGGTATCGTTCAGCAGTTTAGCGATAGCGCGGGCACGCACGACGCCACCGATGTCCGGAGAAACCACAATCGGATTGTCCAGATTCAGCTGCAGCATGTCTTCTAACAGGATCGGGCTACCGAATACGTTATCAACCGGTACGTCAAAGAAGCCCTGGATCTGTTCAGCATGCAGGTCAACGGTGAGGACGCGGTCAACGCCAACGCTGGACAGGAAATCAGCGACGACTTTAGCAGTAATCGGTACACGAGCGGAACGTACGCGACGATCCTGACGTGCATAGCCGAAGTAAGGAATAACGGCGGTGATACGGCCTGCGGAAGCACGGCGCAGCGCATCAACCATAACGACCAATTCCATCAGGTTGTCGTTAGTAGGGGCACAAGTGGACTGGATGATGAAAATATCACCACCGCGTACATTTTCATTAATTTGTACGCTGACTTCGCCGTCGCTAAAGCGACCTACAGCGGCGTCGCCGAGTGAAGTGTACAGGCGGTTGGCAATACGTTGTGCTAGTTCCGGGGTGGCGTTACCAGCAAAAAGCTTCATATCAGGCACGAGAAGAACCTCAGGCATGCGTCCATTGGTGGAAAGAATCTGCCGAAAACTGTGCGGGCCAGGCAGTATCCTCTCCATGCGGTGTATTAAAGAGCGCGATGCAACGTCTGGAACAGGGTGACGTTGTCACCGCAACTCAGCTTGCCCGGCTTACTCGTCATCTTTCACGTTTCATGTGTGCTGGCATATTTCGCCATCTTCCTGAAACCTGAATGATTTAGAGTAACGCTCTGTGCAATGGGGAGAGGTTGACACCTTTCGCCACAAAGCCTTTGAGCCATTCCGGGGCTTGCTCAAGCACCTGGCGAGCACGAGACTCAGTGTCAAATTCAGCAAAGACACAAGCCCCTGTACCAGTCAGGCGCGACGGCGCGTATTCTAACAGCCAGGAAAGCGCCGCATCAACCTCGCGAAAACGTTTTCTTGCGATAACCTCGCAATCATTGCTGAATTCACATTTTAGTAACGTTCTTATTGACCTTTTTGGCGTGTTGCGCGGGAGGTCGGGATCTTTAAAAATCACCGGCGTCGGAATACTGACTCCCGGGTGGGCGACCAGATACCATTTTTCCTCTGGCTCGACCGGCGTCAGAATTTCACCTACGCCTTCAGCAAAGGCCGCATGGCCGCGCACGAATACGGGAACGTCCGCCCCCAGCGTTAAGCCGAGTCCTGCCAGTTCATCAACCGAAAGTCCGCACTGCCAAAGGTGATTCAGCGCCACCAGGACGGTAGCTGCATTAGACGAACCTCCGCCAAGACCGCCGCCCATCGGCAGGCGTTTTTCGATACTGATGTCGGCGCCGCTCCCTTTGGGAAGGCGATCGCTTTCAGACGCCGCCTTCATCAGCAAGCGCGCCGCACGGACAATGAGATTGTCTTCATGCGCAACGCCTTCCACCGGCGTTAACAGGCGGATTTCGCCGTCGCCACGCAGCGCAATACCTATCGTGTCGCCATAATCAAGAAACTGGAATAGCGTTTGCAAAGTGTGATAACCGTCCGCACGCTGCCCGGTGATGTATAAAAACAGATTCAGTTTTGCCGGAGAGGGCCAGTGGGTCATCATTTCACAATCCAGTTATCCATTTTCAGCTTAATACGCTGATCGCCGTCGGACAGTTCCATGTTTGCCGGCATCGCGGGCTTAATTTTGCTGTCGTAGGCGCTATAGACCACTTTCCAATTTTTACCGTCTTTGCTGTAGTTCACTTCACTCAGACGATACTGGTCGTCGAGTTTGTAATCGCTGGCGTCTCCCGGCAGGCCAAGGATCCACTGGCGCAGGCTGTTCAATGGAATAGGCATGCCGGTCAGCTTACCAATCATCTCTTCGGCGTCGTCAGCGGTGTAGTGCTTGCCTTTGTTATCGACAAGTTCGACGTTGCCCGGCTGGGCATTGAGTTCCAGTTCAGTGCTGCCCAGGGGATTGGTCAGCAGGAGACGGTAGCGATCCTGTCCGGTTTGTTGCCAGAAAAAGCGGGCATAGACTTTCTGTTGATCGGAAATATACGCAAACGCACCGCGCGTCTGATATTGGTTCAGGGCGCGTACTTCCTGCTGGTGCTGGCGCCACTGTGGAGAGTCAGGGCTTTTGCCGGGACCTTTCGGCGCGTTGAGCGTACAGGCGGTAAGAGCCAGGGCCGCCAACGGCAGCAGGCGAATCAGGCGAAAATCAGGCAGGGTCATAATGATGACAAATCCTTGAGATACGTTGCAGTTATAACTCTTAATGCTAGCGCCGCCATCATACATCGTCTACGTTCAAGTTATCTTAAATCGCTCAAATTTGTGCACTAAGCTATTACTCCAAAAGGGGGCAGTCTCTTTTATTGACCGCACGCATCCTGTATGATGCACCCAGTCTAACCTTATCAACGCTGGTACTATTCCCGCACACATGACCCTTTTAGCGCTTGGTATTAACCATAAAACGGCACCTGTATCGCTGCGAGAACGCGTAACGTTTTCGCCGGATACGCTCGATCAGGCGCTGGACAGCCTGCTTGCGCAGCCAATGGTGCAGGGCGGGGTGGTGCTGTCGACGTGTAACCGTACGGAACTGTATCTCAGCGTTGAAGAGCAGGATAACCTGCAAGAAGCGCTGGTTCGCTGGCTGTGCGATTACCATAATCTTAATGAAGAAGACTTGCGCAATAGCCTGTACTGGCACCAGGACAACGACGCCGTCAGTCATTTGATGCGTGTTGCCAGCGGTCTGGATTCGCTGGTGCTTGGTGAACCGCAGATTCTGGGGCAGGTGAAAAAAGCTTTTGCGGATTCGCAAAAAGGTCACCTGAACGCCAGTGCGCTGGAACGCATGTTCCAGAAATCATTCTCTGTCGCTAAACGTGTACGTACAGAAACAGACATCGGTGCCAGCGCCGTGTCCGTGGCTTTTGCCGCCTGTACGCTGGCGCGGCAAATATTTGAATCGCTCTCCACGGTGACCGTGCTGTTAGTGGGCGCAGGCGAAACCATTGAGCTGGTGGCGCGACACCTGCGTGAGCATCAAGTGAAGAAGATGATCATCGCCAACCGTACCCGCGAGCGTGCGCAGGTGCTGGCGGATGAAGTCGGCGCCGAAGTGATTTCGCTGAGTGATATCGACGCGCGTTTACAGGATGCCGATATTATTATCAGTTCTACCGCCAGCCCGCTGCCGATTATCGGCAAAGGAATGGTGGAGCGCGCGCTTAAAAATCGCCGTAATCAACCTATGCTGCTGGTGGATATCGCCGTACCGCGCGATGTCGAGCCGGAAGTGGGTAAGTTGTCCAACGCCTATCTGTACAGCGTTGACGACCTGCAAAGCATCATTTCGCATAACCTGGCCCAGCGCAAAGCGGCGGCCGTGGAAGCCGAAACCATTGTGGCGCAGGAAACCAGCGAATTTATGGCCTGGCTACGCGCTCAGGGCGCAAGTGAAACTATCCGCGAGTATCGCAGTCAGTCAGAACAGATTCGTGATGAACTGACCGCCAAAGCGTTGGCCGCTCTTCAACAGGGTGGTGATGCGCAAGCCATTATGCAGGATCTGGCCTGGAAACTGACCAACCGCTTGATCCATGCACCAACCAAATCACTTCAACAGGCCGCCCGTGACGGGGATAGTGAACGCCTGAATATTCTGCGCGACAGCCTCGGGCTGGAGTAGCAGCACACCAATCTTATTTTTTACAGGGTGCATTTACGCCTATGAAGCCTTCTATCGTTGCCAAACTGGAAGCCCTGCATGAACGCCATGAAGAAGTTCAGGCGCTGCTCGGGGATGCGGGTACTATCGCAGACCAGGAACGCTTTCGTGCACTGTCGCGCGAATATGCGCAATTAAGCGATGTATCTCGCTGTTTTACGGACTGGCAACAGGTTCAGGAAGATATCGAGACGGCTCAGATGATGCTCGACGATCCTGAAATGCGTGAAATGGCGCAGGATGAACTGCGTGAAGCAAAAGATAAATGCGAGCAGCTGGAGCAACATCTGCAGGTTCTGCTGTTGCCTAAAGATCCTGATGACGAACGTAACGCCTTCCTCGAAGTGCGTGCGGGAACCGGTGGTGATGAGGCCGCGCTGTTTGCCGGCGATCTGTTCCGCATGTACAGCCGTTACGCTGAATCGCGTCGCTGGCGGGTAGAGATCATGAGCGCCAGCGAAGGCGAACATGGCGGGTTTAAAGAAGTCATTGCCAAAATTAGCGGCGAAGGCGTGTACGGTCGACTGAAATTTGAGTCCGGTGGACATCGTGTGCAGCGCGTACCTGCGACGGAGTCACAGGGCCGTATTCACACTTCTGCCTGTACGGTCGCGGTCATGCCGGAACTACCAGATGCCGAACTGCCGGATATCAACCCGGCCGATCTGCGTATTGATACCTTCCGCTCATCAGGCGCAGGGGGTCAGCACGTTAACACCACCGACTCCGCAATCCGTATTACCCACTTGCCGACCGGTATCGTAGTGGAATGCCAGGACGAACGTTCGCAGCATAAAAACAAAGCGAAAGCGATGTCGGTGCTGGGGGCGCGAATTCGAGCCGCCGAAGTGGCAAGACGTCAACAGGCAGAAGCCTCTGAGCGTCGCAATCTGTTGGGCAGTGGCGATCGCAGCGATCGCAACCGTACCTATAACTTCCCGCAGGGGCGCGTGACAGACCACCGCATTAACCTGACGCTCTACCGTCTGGATGAAGCGATGGAAGGCAAACTGGATATGCTCATTGAGCCAATTGTCCAGGAATACCAGGCCGACCAACTGGCGGCGTTGTCCGAGCAGGATTAATGGATTATCAGCACTGGCTGCGTGAAGCGATAAGCCAATTACAGGCAAGTGAAAGCCCGCGCCGTGACGCCGAGATTTTGCTCGAGTTTGTTACCGGTAAGGGACGCACCTTTATTTTGGCTTTCGGTGAAACGGTATTAACCGAGGCGCAGCGTCAACAGCTCGACACATTACTGGAGCGCCGTCAGCGGGGTGAGCCGGTGGCGCATTTAACCGGCGTGCGGGAGTTCTGGTCACTGCCGCTGTTTGTGTCTCCGGCTACGCTTATCCCTCGTCCGGATACTGAGTGTCTGGTGGAACAGGCGCTTGCTCGCCTGCCGGCCTCAGCGTGCCGCATTCTCGACTTGGGAACCGGCACGGGCGCCATTGCGCTGGCGCTGGCAACCGAACGTCCGGATTGCGCGGTAACGGCGGTTGACCGGATGCCGGATGCCGTTGCGCTGGCCACTCGCAACAAACAGCATCTGGGCATCGACAATGTTTGCGTGCTGCAAAGCAACTGGTTCAGCGCTTTGCAGGGACAGCAGTTTGACATGATTGTCAGCAATCCGCCGTATATCGACGAACAGGATCCGCACCTGGCGCAAGGCGATGTACGCTTTGAACCTCTGTCGGCACTGGTGGCGGGCGATCGGGGACTGGCGGATATTGTGCATATCATTGACCAGTCTCAGCGCGTCTTAACGCCCGGCGGCTATCTGTTGCTGGAACATGGCTGGCAGCAGGGGCAGGCCGTCCGGGACGTCTTTACTCGTGCGGGTTACCAGGCGGTTGAAACCTGCCGTGATTATGGCGGCAATGAGCGAATTACGCTTGGACGCATCCCATCATGAGTACCTTCAGTGTGTTACTCAACATTCATCTCATCAGTATTGCGCTTTCCGTTGGCTTGCTGACGCTGCGTTTTTGGTGGCGTTACACCGACTCGCGTCTTGCCTGCGCACGCTGGACGCGCATTGTGCCACCGGTTGTGGATACCGTTTTATTACTCAGCGGCGTGGCGTTAATGGTTAAAGCGCACATCCTGCCATTCACTGAGCACGGGACATGGCTGACTGAAAAGCTGTTTGGGGTTATCATTTACATCGTTTTGGGTTTTATTGCGCTCGATTATCGTCGGGCGCGCAGTCAGCAGGCGCGATTAGTCGCATTTCCGCTGGCGCTGGTGGTGCTGTACATCATCATTAAACTCGCCACCACAAAAATACCGTTACTGGGGTAAGCATGAGGTCGTTAGCTGATTTCGAATTTAATAAAGCGCCATTGTGTGATGGGATGATCCTGGCGTCGGAGTCTATCCGTCTGGATTTTCCAACACAAACTGTCTACGACGAACTGGAACGTCTGGTCAGTCTGGCGCAAGAAGAAATTAGCCAGCTCCTGTCTCAGGATGAGCAACTGGAAAAACTGCTGGCACTTTTTTACGGCGAATGGGGATTTACGGATACCCACGGCGTCTATCGTCTTTCTGATGCACTCTGGCTTGACCAGGTACTGAAAAATCGGCAGGGCAGCGCCGTGTCTCTGGGGGCGATCTTATTGTGGATTGCCAACAGACTGGAGCTGCCGCTGGTACCGGTGATTTTCCCGACGCAACTGATCCTTCGTATTGAGTCGCTCGATGGTGAAATGTGGCTAATCAATCCATTCAATGGCGAAACGTTAAATGAGCACACGCTGGAAGTGTGGTTGAAGGGGAACATCAGCCCGGTCGCGGAGCTGTTTAACGAAGACCTGGATGAGGCGGATAACGCGGAAGTGATCCGCAAACTGCTCGACACGCTGAAATCATCACTGATGGAAGAGCGGCAAATGGAGCTGGCGCTGCGTGCCAGTGAAGCACTATTGCAGTTTAATCCTGAAGATCCGTATGAAATTCGCGATCGTGGTTTAATATACGCGCAGCTCGAGTGCGAACATGTTGCGCTGACAGATTTAAGTTATTTCGTTGAACAGTGTCCGGAAGACCCGATCAGCGAAATGATTCGTGCGCAAATTAATACTATTTCGCACAAACAAATTGTATTGCATTGATTAATCACACTTTACCTACCGTTTAAGGCGATCCTATGAAACAAAAAGTGGTTAGCATTGGCGACATCAACGTGGCAAATGACCTGCCGTTCGTGCTGTTTGGCGGAATGAACGTGCTGGAATCCCGCGATCTGGCGATGCGCATTTGTGAGCACTACGTAACCGTTACTCAAAAGCTGGGTATCCCTTACGTGTTTAAAGCCTCCTTTGATAAAGCCAACCGTTCTTCCATCCACTCTTACCGTGGACCGGGCCTTGAAGAAGGGATGAAAATCTTCCAGGAACTGAAACAGACTTTTGGCGTAAAAGTGATCACCGACGTTCACGAAGCCAGCCAGGCACAGCCTGTTGCTGATGTGGTGGATGTGATTCAGCTTCCGGCATTCCTCGCTCGTCAGACCGATCTGGTGGAAGCGATGGCGAAAACCGGTGCTGTAATCAACGTTAAGAAACCGCAGTTCATCAGCCCGGCTCAGATGGGCAACATCGTGGATAAATTCCATGAAGGCGGCAACGATAAGGTTATTCTGTGCGACCGTGGTGCGAACTTTGGTTATGACAACCTGGTTGTGGACATGCTGGGCTTCAGCGTGATGAAGAAAGTCTCCGGCAACTCACCGGTGATTTTTGACGTTACCCATGCGCTGCAGTGCCGCGATCCGTTTGGCGCAGCAAGCGGCGGTCGTCGGGCGCAGGTTACCGAACTGGCGCGTGCCGGTATGGCGGTTGGTCTGGCAGGTCTGTTTATTGAAGCGCATCCGGATCCAGCCAATGCGAAATGCGATGGTCCATCCGCGCTGCCGCTGGCGAAGCTGGAACAGTTCCTGACGCAGATTAAAGCGATTGATGACCTGGTGAAAAGCTTCGACGAGCTGGATACCGAGAACTAAGTGAGTGTGACAGGCCGGAATTTCCCTCCGGCCTGCTATTTGAAAAGGGTGTCAAGGTCGCCGTCAGGCACCAGACGCGCCATCGATTGTGTTATATCGGCAGAAAAGAAAACGGCCCTCAAGAGGACCGTGCGGTACGTCTAAAATAATAATCAGGCAAATATTGTCATCAGATAGGCGATAAACAGTGCCAGATGCGCTGCACCGTTAAGCACATTGGTGCGTCCGGTGGAGAAAGAGATCTGACACAGAACCAGTGATGAAACCATCACAATCATCTCTGGCGCCCCCAGCGCAAACATCAAATCATTCCCGGTTGCCCATGCAATCAGCGTCACCACCGGTACGGTCAGCGAAATTGTGGCTAACACCGAACCGAAGAATAAATTCATTGCCCGCTGTACCTGATTGCTCAGAACCGCTTTCAGTGCGCCCAGTCCTTCAGGCGAAAGTATCAGTAACGCGACCAGGAAACCCGTAAATGCGACTGGCGCATTCAGTTCAGTCAGCAAGGTCTCAAGCGGGCTGGCGTTCATCTTGGTCACGGCGATAACAGCGATCAGATGAATGATAAGCCAGGCGGCGTGCCACAGATTGCTGTGCGCTGACGGCTTACCGTGATGCGGGTCGTCGTCGTCACCCTCGTCTTCATGCTCGTAAATGAACAGACTTTGGTGCGTTTTAGTTTGAATCAGCAAAAATACGCCGTACATCGCCGCAGAAATTAACGCCACCAACAGCGCCTGCGCGGTAGTGAAATTTGCCCCCGGCAACGCCATCGGGAATACCAGTACAATAATGGCCAGTGGGAACAGGGCGATTAAATACTGCTTAATACCAAATAGGTTCATATACTGAGTGGCAAATTTACGGCCACCTAACAGTAATGAAAAACCGACCAGACCCCCGGTTACGATCATAATGATTGAATACAGCGTATCGCGCATGAGTGTAGGTGCGGCATCGCCGGTTGCCATTAATGCGGAGATTAAGCTGACTTCAAGAATAACAACGGACAAACTGAGGATCAGCGACCCGTAGGGTTCGCCAAGTCGATGCGCTAATACGTCCGCATGACGGACAACGCTGAATGCGCTGCTTAATATACCAATAAGGGCCAGCGCATTAATACCGATGACCACTGGTAGTGACTGACTGCTCCCCCAGAAGAACAGTACTACCAGCGCCAAAATCGGGAAGACGAGAGAGGTCTCCTTGTGGCGGGTTTTTACCGCCTCATGTGCTTGTGTCATTGCATTAATTCTCCATCTCTGCAGGTATTTATAATTATAAAAAGTATTAAAGAATGTAAAAAATAACAGAAAACGTGGTTTTGTAGGTGACATTTTACGAAATTTTACTACATCACCTGTTTTCCCTCTCAGCGCGGCCAAAAACCAATTTCTTGTTTATAGACTGTTTAATTAACAGAAGGTTAGGTAAAGAAAATTTTTAAAAATGTCCATTATTGGCGTCTCGCCGCATTGTTAACCACACTTAAGGTTTAGCCTAAAAAGAGGAGTTCACAATGCCCTATAAATCTAAAAGCGATCTGCCTGACAGCGTGCAGCACGTTCTGCCAGCCCATGCTCAAGACATTTATAAAGAAGCTTTCAACAGCGCCTGGGAACAGTATAAAGACAAATCTGACCGCCGTGACGATGCCACCCGAGAAGATACTGCACATAAGGTGGCGTGGGCCGCGGTTAAAAATGATTACCAAAAAGGTGATGATGGTAAATGGCATAAAAAGACGTAACAGTATCAATTATAATGCCTTTATAAACTCGCTTGCATCAGGCGTTAGCGAATCGTGCTACGCCGCGCGGTTACTGGCTTGCAAGCGAGCGGTGAATTGCCTATTGTCCAGCTATTGGTTTCAAAATGAGCAGTAAAAAAGCCCGGAAGGCGTCAAAAAAGTTGTCGCAGGGAAGCAGCAGTGGCGGAGGTGTAAGGTGTTAACGCGTGATTTTTTATTGAATGCCGACTGTAAGACGGCATTTGGTGCTATTGAAGAATCACTACTCTGGTCAGCGGAACAACGTGCAGCCTCACTGGCCGCCACGCTCGCTTGTCGACCAGATGATGGACCGGTGTGGATCTTCGGTTATGGATCGTTGATGTGGAACCCGGCCTTAGAGTTTGAAGAGTCCTGTACCGGCACATTAGTCGGCTGGCACCGTGCATTTTGTCTGCGCCTGACGGCGGGGCGAGGAACGGCGTGTCAGCCAGGACGCATGCTGGCCCTGAAAGAGGGCGGACGCACCACCGGTGTGGCCTACCGTTTGCCGGACGCGTCGCTGGAACAAGAGCTTTCTCTGTTGTGGAAGCGAGAAATGATCACCGGATGCTATCTGCCGACCTGGTGCCAGCTGGCGCTTGATGACGGCCGTACGGTGAACGCGCTGGTGTTTATTATGGATCCGCGCCATCCGTTGTTTGAGTCAGACACGCGCGCGCAGGTGATCGCGCCGCTTATTGCCGCGGCCAGCGGACCTTTAGGCACTAATGCCCAGTATCTGTTCTCGCTGGAACAAGAGCTGGTCAAGCTGGGGATGCAGGATGATTGCCTTAATGATCTGGTGATCACGGTCAAACGATTGTTGGGAGAGAACCTGCCGGAAGGCGTTATGCGGCCAGGGTTTGCCTGAACCCGGCGTGGAATTGTATGCCCGAAAGCCAGGCGCTTTTCGGGCATGTCACGCTTAGGCTGCAATATAACTTATCGAATGCTCAAGCGACTGACTGTGGCTGTCGATCAGCACGTTCCAGACGCCGGTATAGGGCACGGTCAACCATGCGTTATCACGATCCTGCACGCTTAAGATGTCGGACTGCGTGTCTTTGACGTGATTTTTTTCGCTCATCAGGTGGATGTGACAGCGCTCGGAACAGCGCACAACCACCGTATCGCCACCAAATAACTTTAAACTTGCCTTCACTAATGCCATTTTTCCCCCCGTTCTTGAAAACAACGTACTTTCTGTCGAAAGTGCTGCGTGATGTTGTTCACATTTCACTCATTGCATAACACCAAAGGGGGAGCAACAGGATGCTGATTTTGATCAAAAAATGGCATAACGATTAAACAAAAGTGACAAAACACTTAAAAAGGGTTGAACGGGCGTGCTAACGTTCAACGAAACCGCGCCCATCAAATATTAAATCCGGAAATTATCGACACTTTCAGTGCGCTTTCCTGAAAACGGTATATCAGAAGGTCAACACTTTATCTGCAGCCAGCGTCCATTGAGCCAGTTCTACCAGCGTGCCGACGGCCACTCCGTCAATTAACGGCAGCGCCGTGATCCCACGACCATCGGTGCAGGTTTTGCACAGTTTTACCGGAACATTTTGCGCAGTCAGGATCTCCAGCATTTGCTGAATATTGTAGCCCTCCGCGGGTTTCTGACCACGTAATCCTGCGGTTACGGCGTCAGACATTAAAAACAGACGCAGGTCGAGAGCGGCTTCCTGTTCGCGCAGGGCGATAGCCAGACGCAGGCTGTTAAATAACGATTCGCTTCCATAAGCCGCTCCGTTCGCGACGATCACTATCTTTTGCATTTTTACTCCTGTTACTGCATGTAAGCGTTAATAACCGACACGTATGTTACACCTATTTCTCAATGCCAGGATAATGCCGAAAAAAGGGGGAGGGGCTGAAAATCAACGCTGAAAACGTTATGGTTTAAGATAAGTATGCCACTGTGGCTAATTGATGTAAGAAACCACTAACGATTTGAGCCGTATTATCTGTTCTTCTCTTGCTGTATTCGCACTCTTGCCGCTGGCAGGCGGTACTGCTAACGCGCAGTCGTCCTTTGTGCACCAGGCTGAAAACCCTTTCGATAACAATAGTGATGGCTTGCCCGACCTTGGCATGGCCCCGGAGTCGCGGGCAGGCGAAAAGCATTTTGCCGAAATGGTCAAAGCGTTTGGTGAAGCCAGCATGACTGATAACGGGCTTGATACCGGTGAACAGGCGAAGCAGTTCGCGTTTGGCCAGGTGCGAGATACGGTCAGCGAACAGGTGAATCAGCAACTGGAATCCTGGCTTTCTCCTTGGGGAAACGCCAGCATCGGGTTGCAGGTGGATAACGAAGGCAGTTTTACTGGGAGTCGGGGAAGCTGGTTTGTGCCGTGGCAGGACAATCAACGTTATCTTACCTGGAGCCAGCTAGGAGTGACGCAACAGGACGACGGCTTAGTCAGTAATGCGGGGATTGGGCAACGTTGGGTACGCGACGGTTGGTTACTGGGTTACAACACCTTTTATGACAACTTACTGGATGAAAATCTGCCCCGCGGAGGCCTCGGCGCAGAGGCGTGGGGCGAATATTTGCGCTTATCCGCTAACTATTATCAACCGTTGTCTTCCTGGCAGGATCGTTTTGCAACCCAGCAACAACGGATGGCCCGCGGCTACGATCTGACCGCGCAAATGCGGATGCCGTTCTATCAACACCTCAATACCAGCGTCAGCGTGGAACAGTATTTTGGCGACCGGGTGGATCTATTTCATTCGGGAACCGGGTATCACAATCCGGTGGCGGTGAACCTCGGGCTGAGCTATACACCGGTGCCGCTAATCACGGTGACAGCGCAGCATAAGCAGGGGGAAAGCGGCATTAGCCAGAATAACCTCGGCTTAACCCTTAGTTACCGTTTTGGCGTGCCGTTAAAAAAACAGTTGATGGTCAGTGAGGTGGCGAACAGCCGTTCACTGCGCGGCAGTCGTTATGATGATCCGCAGCGTAACAATTTGCCGACGCTGGAGTATCGTCAGCGTAAAACGCTGTCGGTATTTTTGGCCACGCCACCCTGGGATCTCAAACCGGGAGAGACGGTGGCGCTGAAGCTGCAGGTGCGTAGTTTGCATGGGATCCGCCACCTGACGTGGCAGGGCGATACTCAGGCGTTGAGCTTAACGGCTGGCAGCAATAACCGAAGCGCGCAGGGCTGGACGATTATTATGCCGAAGTGGGACAGCAGAGAAGGTGCGACGAACCGCTGGCGGTTGTCTGTGGTGGTAGAAGATGAGCAGGGCCAGCGTGTCTCTTCCAATGAGATCACGCTATCACTGACCGAACCGTTTACTACCGTTTCGGAAAATGATCCTCGTTAACAATGACGCATGCGCGCGTTATCAGAAAATACGTTCCTGGTGCACCCATACCGCGGCTTCAACACGTGATTTGAGCTTCATTTTCTTCAGCATATGCTTCACGTGAACTTTTACCGTGCTTTCGGTGATGTCCAGGCGGCGGGCGATCATCTTGTTAGGCAGACCCTGGGCGATGAGCTTAAGAATATCGCGTTCGCGCGGCGTCAGTTGGGTAACATCACGGTCGGACGTTGCACGATTGGCGCGTAGGCTGGCGGCCAGAACCGGCGTTAAGGCTTCGCTCAGCACCATTTCACCGGCAGCCGCTTGCTGCAATGCTTTCAGCAAATCTTCCGGCTCCATATCTTTCAGCAGATAACCGTCGGCACCGCGCTTCAGTGCAGTAACCACGTCTTCTTCATGGTTGGATACGCTAAACACGACGATACGGCCTGACAGTGATTTCTCACGCAGCTTGTCGAGTGTTTCCAAACCGTTCATGCCAGGCATGTTGAGATCAAGAAGGATCAGATCGGGATCAAGGGATTCTGCCAGCTCGATACCCTGCTCACCATTGCTGGCTTCGCCGACAACGGTGATATCGGGCGCCATGCTGACAAGCTGTTTTACACCGGTTCGCAGCATCGGATGATCGTCGATCAACAGGATGGTTGCCGGTTCCAGATTACTCATGGGTATCTCCTTGGACTTCTGTGAAGTTTGTTTCGGGAATAAAAGTGACAGCAACTTCAGTACCGCCTGTCTCGCGACGGCGTACACGGCAATCGCCGCGCAAGCTTTGCGCACGGTCGCGCATGATTATCATGCCGTAGTGGTTACTGCGTTCGGCGTTTTCCGGTACGCCGCAGCCGTTATCTTGCACTGTTAGTTTGACCTGCTTACCATTTTGCACCACCGTCACAACTACTTCATCGGCCTGAGAGTGTTTGAGGGCGTTGCTCAGGGCTTCGCGCGCAATTTGTAGCAGGTGAATCGCCTGATACGAAGGGACCAGACGCGGTGGCAGCTGATAATCCAGCTTAACCGTAAAGCCAAAACGCGCGCTGTATTCCTGACAGCTGGCTTCCAGCGCCGGTCTTAATCCAGGTTCCGTCAGCTGTAAACGGAATGTCGTTAACAGCTCGCGCAGTTGCGCCCAGGAGGCGTTCAACTCGTTACGAATCTGACTGAGCAGCTCGCGGCAGTTATCTGAAAGCGCATCGCCCTGCATCTGCAAACAGCTCACCTGCATCTTCATACAGGAGAGCGATTGTGCAATAGAATCATGAAGTTCGCGCGCAATGGTGGTACGCTCTTCCATCACGATCAACTGCTGCTGACGCTCCTGATGCCTGTCGAGTGCAAGCGTTGCGGTCAGTTGCTCAACCAGGGTATCAACCAGTTGCTGCTGATCGTGGCTGAGATGGCGTCCGTACGGCAAAGTCGCGAGCAGGATACCATACTGGGTATGGGCGTCGGTTAGCCGCCATTTCAGTGTGATACCGCCGTCAATGGCGGGTAGCGTACCGCGCGGACACAAATGGCAGCCTTTCTCATCACAGCTGACATTGGACTGGCAGGTAAATTCCTGATGATTATCTTCATCTTCCAGGTCATAGACCCGCAGTTCAATATCATGCAGCAGGGTCAAATTTTGCAGACCGTTCAGTACCGGAGAGAGGCGTTCGCACAACGGCACCTGAGAGTGCAGGCGGCGGTTGGCTTGCCACAGGAAAGAGAGGATCTGATTTTTGTGCTCCAGACCCGCCGTTTTCTCCTGTACCCGCTGTTCCAGCACCGCGTAACTTTCGGCCAGTTCTTCCGACATATTATTCAGCGCCGAGCCCAGCGCTGCCATCTCATTACGCCCACTGATATGTGCGCGTTGGGTAAAATCACGTTGACTGACGGCTCGCGCCATCGCCAGCAGTTGTTTCCACGGCTGTAACAGGCGCACGCGCAGCCAGATAATGGTGAAGACCAGCAGCAATGCCATAAATACGGCCATCAGGCGATGCAGCAAGACGACGCGTTCAATGCGTAACTCGGTGGTATGGTCAAAGGCGGTGACCAGCTTATCCAGTCCGCCCACAAAGCGCCTGACATCCTGCGCTACCGCATCAGGCGTTTGCGCATGCGCAAGCCCCGGTGCCAGTTTGGTGTGCCAGTAATCCTGTAAGGCTTTTAACTGCGCCTGTTGTCCGTCACGCTGCGCGGCACGCGTCAATTCCGGGCTAAACGCCGTTTGCTCCATTTCATCCAGTAGTGGTTGATCGTTGGCGTCCAGCGGTATGGCTGCCAGCAGGCGATAGCTTTGCATGCGTAGCGATCCCGCTTTGTTGATTGCATGCGCGCTACCCTGAACGCCCTGAACCAGCCAGCCAGAGACTGCCATACCCGCCACGCCGATGGCAGTAGACAATAAAACAATCAGCGCCACCTGGTTGACCAGCGTAAGCGGGGAAAGACAACGTTTAAACATGGTGACTTGTTCCTTCGGGTTTTCGTAAAACCGAAAACCTTATTGAATGACGATTCTGCTGCAGGCAGTGGCGTTATTCTCGGCGATACACTGGAGTATACCCATACCTCAAACGGGCTACCCCTTAATTGCCGCCAGAGGGAGAGATCCTAAACGAGGGGGAGTAGGGGACGACAGAAGCGTGAAAAACCACATCTTTTTTACCGAAGTTATGTACTCATTTAGGATGATGATAAATTTCAGGCATCAATAATGACACCTTTTCCTTTGATTTATATCAACTTACCTCCAGCTGTAAACCCTAATGTGGCAGGCATCGAAACAAGTATCAGAGGTGTCTATGAGTCACTCATCTGCCCCGGAAAGGGCATCTGGAGCTGTAATTACTGAATGGCGGCCGGAAGATCCCGCCTTCTGGCAGCAGCGTGGTCATCGAATCGCCAGCCGTAACCTGTGGATTTCCGTCCCTTGCTTGCTGCTGGCGTTTTGCGTGTGGATGTTATTTAGCGCCGTGGCGGTGAACTTACCGAAAGTCGGATTTGATTTCACCACTGAACAACTGTTCATGCTGACGGCATTACCTTCGGTGTCCGGTGCGCTGCTGCGTGTACCGTACTCCTTTATGGTCCCCCTGTTTGGTGGACGTCGCTGGACGGCGTTCAGCACCGGTATCCTGATCATTCCTTGCGTATGGTTAGGTTTTGCGGTGCAGGATACCTCCACGCCATTTAGTACCTTTATCATTATCTCGCTGTTGTGCGGTTTTGCCGGCGCGAACTTTGCCTCCAGCATGGCAAACATCAGCTTCTTCTTTCCAAAACAGAAACAGGGTGGCGCGCTGGGTCTGAACGGTGGTCTGGGTAACATGGGCGTCAGCGTGATGCAGTTAGTCGCTCCGCTGGTGGTTTCACTGTCAATCTTTGCCGCATTTGGCAGCCAGGGTGTTGAACAACCGGATGGTACGCAACTGTATCTGGCAAACGCCGCATGGATTTGGGTACCGTTCCTGGCTGTATTAACGCTGGCCGCATGGTTTGGTATGAATGAACTGGCAACCTCAAAAGCTTCGCTGAAAGAGCAATTGCCGGTGCTGAAACGCGGGCACCTGTGGATTATGAGCCTGCTGTATCTGGCAACCTTCGGTTCATTTATCGGTTTCTCTGCCGGTTTCGCAATGCTGTCAAAAACGCAGTTTCCTGAGGTACAGATCCTGCATTACGCCTTCTTTGGACCGTTGATTGGCGCTCTGGCTCGTTCAGCAGGCGGCGCAATCTCTGACCGACTGGGGGGGACCCGCGTAACGCTGGTGAACTTCGTGCTGATGGCTATTTTCAGTGCCTTACTGTTCCTGACGCTGCCATCAAACGGTGTCGGTGGCAACTTTATCGCCTTCTTTGCGGTGTTCCTGGCGCTGTTCCTAACGGCTGGTCTGGGGAGTGGTTCAACCTTCCAGATGATCTCCGTTATCTTTCGCAAGCTGACGATGGACAGAGTGAAAGCTGAAGGCGGTTCAGAAGAGAAAGCGATGCGCGAGGCGGCGACCGACACCGCGGCAGCGCTGGGCTTTATTTCAGCTATTGGTGCGATCGGCGGCTTCTTTATCCCGAAAGCATTCGGTACGTCCCTGGCATTAACTGGCTCCCCGGTCGATGCGATGAAAGTATTCCTGATCTTCTATGTCGGCTGTGTGGTTATCACCTGGGCGGTGTACGGACGTCATTCTAAAAAATAAAAAAGTAGTAACTGTTGATTATCCATTGCGCGGTGTTAGACCGCGCTTTTTTTTGCCTGCTATTAGTTACAACATACTTTTATATTGTGACGCGACAACAGCCTGTTAGAACGGTGCTCGCAATATGCTAAACAGGGGGGATACCCCTTAATACCCACTTATAAAGAATTTAACATTTGTATGATGAGTGGGTTTAAAAAACTCAATAAAATTCAATATGTTGATTGATTTGTCGATATCCCACTAAGGGGGTATGTGAAAATCGACCCTTAATTTTCATCCCTGCCTGCCTTGATCGTTATCAATTCTCACGCCCTTTCAGAGCGTTACCTTCGCTCTCAATCAAGCAATGTCGATTTATCAGAGAGCCGTCAGGCTCCTACAGGAGAAAACCGATGAGTAAATTCCTGGACCGGTTTCGCTACTTCAAGCAGAAGGGCGAAACCTTTGCCGATGGGCACGGCCAGCTTCTCAATACCAATAGGGACTGGGAGGATGGATACCGCCAGCGTTGGCAGCATGACAAAATCGTGCGTTCAACCCACGGTGTAAACTGCACCGGCTCATGCAGCTGGAAAATCTATGTGAAAAATGGTCTGGTGACCTGGGAAACCCAGCAAACTGACTACCCACGCACTCGTCCAGATATGCCCAACCACGAGCCTCGCGGCTGCCCGCGTGGTGCAAGCTATTCATGGTATCTCTACAGCGCTAACCGTCTGAAATACCCGCTGATGCGCAAACGTCTGATGAAGATGTGGCGTGAAGCAAAAAGACTGCACAGCGATCCGGTAGATGCATGGGCATCCATTATCGAAGACGCCGATAAAGCAAAAAGCTTCAAACAAGCGCGTGGTCGTGGTGGATTCGTTCGTTCTTCCTGGCAGGAAGTGAATGAGCTGATTGCCGCATCTAACGTTTACACCATCAAAACCTATGGTCCTGACCGCGTCGCAGGCTTCTCGCCGATCCCGGCGATGTCGATGGTTTCTTATGCGTCCGGCGCACGTTATATGTCGCTGATTGGCGGGACCTGCCTGAGCTTCTATGACTGGTACTGTGACCTGCCGCCAGCTTCCCCGCAGACCTGGGGCGAGCAGACCGACGTACCGGAATCTGCCGACTGGTATAACTCCAGCTACATTCTGGCATGGGGCTCTAACGTACCGCAGACCCGTACCCCGGATGCGCACTTCTTTACTGAAGTTCGTTATAAAGGCACCAAAACAGTAGCAATTACCCCGGACTACGCAGAAATCGCCAAACTGTGCGACCTGTGGCTGGCTCCGAAGCAGGGAACCGATGCGGCGATGGCAATGGCGATGGGTCATGTCATGCTGCGCGAGTTCCACCTCGATAACCCGAGCCAATATTTCACCGACTACGTACGTCGTTATACCGACATGCCAATGCTGGTGATGCTCGAGGAGCGCGACGGCTACTATGCTGCTGGTCGTATGCTGCGTGCTGCGGATCTGGTTGACTCTCTGGGCCAGGAAAATAACCCGGAATGGAAAACTGTCGCTATCAACAGCAACGGCGAAATGGTTGCGCCAAACGGTTCAATTGGTTTCCGTTGGGGCGAAAAAGGCAAATGGAACCTTGAGCAGCGCGATGGCACGTCCGGTGATGAAACTGAACTGCAGCTCAGCCTGCTGGGTAGCCAGGATGATATCGCTGAAGTGGGCTTCCCGTACTTTGGTGGCGAAGGCACCGAGCACTTCAGTAAAGTCGAACTGGAAAACATTCTGCTGCATAAATTGCCCGTTAAACGCCTGCAACTGGCCGATGGCTCTACGGCGCTGGTGACCACCGTTTACGATCTGACGATTGCCAACTACGGCCTGGAACGTGGTCTGAACGATGAAAACTGCGCGACCAGCTACGATGACGTGAAAGCGTACACGCCAGCGTGGGCAGAAAAAATTACAGGCGTATCACGTTCTCAGATTGTACGCATCGCCCGTGAATTTGCGGATAACGCAGATAAAACGCACGGTCGTTCGATGATTATCGTTGGCGCCGGTTTGAACCACTGGTACCACCTCGATATGAACTATCGTGGCCTGATCAATATGCTGGTGTTCTGTGGCTGTATCGGCCAGAGCGGCGGCGGCTGGGCCCACTACGTAGGGCAGGAAAAACTGCGTCCGCAAACCGGCTGGCAGCCGCTGGCGTTTGCTCTTGACTGGCAGCGTCCGCCTCGTCATATGAACAGCACCTCCTACTTCTATAACCACTCCAGCCAATGGCGCTATGAGACGGTGACTGCGCAGGAACTGCTGTCCCCAATGGCAGACAAATCCCGCTATAGCGGTCATTTGATTGACTTTAACGTTCGCGCTGAGCGTATGGGCTGGTTACCGTCTGCGCCGCAGTTAGGGACTAACCCGCTGTATATCGCGAAAGAAGCGCAGAAAGCAGGTATGACGCCGGTGGACTACACCGTTAAATCCCTGAAAGAAGGTTCTATTCGCTTTGCGGCAGAGCAGCCGGAAAACGGTAAAAACCATCCGCGTAACCTGTTTATCTGGCGTTCAAACCTGCTCGGTTCTTCAGGTAAAGGCCACGAGTACATGCTCAAGTATCTGCTGGGTACTGAACATGGTATTCAGGGCAAAGATCTCGGCGAGCAGAGCGGCGTGAAGCCAGAAGAAGTGGAATGGCAGGATAACGGACTGGACGGCAAACTGGATCTGGTCGTTACGCTGGACTTCCGCCTGTCGAGCACCTGTCTGTATTCCGATATCGTGCTGCCGACCGCTACCTGGTATGAAAAAGACGACATGAATACCTCGGATATGCATCCGTTTATTCATCCTCTGTCTGCGGCCGTTGACCCGGCCTGGGAATCGAAGAGCGACTGGGAAATCTATAAAGCCATCGCCAAGAAATTCTCTGAAGTTTGTGTGGGCCACCTCGGTAAAGAAACCGACGTCGTTACGCTGCCGATTCAGCACGACTCCGCCGCTGAACTGGCGCAGCCGCTGGACGTGAAGGACTGGAAAAAAGGGGAATGCGACCTGATTCCAGGTGTTACGGCACCGCACATCATGACCGTAGAGCGTGATTATCCGGCAACGTACGAGCGTTTCACCTCCATCGGTCCGCTGATGGAAAAAATCGGTAACGGCGGTAAAGGGATTGCCTGGAACACCCAGAGCGAAATGGATCTGCTGCGTAAGCTCAACTACACCAAGGCTGACGGTCCGGCGAAAGGCCAACCGATGCTGGATACCGCAATTGATGCTGCTGAGATGATCCTGACGCTGGCTCCGGAAACTAACGGTCAGGTTGCCGTTAAAGCCTGGGCGGCTCTGAGTGAATTTACCGGTCGTGACCATACGCATCTGGCGCTGAATAAAGAAGACGAAAAAATTCGTTTCCGCGACATCCAGGCGCAGCCGCGCAAAATTATCTCCAGTCCGACCTGGTCAGGTCTGGAAGATGAACATGTGTCTTATAACGCCGGTTATACCAACGTTCATGAGCTGATCCCATGGCGTACGCTGTCTGGTCGCCAGCAGTTGTATCAGGATCACCAGTGGATGCGTGACTTCGGTGAGAGCCTGCTGGTGTATCGTCCGCCAATCGACACCCGTTCGGTGAAAGCGGTGATCGGCGAGAAATCTAACGGTAACCCGGAAAAAGCGCTCAACTTCCTGACGCCGCACCAGAAATGGGGTATCCACTCCACCTACAGCGACAACCTGCTGATGCTGACGCTGTCTCGCGGTGGTCCGATTGTGTGGATGAGTGAAGTTGATGCGAAGGATCTGGGTATCGAAGATAACGACTGGATCGAAGTCTTCAACAGCAACGGTGCGCTGACGGCGCGTGCAGTTGTCAGCCAGCGTGTGCCGGCCGGGATGACCATGATGTACCACGCGCAGGAACGTATCGTTAACCTGCCGGGTTCTGAAATCACCCAGCAGCGCGGCGGGATCCACAACTCGGTAACCCGTATTACGCCGAAACCAACTCACATGATCGGTGGTTATGCGCAACTGGCATACGGCTTTAACTACTACGGTACCGTCGGTTCAAACCGAGATGAGTTCGTAGTTGTACGTAAGATGAAGAACATTAACTGGTTGGATGGCGAAGGCAATGACCAGGTACAGGAGAGCGTAAAATGAAAATTCGTTCACAAGTCGGCATGGTGCTGAATCTCGATAAGTGCATCGGCTGCCACACCTGTTCAGTGACCTGCAAAAACGTCTGGACCAGCCGTGAAGGTATGGAGTACGCCTGGTTCAATAACGTCGAAAGTAAGCCTGGCGTTGGCTTCCCGAACGACTGGGAAAACCAGGAAAAATGGAAGGGCGGTTGGATCCGTAAAATCAACGGCAAACTGCAGCCGCGCATGGGTAACAAAGCACTGCTGCTGGGTAAAATCTTTGCTAACCCGCATCTGCCGGGCATGGATGATTACTATGAGCCGTTTGATTTTGACTACCAAACGTTGCACAACGCCCCAGCAGACAGTAAGGCGCAGCCGATTGCCCGTCCGCGTTCGCTGATCACCGGTCAGCGGATGGATAAAATCACCAGCGGTCCGAACTGGGAAGAAATTTTGGGGGGCGAGTTCGAAAAACGCGCCAAAGACCAGAACTTCGAAAACATGCAGAAGGCGATGTACGGTCAGTTCGAAAATACCTTCATGATGTATCTGCCGCGTTTGTGTGAGCATTGCCTTAACCCGGCGTGCGTGGCGACCTGCCCAAGCGGCGCTATCTACAAGCGTGAAGAAGATGGCATCGTGCTGATCGACCAGGACAAATGCCGCGGCTGGCGTATGTGTATCACTGGCTGCCCGTATAAGAAGATCTACTTCAACTGGAAGAGCGGGAAATCTGAGAAGTGCATTTTCTGCTACCCGCGTATCGAAGCCGGTCAGCCGACCGTTTGTTCCGAAACCTGCGTAGGCCGTATTCGTTACCTCGGCGTACTGCTGTATGACGCAGATGCGATCGAAAGTGCGGCAAGCACGGAGCACGAGAAAGATCTGTACCAGCGTCAACTGGACGTGTTCCTCGATCCGAACGATCCGGCTGTTATTGAACAAGCGCTGAAAGATGGTATTCCGCTGAGCGTCATTGATGCCGCACAGCAGTCGCCGGTTTACAAAATGGCGATGGACTGGAAGCTGGCGCTGCCGCTGCATCCGGAATACCGCACGCTACCGATGGTCTGGTATGTGCCGCCTTTGTCACCGATCCAGTCTGCCGCCGATGCGGGTGAGCTGGGCAGCAACGGTATTCTGCCGGACGTTGACAGTCTGCGTATCCCGGTTCAGTACCTGGCGAACCTGCTGACCGCAGGCGACACTCAGCCGGTACTGTTGGCGCTGAAACGTATGCTGGCGATGCGTCACTACAAACGTGCGGAAACCGTTGACGGTAAAGTTGATACCCGTGCGCTGGAAGAGGTGGGCTTAAGCGAAGCGCAGGCACAGGAAATGTATCGTTATCTGGCGATTGCTAACTACGAAGATCGTTTCGTGGTACCGAGCAGCCATCGTGAACTGGCGCGTGACGCGTTCCCGGAGAAAAGCGGTTGTGGCTTTACCTTCGGTGACGGTTGCCACGGTTCTGATACTAAATTCAATCTGTTCAACAGCCGCCGCATCGACGCTGTCGATGTGACCAGCAAAACGGAGCCGCACCAATGATTGAACTTGTCATTGTTTCGCGTCTGCTCGAGTACCCGGATGCTGCCTTGTGGCAGCATCAGCAGGAACTTTTCGATGCACTCGCGTCATCTGAGAACCTGGATAAAGAGGATGCCCAGACTCTGGGCATTTTCCTGCGCGATCTCACCGCGCAGGACATGCTGGATGTGCAGGCAAGCTATAGCGAACTGTTTGACCGTGGCCGCGCCACCTCGTTGCTGCTGTTTGAACATGTACACGGCGAGTCCCGCGATCGTGGTCAGGCTATGGTTGACTTGATGGCGCAGTATGAACAGCACGGTCTGCAGCTCGACAGCCGCGAACTTCCCGATCATCTGCCGCTGTATCTGGAATACCTTGCGCAGTTGCCGAAAAGCGAAGCATTAGGGGGGTTACAGGATATCGCGCCGATTCTGGCGCTGCTCAGCGCTCGCTTGCAACAGCGTGAAAGCCGTTATGCGGTGCTGTTCGATCTGCTGTTAAAACTGGCGAATACCGTTATCGACAGCGATAAAGTGGCTGAAAAAATTGCAGATGAAGCGCGTGACGATACCCCACAAGCGCTGGATGCGGTCTGGGAAGAAGAGCAGGTGAAATTCTTCGCCGATCAGGGGTGTGGTGAGTCGGAAATTTCCGCTCACCAGCGTCGTTTTGCCGGGGCCGTTGCGCCGCAGTATCTGAATATCACCACCGGAGGACAGCAATAATGCACTTCCTGAATACGTTCTTCTTTGACATCTATCCGTACATCGCGGGTTCTGTCTTTCTGATTGGCAGTTGGCTGCGTTATGACTATGGGCAGTATACCTGGCGCGCGGCTTCCAGTCAGATGCTGGATCGCAAAGGGATGAACCTGGCGTCAAACCTGTTCCACATCGGGATCCTGGGGATTTTTGCCGGGCACTTCCTTGGCATGCTGACACCACACTGGATGTATGAAGCGTGGCTGCCGCTTGAAGTGAAACAAAAGATGGCGATGTTCGCGGGTGGTGCCAGTGGTGTGATGTGTTTGATTGGCGGCGTCCTGCTGCTGAAACGCCGCCTGTTCAGCCCACGTGTGCGGGCGACCACTACCGGAGCGGACATTCTGATCCTCTCCCTGCTGGTGATCCAGTGTGCGCTGGGCCTGCTGACCATTCCGTTCTCCGCCCAGCATATGGACGGCAGCGAGATGATGAAGCTGGTGAACTGGGCGCAGACAGTGGTGACCTTCCAGGGGGGTGCGTCTCAATATCTGGATGGCGTCGCGTTCATTTTCCGTATGCACCTGGTGCTGGGTATGACGCTGTTCCTGTTGTTCCCGTTCTCGCGTCTGGTGCACATCTGGAGCGTTCCGGTCGAATATCTGACGCGCAAATACCAGATTGTTCGTGCGCGTCATTAATCGGTTATCTGTGTAAGACAAAACCCTGCTCCGGCGGGGTTTTTTTACGACTAATTGCCGGATAAGCATAGCGCATCAGGCAAATTGCCGACCCGAATTGAGGCTTGATCGAGGGTCGGGTATGGGGCATTACAGATGGATTGGATGCTGGTGCTTTATGAGGTGATGGTGGTGGGGGAAGGATTACTCAGCGCGGTGCGCTTCGCCCTTCGGGTCGTTGCCTGCGGCAACGCTTTCTCGCTAACGCTCGAATCGAACCTTAGTCGAAGCTTCTCATCCTTCCCGCTGGGGCAGAATATGAGACATTACAGATGGATTTGATACAGGTGCTTTATGAAGTGATGGTGGTGG
>NZ_JANYUK010000011.1:0-385619 GCF_025106035.1 Citrobacter sp. XY323
GGGAAGGATTCGAACCTTCGAAGTCGATGACGGCAGATTTACAGTCTGCTCCCTTTGGCCGCTCGGGAACCCCACCAGGGGTATACTAATTTTATGAATCTATCGGAATGAATGGTGGTGGGGGAAGGATTCGAACCTTCGAAGTCGATGACGGCAGATTTACAGTCTGCTCCCTTTGGCCGCTCGGGAACCCCACCACGGGGTAATGCTAGTTACTGGCCTGCTTCCGTTGGAAGCGGGGCGCATCATATCAAATGATGCGCCCCTGTAAAGTATTCCGTTGATAAAAAAGAACTGGTTGCCTGATTTTTACGCGTAAAGATGTAAAGGTAACCAATTCAATTATCAATCGATTACAGAATAATCGTTCGGTTACCGTAAACAAAGACGCGTTGAGCCAGAACCTGATACAGCGCGCGGCTTAATACATTTTTCTCAACGTCGCGACCCGCACGCATCATGTCTTCCGCGGTGTAGGTGTGATCCACATGAATTACGTCCTGCATAATGATTGGGCCTTCATCGAGGTTATCATTCACGTAGTGGGCTGTTGCACCGATGATCTTCACACCGCGCTCATAAGCCTGATGGTAAGGGCGAGCGCCAATAAACGCTGGCAGGAATGAATGGTGAATATTGATAATCTTATTCGGGAAGCGTGAAACAAATGTTGGTGTCAGAACGCGCATGTATTTTGCCAGCACGACATAGTCAGGTTGGTGCGCGTCGATAGCGTCGGCCATTTTCAGGTCATGTTCGTCACGCGTTAAACCTTCGTGGCTGACCAGCTCAAATGGGATATCAAACCGTTCAACCAAAGGTCGCAGCGTCTCGTGGTTGCCGATCACAGCGGCGATTTCAACATCCAGCCCGCCATAATTGGCCTTCATTAACAGGTCACCCAGACAATGTGCCTCCTTGGTGACCAAAATGACGATACGGCGGCGTCCTGCTGGTGTTAATTCACGAATGGATCCATCTGGAAGGGCACTATCCAGATCGGCAAGCAGCGTGACGTCGTTAAAAATACCCTCCAGTTCGGTACGCATAAAAAAGCGCCCGGTCCGGTGGTCCACGAACTCATTGTTCTGCACGATGTTCAGTTCATGCTTGTAACAGATATTCGTAATGCGCGCGATCAGACCTTTTTGGTCCGGACAAATAGTACGCAGCACTTTTCGTTGTAATGAATGCATTTGCAGCGGTGATCCTGTTGAGAATGTTTGCAAAATTGATACTGTCGGGCGTTGATTAGCCGCAGCACTTTTTAAATTTTTTACCGGAGCCACAAGGGCAGGTATCGTTTCGTCCAATTTGAGGGCGTGTACCGTCTATATAGTACCACTGACCGTTTTCTTTTAAAAAACGAGAGCGCTCGATAATTGCACCTGTTTTACCTTGTTCAGAAAATCGCGCAACAAAGCTGACATAGCCGATATTTTCTGTGTCTGCCGTTTGTTGTTCAAAAACGGTCAGCCCGAGCCATTCGGTGTGGCTAAATCCTGCGATAATGTCGTCACGAAACGCGGCTGCATGACAGTCCGGATGCCAGGTCTTGATAAGGTAATCTGCGTCTTTCATCACAAAAGCACAGTAACGAGAACGCATGAGGTGTGACGGCGTAGGTGCTACTTGCGCGCCGGACACATAACGGTAGCAACATAGGCTATACTCGACAGCGCTACCACAGGGACAAAGCTGAGACACAAAGTACTCCCTGGAATAAAAAAACGGCGTAAAAACGCCAGGGTAGCACTATGTTAACTGAGCGGTAGCGATGTTGCTACGTCTGCAAGCCAGGGGAAGTTTGTACGTACAATGAGAAAAATAAAAATTGGGCTGGCGCTAGGTTCCGGCGCGGCGCGAGGTTGGTCGCATATTGGCGTTATTAAAGCCCTAAAGCATATGGGCATTGATGTTGATATTGTGGCAGGGTGCTCCATTGGTTCGCTGGTTGGTGCAGCCTACGCATGCAATAAGTTACCTGCTCTCGAACAATGGGTTTGTTCTTTCAGCTATTGGGACGTCTTACGTCTGATGGATCTCTCGTGGCGCAGGGGCGGTTTACTGCGTGGTGAACGGGTATTCAATCAGTACCGTAATGTCATGCCGGTAGAAGCAATTGAGCAATGCACTCGCCGTTTTGCAACTGTGGCTACTAATCTGAGTACGGGTCGGGAGCTCTGGTTCACGGAAGGTGATTTGCACCTGGCTGTTCGGGCCTCCTGCAGTATTCCTGGTCTGATGTCCCCTGTAGCGCATAATGGTTACTGGCTGGTCGATGGCGCGGTGGTGAATCCCGTTCCTGTATCCTTAACTCGCGCGCTGGGCGCTGATATCGTTATTGCCGTCGATCTGCAACACGATGCGCATCTTATGCAGCAAGATTTACTCTCCTTCAACGTCAGCAGTGATGCCGAAACGGGTGATGATGTTGACGCGCTTTCATGGCGTGCCCGACTGAAAGAGCGCTTGAGCAACATAACGGCCAGGCGTGCGGTAACCGCGCCGACGGCGATGGAGATCATGACGACTTCTATTCAGGTTCTGGAAAACCGTCTGAAACGTAACCGCATGGCCGGTGACCCGCCAGATATCCTGATCCAGCCGTTTTGTCCGCAAATATCCACGCTGGATTTTCACCGAGCCAGCGCAGCCATTGCTGCTGGGCAACTGGCGGTCGAGAAGAAAATGGATGAGCTTCTACCCCTGGTGAAAACCAACATCTAACGCATTTTTTATCAACACTTAAGCAAATTCTGACAGGCGTGAGTAGCAATAGCATGCCACTATTTACTAAAGCCAGTCAGGGGGGAGAATATGACGCAGCCATTGGTCGGAAAACAGATTCTTATCGTTGAGGATGAGCCGGTATTTCGCTCACTCATGGACTCATGGTTTTCCTCTTTGGGAGCGACAACGGCGGTAGCTGGCGATGGACTTGAAGCACTTGAATTACTCGGGCACTTTAACCCCGACCTGATTATCTGCGACCTGGCTATGCCACGAATGAACGGCCTTAAGCTAGTAGAGTATCTGCGTAATCGTGGCGATCAGACCCCAATCCTGGTGATATCAGCGACGGAAAACATGTCTGATATAGCCAAAGCACTGCGATTGGGTGTGGATGATGTGCTGCTAAAGCCGGTAAAAGACCTGAACCGCCTGCGCGAAACCGTCTTTGCGTGTCTGTATCCGAATATGTTTAATTCACGCGTGGAAGAAGAAGAGCGGCTGTTTCGCGACTGGGATGCGATGGTCGGGGATCCCGCCGCTGCAGCGAAGCTGTTACAAGAATTACAGCCTCCTGTGTCGCAAGTTATTTCACGATGTCGGATCAACTATCGTCAATTGGTAGCCGCCGATCAGCCGGGGCTGGTACTGGATATTGCACCGCTATCGGACCATGACCTTGCGTTTTATTGTCTGGATGTGACGCGGGCAGGGGATAATGGCGTTCTGGCAGCATTGTTACTGCGGGCGCTATTTAACGGTTTGCTGCAGGAACAGCTCGCGCATCAAAATCAACGATTGCCGGAGCTCGGTGCGTTATTGAAACAGGTTAACCATTTATTGCGCCAGGCTAATTTGCCCGGACAATTCCCTTTGCTGGTGGGTTATTACCACAGCGGATTAAAAAACCTGATTCTGGTATCAGCAGGGCTGAATGCGACATTAAATACAGGTTCCCACAATGTACAAATCAGCAATGGCGTTCCGTTGGGAACCTTAGGGAATGCGTATCTTAATCAACTGAGCCAACGTTGCGAATCCTGGCAATGCCAAATTTGGGGGGCCGGTGGTCGGCTGCGCCTGATGTTGTCTGCAGAATGAACAACCGAGTGGAGTGAGAATGAAATTGGCTCACCCCCCTCATGCTGTGAGTGCTACTATCAGCGCCAGATTTATTCGTATTTATCTTAATTATACCGACGCGCGTCCTTTTCAGACCAGAAGCTTGTCGCGGTACTGATATACTTGGATGCGATACAGATTGATGAACACGTTCAATACATGAACAGTCCAGGAGAGTTTTAAATGGCTGCCCTTAATTCAAAAGTCAAAAAGGCCGTTATCCCGGTTGCGGGATTAGGAACCAGGATGTTACCGGCTACGAAAGCAATCCCGAAAGAGATGCTACCGTTGGTTGATAAGCCATTAATTCAGTACGTCGTAAACGAATGTATTGCTGCGGGCATCACTGAAATTGTACTTGTAACTCACTCGTCTAAAAATTCGATTGAAAACCACTTCGATACCAGCTTTGAACTTGAAGCTATGCTGGAAAAACGTGTAAAACGCCAGCTTCTGGAAGAAGTGCAATCTATTTGTCCGCCACATGTCACTATTATGCAGGTGCGTCAGGGACTGGCCAAAGGTCTGGGCCACGCGGTATTGTGCGCGCACCCGGTGGTTGGCGATGAGCCCGTTGCGGTTATCTTGCCGGACGTCATTCTTGACGAATACGAATCTGATTTATCACGCGACAACCTTGCCGAAATGATTCATCGTTTCGATGAAACAGGCAGCAGCCAGATTATGGTTGAGCCGGTAGAAGATGTTACCGCTTATGGTGTTGTTGATTGTAAAGGCGTTGAATTAGCGCCGGGCGAAAGCGTACCGATGGTTGGCGTTGTTGAAAAGCCGAAAGCGAATGTGGCGCCATCTAATCTGGCCGTCGTGGGGCGTTACGTCCTTAGCGCGGATATCTGGCCTCTGCTGGCAAAAACGCCTCCGGGAGCCGGTGACGAAATTCAGCTGACTGATGCTATCGATATGCTGATTGAAAAAGAAACGGTTGAAGCTTATCACATGAAGGGCAAAAGCCATGACTGTGGTAATAAGCTGGGCTATATGCAGGCGTTCGTTGAATATGGTATTCGCCATAATACTCTCGGCGCTGAATTTAAAGCCTGGCTGGAAGATGAGATGGGTATTAAGAAGTAACCTGCTGGTATTATCAGGTCTGAACGGTGCTGTTAATCCAGCACCGTTTTTTTATACCTGAACTGGGTAGGGACTGTGCGAAGTACAGGTAAAAAAAATCCCGCCAGTGGCGGGATTTTAAGCAAACTATTTCTGAATTATTCCTTGATTAAGAAATCGTCCAGTTGTTTACCTTGTTCTTCCATCGCTTTTTTGATCACTGCCGGTGTACGACCCTGACCAGTCCAGGTTTTAGTTTCACCGTTTTCGTCAACATAGCTATATTTAGCCGGACGTGCAGCGCGTTTAGCTTTGGTGCCAGATTTAACAGCAGCCATGCTATTCAGCAGTTCGTTCGGGTCAATGCCGTCAGCGATCAGCATTTCACGATATTGTTGCAGTTTACGAGTACGTTCTTCAACTTCAGCAGCTGCAGCGCTTTCTTCTTCACGGCGCTCGCTAACAACAACTTCTAATTTTTCCAGCATTTCTTCAAGCGTTTCCAGAGTACATTCTCTTGCCTGCGCACGAAGAGTACGGATGTTGTTCAGAATTTTAAGTGCTTCGCTCATTGTAGTAATCTCAAACTTATATTGGGGGTGGTTTGTTGAGCTAATAATAGAGCGATAAATTCAGTTGTGCAATAGCCAGGAATGTAAGGAATTCAAAATTGCGCTTTATTTAGTATCAGAATTAATTCATCTGTCTTAAATTCACCGCGACGTTGGGCATAAAAAAGGCTTATTGGTGAGGGGGCTTCTCAGCGGCTGAGAGTAAAAATTCAAGATTCAGGTCACATTTTATGGTGTACAAATAGTATCTCTTTGCAGTGATTTCAACCTTTTGTATTAGTTTTGCTTACATGAATTCGCTAATACATGGCGACAGTGGGTAGATTCAATAACAATAAGGGAAGGGTTTCTTTATTGCCGTAAGAAGATAAGAGGTATGGATAAATTTCATGAGCACTATTTGTGAAAGAGTGTGTATATACCCGTCCAGTTTCAGGCTGCCTGGGCTATGACTGGAGTGTACTAGCGCTCCCATGTCACTTAAAGGATCGGTTATTTAGGCGACACTGAGCGAGTCTGAACGCCTATTTATACGCCTATGCAGGCAACGCTACACCGACACGTTCGTGAAATATGGTACAATCCTGCCCATATTTATTTCCCCGGGTGAGGGCCTACGGTCAATGGCACAGCTATATTTTTACTATTCTGCAATGAATGCCGGTAAGTCGACTGCATTGCTGCAATCTTCGTACAATTATCAGGAACGTGGGATGCGTGCCGTGGTATATACAGCGGAAATTGATGACCGCTTTGGTGCTGGAAAAGTAAGTTCACGTATAGGTCTGTCGTCACCTGCAAAATTGTTTAACCAAAATTCATCATTGTTCGAAGAGATTCGGGCTGAGAATGAGCAGCAAAGAATTCACTGTGTACTGGTTGATGAGTCGCAGTTTCTGACTCGACAGCAGGTTTATGAATTATCAGAAGTTGTCGATCAGCTGGATATTCCCGTGTTGTGCTACGGCTTGCGTACCGATTTTCGTGGTGAGTTATTTGGCGGCAGCGAATACCTGTTGGCATGGTCAGATAAACTGGTTGAATTAAAAACCATTTGTTTCTGTGGGCGTAAGGCCAGCATGGTGTTGCGTCTTGATCAGGCAGGACGACCTTATAACGAGGGCGAACAGGTGGTGATTGGCGGGAACGAACGCTATGTATCGGTATGCCGTAAGCATTATAAGCAAGCACAGTCTGAGGGCTCTCTGACGGCGATACAAGAACGACACAACCACGATTAACTCTACGCGCTTCTGGGCGCTTATTAGCACAGGGTAGGCTGAGACATTCGCTAATGTTCGCTACCCTGTCAGACACTCTCCTGACGCTATTCTCGCATCCTCCTAAGCATCCTTTTACAGGTCCATCCTTTACACGTCGCTGAATTGGTCATGTATCGATTCTGATAACGAAAGATGTAAAAAAAAACGGCCCCAATTTGGGACCGTTTATGGTGAAACTAAAACTTATCTGGATGAATTAAGCGGATTTCTTCGCTTTTTTCTCAGCTTTCGGCGCTGCTACTGCTTCAGTCTTAACGGCGGTTTGATCTTCGCTGTATTCACGACCGTAGTAGGTATCCATCAGGATCTGTTTCAGTTCAGAAATCAGCGGGTAACGCGGGTTAGCACCAGTACACTGGTCATCAAACGCATCTTCAGACAGTTTGTCCACGTGTGCCAGGAAGTCAGCTTCCTGAACGCCAGCTTCACGGATAGACTTAGGAATACCCAGTTCAGCTTTGATTTCGTCAAGCCAGCCCAGCAGTTTCTGGATTTTTGCAGCAGTACGGTCGCCCGGTGCGCTCAGACCCAGATGGTCTGCGATTTCAGCGTAGCGACGACGAGCCTGCGGACGGTCGTACTGGCTGAATGCAGTCTGTTTAGTCGGGTTGTCGTTCGCGTTATAACGAATAACGTTGCTGATCAGCAGGGCGTTCGCCAGACCGTGAGGAATGTGGAACTGAGAACCCAGCTTGTGCGCCATTGAGTGACATACACCCAGGAAGGCGTTAGCAAATGCAATACCGGCGATGGTTGCTGCACTGTGTACACGCTCACGCGCTACCGGGTTCTTAGAACCTTCGTGGTAGGACGCTGGCAGGTTTTCTTTCAGCAGTTTCAGCGCTTGCAGAGCCTGACCGTCGGAGAACTCAGAAGCCAGCACGGATACGTAAGCTTCCAGGGCGTGAGTGACGGCATCCAGACCACCGAACGCACACAGGGACTTAGGCATATCCATCACCAGGTTGGCATCAACAATCGCCATATCCGGAGTCAGCGCATAGTCTGCCAGCGGGTATTTCTGACCAGTTGCATCGTCAGTAACAACCGCAAACGGAGTAACTTCAGAACCGGTACCAGAAGTGGTGGTGACGGCAACCATCTTCGCTTTTACGCCCATTTTCGGGAACTTGTAGATACGTTTACGGATGTCCATAAAGCGCAGTGCCAGTTCTTCGAAGTGGGTTTCTGGGTGTTCGTACATAACCCACATGATTTTCGCGGCATCCATCGGGGAACCGCCACCCAGCGCGATGATCACGTCTGGTTTAAAGGAGTTAGCCAGCTCAGCACCTTTGCGTACAACGGTCAGAGTTGGGTCAGCTTCCACTTCAAAGAACACTTCGGTTTCAACGCCAGCAGCTTTCAGCACGGAGGTGATCTGGTCAGCATAGCCATTGTTAAACAGGAAGCGGTCGGTCACGATCAGAGCACGTTTGTGACCATCGGTAATCACTTCATCCAGTGCGATTGGCAGAGAGCCACGACGGAAGTAGATAGATTTCGGAAGTTTGTGCCACAACATGTTTTCAGCTCGCTTAGCAACGGTTTTCTTGTTGATCAGGTGCTTAGGACCAACGTTTTCAGAGATGGAGTTACCACCCCAGGAACCACAACCCAGAGTCAGGGAAGGCGCGAGTTTAAAGTTGTACAGGTCACCGATACCACCCTGAGAAGCTGGGGTGTTAATCAGGATACGTGCGGTTTTCATCATCTGACCGAAGTAAGCAACACGTTCTGGCTGGTTGTCCTGGTCGGTGTACAGGCAAGAGGTATGACCGATACCGCCCATCGCAACCAGTTTTTCAGCTTTAATAACGGCGTCTTCGAAGTCTTTCGCACGGTACATTGCCAGCGTCGGAGACAATTTTTCGTGAGCGAACGGTTCGCTTTCGTCAACAACTGTCACTTCACCGATCAGAATCTTAGTGGTTTCTGGTACGGAGAAGCCTGCCAGTTCAGCAATTTTGTATGCCGGCTGACCAACGATAGCCGCGTTCAGCGCGCCATTTTTCAGGATAACGTCCTGAACGGCTTTCAGCTCTTTGCCTTGCAGCATGTAGCCGCCGTGAGTCGCGAAACGCTCACGTACTGCGTCGTATACAGAGTCAACGACAACAACGGACTGTTCAGAAGCACAAATTACGCCGTTATCGAAGGTTTTAGACATCAGAACAGATGCAACAGCACGTTTGATATCAGCGGTTTCATCGATAACCACAGGGGTGTTACCTGCGCCTACACCGATTGCCGGTTTACCGGAGCTGTATGCTGCTTTAACCATGCCTGGACCACCGGTCGCAAGGATCAGGTTGATGTCCGGGTGGTGCATCAGCGCGTTTGACAGTTCTACGGAAGGTTGATCGATCCAGCCGATCAGATCTTTCGGTGCGCCAGCAGCAATTGCTGCCTGCAGAACGATATCAGCAGCTTTGTTAGTGGCATCTTTAGCACGCGGATGCGGAGAGAAGATGATGGCGTTACGCGTCTTCAGACTGATCAGTGATTTGAAGATTGCAGTAGAAGTCGGGTTAGTGGTTGGAACGATACCGCAGATGATACCAATCGGTTCAGCGATGGTAATGGTACCGAAAGTGTGGTCTTCAGCCAGCACACCACAGGTTTTTTCGTCTTTATATGCGTTATAAATGTATTCGGAAGCAAAGTGGTTTTTAATCACTTTATCTTCGACGATGCCCATGCCAGATTCGGCAACGGCCATTTTCGCGAGAGGGATTCGAGCGTCTGCGGCAGCCAGAGCGGCGGCACGGAAGATTTTGTCAACCTGTTCTTGAGTGAAACTGGCATATTCACGCTGGGCTTTTTTTACGCGCTCTACAAGTGCGTTAAGTTCAGCGACATTAGTAACAGCCATAATGCTCTCCTGATAATGTTAAACTTTTTTAGTAAATCATCTGCTCGATACGAGAGTATAGACAGATCGACGAAAATTTGTGTAACGCTTTGAAAATCAAACGGTTAATTAACGTCCACTTTACCTTGATTTACTAAAAGAGCTTATACGCTAGCGCCACTTAATTCTAACGCGCTACCTCCAGGTGGCGTAAGCAAGATTACTCACTTCTGAGTAGTAATTGCGTGATCTGGATCAAAATTTCGCAAAGCTGACACCTTTCAGCAGGCCCTTTTAGCGTTTGTCGGTAAGTGTTAATAAATTGATGGGGTGAATGCCATTAACATTAGCATATTTAATACATATTAATAACACTAAGTATTGGAAGTGTATTTACGTAGATATACACAGATAGAAGGTGAAGTATGCTGACAAAAGGCGTATCTTCAGCGCGGATTTTATCAATTTTTATGACTCATTTTATCCGGCTAACGCTTCGGAGCTAACCGTGATCCAAACGCTATTTGATTTTCCTGTCTATTTTAAGTTTTTCATTGGGTTATTCGCATTGGTTAACCCGGTCGGGATCATCCCAGTCTTTATCAGTATGACCAGCTATCAAACGGCTGCTGCGCGAAATAAAACCAACCTTACGGCAAACCTGTCGGTTGCCATCATCCTGTGGACTTCGCTGTTCCTTGGTGACGGTATTCTGCAGCTCTTCGGTATCTCGATAGATTCGTTCAGGATTGCCGGCGGCATTCTGGTGGTGACTATCGCAATGTCCATGATTAGCGGAAAACTGGGCGAAGATAAGCAAAACAAACAGGAAAAATCAGAAACAGCAATCCGCGAAAGTATCGGCGTAGTGCCGCTGGCATTGCCGTTAATGGCGGGGCCGGGGGCGATAAGCTCAACTATTGTTTGGGGTACGCGCTATCACAGTGCGATTAACCTGTTTGGTTTTTTTGTGGCGATTGCGTTGTTTGCCCTGTGCTGTTGGGGACTGTTCCGCATGGCACCGTGGCTGGTACGGCTGCTGGGCCAAACCGGTATCAACGTCATTACGCGTATTATGGGGTTGTTGTTAATGGCCTTAGGGATCGAATTCATTGTGACTGGAATCAAGTCCATTTTCCCCGGTTTGCTTGCCTGATATTCCTCCTAGTATCAACGGAGCCTCTTTCGGCTCCGTTTCCTTTCATTATTAGTAAAACTTCTCACTAAAGTTGAAAATCAGCATAGAAATATAAAAATATCTGATGGTGATTCATTAATTTATTCATTGATTTTATGGATATAACACTCAATGGTCCACCAGAGGGATCCCGATGTCACTGTTATTTTATTAACATCATACTCTGGGGCTTGCTGAAGGATTATCGAAATGTTATTAGTTATTTCAGCGTTTTTTTTAGATGAATGTGCTAATTAATAACCAATTGTTAAATTTATGTGCATTTTGGCGTGGTGTTGACAAAGGTCCGGGGGTTTAACACTGCGCTGGATGCAACATAATGATTTTTATCGTTTTATTGTCACAATCTTTCATTCGTAAGACTTTTTTAGTGAGATTTATTTCCAATAAAAGAGAATTGGTTAACAAATTTGTAAAATGTATTGGCGGTTAAGAAACGCATTTGATACTTTCCGGCCAGGTATTATGCAGAAGAATTCACGTTGATGAGAATCATTTTCAATTAGTTTCTCTCAACAGGGTAATAACGTGTTTCCGGCAGGGGAGGCACGTAGGCAATCGACGCAAGGCGGTCATACGAATCGCCAGAAATAAATAAAGTCGGTGATAGCAAGCAGTAAAACAAGAAACTACCTGACGGCAGAAAATCTCCGGTGCCGTACAGGGATCCTGACAGGATTAACAGTCTGGTTAAAAAACCAGCCATAATAATGAGGGAGTACAAACACAATGACTAACATCACTAAAAAAAGTTTAGTAGCTGCGGGGATCCTAACTGCGCTAATCGCTGGGAATGTTGCTACGGCGGCAGTTGTACCAGCCGGTGTGCAGCTTGCTGAAAAGCAGACTCTGGTGCGTAATAACGGTTCGGAAGTTCAGTCACTCGATCCACATAAAATCGAAGGTGTACCTGAATCCAATATCAACCGTGACCTGTTTGAAGGTTTATTAATCAGCGATGTCGATGGCAAACCATCGCCTGGCGTGGCTGAAAAGTGGGAAAATAAAGACTTTAAGGTGTGGACATTCCATCTGCGTAAAGACGCTAAATGGTCTGACGGCACGCCTGTTACCGCGCAAGATTTCGTGTATAGCTGGCAACGCCTGGCTAATCCAAATACCGCGTCACCGTACGCCAGTTATTTACAGTACGGTCACATTGTCAATATTGACGATATTATCGCCGGCAAAAAGCCGATCACCGATCTCGGTGTCAAAGCTCTCGACGATCATACATTTGAAGTCACCCTGAGCGAGCCTGTTCCTTATTTCTACAAATTGCTTGTGCACTCATCCGTTTCTCCGGTTCCTAAAGCAGCGGTTGAAAAATACGGTGAGAAATGGACCCAGCCCGCTAACATCGTTACCAACGGCGCCTATAAGCTGAAAGACTGGGTGGTCAACGAGCGCATTGTACTTGAGCGTAACACCAACTACTGGGACAACGCCAAAACGGTTATTAACCAGGTTACCTACCTGCCAATTTCTTCTGAAGTGACTGACGTTAACCGCTATCGCAGCGGCGAAATCGACATGACCTATAACAACATGCCGATCGAGTTATTCCAGAAACTGAAAAAAGAGATCCCGAACGAAGTTCACGTTGACCCGTATCTGTGCACCTATTATTACGAAATCAACAACCAGAAAGCACCGTTCAACGATGTTCGTGTTCGTACCGCCCTGAAACTGGCGTTGGATCGTGACATTATCGTCAACAAAGTTAAAAACCAGGGGGACCTGCCGGCGTATAGCTTTACCCCTCCTTACACCGATGGCGCGAAACTGGTTGAACCTGAGTGGTTCAAATGGTCTCAGGAAAAACGTAATGAAGAAGCGAAAAAACTGCTGGCTGAAGCCGGGTATACCGCTGAAAAACCGTTGACCTTTGACCTGCTGTATAACACCTCAGATCTGCATAAAAAGCTGGCCATCGCTGCGGCATCTATCTGGAAGAAAAATCTGGGCGCCAACGTGAAGCTGGAAAACCAGGAATGGAAAACATTCCTCGATACGCGCCATCAGGGTAACTATGATGTTTCGCGTGCGGGCTGGTGTGCGGATTACAACGAACCAACATCCTTCCTGAATATGGTGCTGTCTGACAGCTCCAACAACACCGTCCACTATAAGAGCCCGGCGTTTGATAAGCTGATTGCGGATACGCTGAAAGTGACTGATGAAGCGCAGCGCAGCGAACTGTATTCGAAAGCGGAACAGCAGCTGGATAAAGATTCTGCGATTGTACCGGTTTATTACTATGTTAACGCCCGCCTGGTGAAACCATGGGTTGGCGGATACTCCGGTAAAGACCCGATGGATAATATCCACGTTAAAGACTTGTATATTATCAAGCATTAATGGCAAGACGTGGGGCAATCATTTTGCCCCACAGTGTCTTTTTCTTCGAACTATTAACACCGCTTTACCTGAACGTCGGGGTAGAAGAGGTGTAAAGGCACACGCCAGAAGGTACGGGCAATGTTAAAATTTATATTACGTCGCTGTCTGGAAGCGATTCCGACGCTGTTTATACTTATTACGATTTCATTCTTTATGATGCGCCTTGCGCCGGGAAGTCCATTCACCGGGGAACGCGCGTTACCGCCAGAGGTACTGGCTAATATCGAAGCGAAATATCATCTTAACGATCCTATCTCGACGCAGTACTTCAGTTACCTCAAGCAGCTGGCACATGGCGATTTTGGGCCATCTTTTAAATATAAAGACTATACGGTAAACGACCTCGTGGCCTCGAGCTTTCCGGTTTCTGCGAAGCTGGGAGCTGCGGCCTTTATTCTGGCGGTCCTCGTTGGCGTTAGCGCTGGGGTAATAGCCGCGCTGAAACAAAATACGCGTTGGGACTACACGGTGATGGGGGTGGCAATGACCGGGGTGGTTATCCCCAGTTTCGTGGTCGCTCCCTTATTGGTCATGATATTTGCCATAACCTTGAAATGGCTGCCCGGAGGCGGCTGGAATGGCGGGGCGTTGAAATTTATGATCCTGCCGATGGTGGCCTTGTCACTGGCTTATATCGCCAGTATCGCCCGTATTACCCGCGGTTCGATGATTGAAGTGTTGCACTCTAACTTTATTCGTACCGCACGCGCTAAAGGGTTGCCGATGCGGCGGATTATTTTCCGCCATGCGTTAAAACCTGCGCTGTTGCCTGTGCTGTCCTATATGGGACCAGCATTTGTCGGCATTATTACCGGTTCGATGGTTATTGAAACCATCTATGGTTTGCCGGGCATTGGCCAGCTGTTCGTCAATGGCGCGTTAAACCGCGACTATTCGCTGGTCCTGAGCCTCACCATACTGGTAGGCACGCTGACCATCGTGTTTAACGCGATTGTCGACGTGCTGTATGCCGTTATCGACCCGAAAATTCGTTACTGATACTGGAGCTCGCTATGATGTTAAGTAAGAAAAACAGCGAAGCGCTGGAGAATTTCAGTGAAAAGCTGGAGGTCGAGGGCCGCAGTCTGTGGCAGGACGCGCGTCGACGCTTTATGCATAACCGCGCGGCGGTAGCAAGCCTGGTCGTGCTGGTGATTATTGCGCTGTTTGTGACGCTGGCGCCGATGCTGTCGCAGTTTACCTACTTCGATACCGACTGGGGCATGATGTCCAGCGCGCCGGATACAGAATCTGGACACTATTTCGGCACCGACTCGTCAGGTCGAGACCTGCTGGTTCGTGTGGCGATTGGCGGTCGCATCTCGTTGATGGTCGGCATTGCCGCGGCGTTGGTCGCGGTAGTTGTCGGCACGCTATACGGTTCTCTGTCGGGCTACCTCGGCGGTAAAATCGACTCGGTGATGATGCGTCTGCTGGAAATCCTCAACTCCTTCCCGTTCATGTTCTTCGTGATTCTGCTGGTCACCTTCTTTGGGCAAAATATCCTGCTGATTTTTGTCGCTATTGGGATGGTATCCTGGCTGGATATGGCGCGTATCGTGCGTGGGCAAACGCTGAGTCTTAAGCGCAAAGAGTTTATTGAAGCAGCGCAAGTGGGTGGGGTATCTACCGTGCGCATCGTTATCCGTCATATTGTGCCGAACGTGCTGGGCGTGGTGGTGGTGTACGCTTCGTTGCTGGTGCCCAGCATGATCCTGTTTGAATCCTTCCTGAGCTTTTTGGGATTAGGGACGCAGGAGCCGTTAAGTAGCTGGGGGGCGTTGCTGAGTGATGGTGCCAACTCGATGGAAGTCTCACCATGGCTGCTGCTGTTCCCGGCAGGATTCCTGGTGGTCACTTTGTTCTGTTTTAACTTTATTGGCGATGGCCTGCGTGATGCCCTCGACCCGAAAGACCGTTAAGGAGTGCAGCCATGAGCGTAATTGAAACCTCAACCGCGCCGCTCGCGCAACAACAGGCTAACGCACTGCTGAACGTTAAAGATCTGCGCGTGACGTTTGCCACCCCCGACGGCGATGTGACTGCGGTAAACGATTTAAACTTTTCTCTGCGAGCTGGAGAAACGCTGGGTATTGTTGGGGAATCCGGTTCAGGTAAATCGCAAACGGCCTTTGCCCTGATGGGCCTGCTGGCAGCAAATGGCCGTATCGGAGGTTCTGCAACTTTCAACGGACGTGAAATTCTGAATTTACCGGAACGAGAGTTGAACAAACTGCGCGCCGAGCAAATCTCGATGATTTTCCAGGACCCGATGACCTCTCTCAATCCGTACATGCGAGTCGGCGAGCAGTTGATGGAAGTTCTCATGCTGCATAAAGGCATGAGCAAAGCGGAAGCCTTTGAAGAATCGGTCAGAATGCTGGATGCGGTGAAAATGCCGGAAGCGCGTAAGCGTATGAAAATGTATCCGCATGAATTCTCTGGCGGGATGCGTCAGCGTGTAATGATCGCCATGGCACTGTTGTGCAGGCCTAAATTACTGATAGCCGATGAGCCGACTACTGCGCTCGATGTTACGGTACAGGCGCAAATCATGACCCTGCTGAATGAACTGAAAAGCGAATTCAACACTGCGATTATCATGATCACCCATGATCTGGGAGTAGTTGCCGGTATTTGCGATAAAGTTTTGGTGATGTACGCCGGACGTACCATGGAATATGGCAGTGCACGGGATGTCTTTTATAAGCCCGTTCATCCGTATTCGATTGGTTTGCTGAATGCCGTACCTCGTCTGGATGCCGAAGGGGAAGAGATGCTGACTATCCCGGGCAACCCGCCGAACCTGTTGCGTCTACCAAAAGGCTGTCCATTCCAGCCGCGTTGCCCGCATGCGATGGAAATCTGTAGCAGTGCTCCGCCACTGGAAGAGTTTAGTCCGGGCCGCCTGCGCGCCTGCTTTAAACCGGTGGAGGAACTGGTATGAATGCGGTCACCGAACAACGAAAAGTGCTCCTTGAAATTGCCGATCTTAAAGTCCATTTCGACATTAAAGACGGCAAGCAGTGGTTCTGGCAGCCGTCTAAAACCCTGAAAGCGGTTGATGGCGTGACTCTGCGACTGTATGAAGGTGAAACCCTGGGCGTGGTCGGCGAATCAGGCTGTGGAAAATCGACTTTTGCCCGTGCGATTATTGGCCTGGTGAAAGCCACCGATGGAAAAGTCGCCTGGCTGGGTAAAGATTTGCTGGGCATGAAACCCGATGAGTGGCGGGAAGTGCGTAGCGATATTCAGATGATTTTCCAGGATCCGCTGGCATCACTGAACCCGCGCATGACCATCGGTGAAATCATTGCCGAACCGCTGCGGACTTATCATCCGAACCTGTCAGGTCAGGAAGTCCGCGACCGTGTGAAGGCGATGATGATGAAGGTGGGGTTGCTGCCAAATCTGATTAACCGCTACCCGCATGAGTTTTCCGGCGGTCAGTGTCAGCGTATTGGTATTGCCCGGGCGCTGATCCTCGAGCCGAAGCTGATTATTTGCGATGAACCGGTTTCGGCACTGGACGTATCCATTCAAGCCCAGGTGGTGAACCTGTTACAACAGCTCCAGCGTGAAATGGGATTATCGTTAATCTTCATTGCTCACGACCTGGCGGTGGTGAAACATATCTCCGATCGTGTGCTGGTCATGTATCTCGGACACGCGGTGGAATTAGGGACTTATGATGAGGTGTACCATAATCCGCTGCACCCTTATACCAAAGCGTTGATGTCTGCAGTGCCGATACCCGACCCGGATCAGGAAAGGAACAAGGTTATCCAGTTGCTGGAAGGCGAATTGCCGTCGCCGATTAACCCTCCTTCCGGCTGCGTGTTCCGTACGCGCTGCCCGATTGCCGGACCGGAATGCGCAAAAACCCGCCCGGTTCTCGAAGGAAGTTTCCGTCACGCAGTTTCCTGCCTGAAAGTAGACCCGCTATAATCCTGAGGGCTGACAAAGGTCAGCCCTTCTTTTTGGTGAGGTATATGTGTCAGGTTTAGTCTCTTCTGTCCGCCGCGCGCTCTATCGCAAATTATTCGATTTAAACACCCGTTCAGGGCGTCGCTTTGAAGGTATGTGTGCGCTGTTCGCCTTGCTCAGCGTTATTGTTATCTTCATTGAGTCCGGGGTCGGGACGCAATACCATTTAACCTTTGAGGAATGGCGCATTTTTGTCTGGCTGGAGATCTTTATTACTCTGGTCTTTACCCTCGAATATTTTCTTCGCTTGTGCAGTTGGGCCAATCCCGCAAAATATGTGTTTAGCTTCTGGGGGATTATCGATCTGGCCACCATTTTACCGCTGTATGTGATGTGGCTATGGCCTGAAATCAGTCTGAGCTATGTCTTCGCCTGGCGAGCGATGCGTGTCCTGCGCGTCTTGCGTATTCTCAAGCTGCTGCGTTTTATGCCTTCTCTGCGAGTGTTCTGGAATGCGTTAAAAAGCGCCCGTCATCAACTGATGTTGTTCTATTCCTTTATTGCCATTCTGATGGTTGTTTTCGGCGCGATGATGTATCTGATAGAAGGGCCCAAATATGGCTTTACTACGCTGAATGCGTCTGTGTATTGGGCTATTGTTACGGTCACCACCGTCGGCTACGGTGACATTACACCGCACACGCCGTTGGGACGCATGGTGGCGTCAGTGCTTATCCTGATTGGATACTCTGTGATTGCGATACCGACCGGATTGATAACCACACACATGAGCAGTGCGTTTCAACAGCGCGGATATCAGCGTAGATGTCCACAGTGTCAGCAGGCGCAGCATGAACATAGTGCGCAGTTTTGTAACCGCTGCGGAAGTAAACTGCCGGGCTAAAAATGAAAAAAGCTGCGAGAGCAGCTTTTTTGTTTGTTACTCGCGCCAAAGAATATGGCAGAGTTTGTGATCTTTTTCGCGACATAATAAAACGCGCGCAAAAATATCGTTAATCTCGCCGTCTTCTGTATCTGCCAGACCAATCACCACTTCGGCAAAGAAGTCAGGGTTCAGGTCAAAATCAACATGCTCCTGCCAGTCTTCTGCCGGGTCGAATAACTCGGCACCACCGCGCTCTTCAAACTGTAAATTAAACAGAATGATGTCGGCTGGATCCAGGTTGTCCGCAGCCAGTTCGAGAAAAATATCGTAAGCCTGCTCAAGCGTTTCGTCTTCAGTCAGGCGATTGTTCAAATCCATATCCATAATGACTACCTGTTTACTGTCTGATGGGCACGTTTTACAGCAACGGACTAAAGAAGTAAAACAGTCGCTCAGCGATCCGCTGCCAGAGTGGTCGTTTTACCCACAAACGGGCATCAAGCAGACGGGAACGCGAAATATAATCATCCTGTACTGCCGCGAGATCGCCACCGAATCCGGCATCATCAATGACCAGCGTGATTTCAAAATTGAGCCACAGACTGCGCATATCCAGGTTAACGGTACCGACCAGGCTCAGCTCGCCATCGACCAGTACGCTCTTGGTGTGCAGTAAGCCACCTTCGAACTGATAGATTTTAACGCCAGCCGCCAGCAACTCAGTGAAAAAGGCCCGGCTTGCCCAGCCAACCAGCAGGGAATCATTCTTGCGTGGAAGAATAATACTGACGTCGACCCCGCGCTGCGCCGCTGTACAGATCGCGTGCAGCAGATCGTCGCTGGGAACGAAGTAGGGCGTGGTCATAATTAAATATTCACGCGCCGAATAAGCTGCGGTTAACAGCGCCTGATGAATCAAATCTTCAGGGAAACCAGGTCCCGAAGCGATTGTGTGAATGGTGTGGCCGCTGGCCTGCTCAAACGGCATGATATTGACGTCTGGCGGCGGGGGCAGAATGCGCTTGCCGGTCTCAATTTCCCAGTCGCAGGAATAGACGATGCCCATAGCGGTGGCTACCGGGCCTTCCATTCTCGCCATCAAATCCACCCATTGCCCGACGCCTGCATCTTGTTTGAAGAAACGGGGATCGACCATGTTCATGCTGCCGGTATATGCAATATAGTTATCGATCATGATCATTTTGCGGTGCTGACGCAGGTCCATACGGCGTAAAAATACACGCATCAGGTTTACTTTCAGCGCTTCAACAACCTCGATACCCGCGTTACGCATCATCGCCGCCCATGGGCTGCGAAAGAACGCCACGCTACCCGCGGAGTCCAGCATCAGGCGGCAGTGAATTCCACGCCTTGCGGCAGCCATTAATGACTCGGCGACCTGATCGGCCATACCGCCCGGTTGCCAGATGTAGAACACCATCTCGATGTTGTGACGCGCCAGTTGAATATCACGGATCAATGCCTGCATCACGTCCTCTGAACTGGTGAGCAACTGCAGTTGATTCCCTTTAACGCCAGCGATTCCCTGACGACGCTCGCACAGCTTAAATAAGGATGACGCGACGCTGCTGTTTTCCTGCGCAAAAATATGCTTACAGGCTTTTAGATCGTTCAGCCACTTGGCCGTTGACGGCCACATTGCCCGGGCGCGTTCGGCGCGACGTTTACCCAGGTGGAGCTCACCGAAGGACAGATAAGCAATGATCCCTACCAATGGCAGAATATAGATGATCAAAAGCCAGGCCATTGCGGAGGGCACTGCGCGTCGTTTCATTAGTATGCGTAATGTTACGCCAGCAATGAGTACCCAGTAACCCAGAATGACCAGCCAACTCACCACGGTGTAGAAGGTTGTCATAAATTTAAAAATCCTTTTGAAAGCGTATTGTTAAGAGTTTACGCATCAGGATTAATCTGGCAAATAAAAACACGGGAAAACCACTGGTCTGCATTCGGTGTGGCGTTATAATGGCCGTTCAGTGACTGAAAGAGTAGTAAACATGAAGCGTAGTAGAACGGAAGTGGGACGCTGGCGGATGCTGCGTCAGGCTAGCCGCCGTAAAGCACGTTGGCTTGAAGGACAATCGCGCCGTAATATGCGTATCCATACCATCAGAAAGTGTATTCTCAACCATCAACGTAACTCGTTGCTGTTTGCGATCCACAACATCTGATCTCAAAAGGGCACCGCTGGCGGTGCCCAATGTCTGCTTTTCGTTTTGTTTTTAAAATACTTTTTTGTACGGTTTTACTGAAACCTGCGCGTAAACACCTGCCGCCACGTAGGGATCGGCTTCCGCCCACGCCTGCGCGGCTTCTAAAGATTCAAATTCTGCAATCACCGTTGAGCCGGTAAAGCCTGCGGCGCCCGGATCGTTACTGTCAACCGCTGGCATGGGGCCAGCCGTGAGCAAACGGCCTTCGTCATGAAGGAGTTGCAGACGAGCCAGATGAGCAGGGCGTACGGAAAGACGTTTTTCGAGAGAGTCTGCGATATCTTGAGCGTAAATAACGTACAGCACGGGTAGAGCTCCTTGAACGGTAAAAGGTCATATTTACGTTATTGGAAAGGCCTGGTAACTGCAACGGAAAGATAACTAATATGTTAAGGCCATACTTTGAAAATGGTTTTTTATCATAAAATCGCGTTTTAAATGCCAGTTAGCTTCACGGTCTTATTGAATATGATTGCTATTTGCATTTAAAATCAGGGCCTGGTTTTTTTACTGAAACGATTATGACTTCAATGACCCTTGATTTACCTCGTCGCTTTCCCTGGCCTACGTTACTTTCTGTCGGCATTCATGGTGCTGTAGTGGCAGGTTTGCTGTATACCTCGGTACATCAGGTTATTGAACTGCCTGCGCCAGCGCAGCCGATCTCCGTTACGATGGTTGCGCCTGCCGATCTTGAACCGCCTCAGGCCGTTCAGCCGCCGCCGGAACCTGTCGTCGAGCCTGAACCGGAGCCAGAACCGATCCCCGAACCGCCAAAAGAAGCGCCGGTAGTGATTGAGAAACCGAAGCCCAAGCCTAAACCGAAGCCAAAACCGGTGAAAAAGGTGGAAAAGCAGCCGAAGCGTGATGTTAAACCAGCAGAGCCTCGTCCGGCATCCCCGTTTGAAAATACGGCGCCTGCGCGTCCAACAACCAGTACCGCTCCGGCAACCACTAAACCGGCGGTGAGCGTACCATCGGGTCCGCGAGCCTTAAGTCGTAATCAGCCTCAATATCCGGCACGTGCACAGGCATTGCGCATTGAAGGCCGTGTGAAGGTCAAATTTGACGTGACCTCGGATGGCCGGGTTGAAAATGTGGAAGTTCTGTCCGCACAGCCTGCGAATATGTTTGAGCGTGAAGTGAAAAATGCGATGCGCAGATGGCGTTATGAAGCCGGTAAGCCAGGTTCCGGGCTGGTGGTGAATATTGTTTTCCGCCTGAACGGCACAACACAGATCGAGTAAGCATCAGGCCGGATTTGGCGTTACGCCGCCAAATCCGGCAGAATGATTGCCGGATGGCGATGCTTGCGCGTGCTATCAGGCCAGGGAGGGAATTGGCCGCGGTTTACCGTCTTTATCAACGGCAACGTAGATAAACAGGGCTTCGGTAGCTTTATAGCGCTGGCCGATAGGTTCTGAAGCGACTTTCTTCACCCAGACTTCAATATTAATGCTGATCGAGGTCGTCCCGCGTTTCACGCAGCGTGCGTAGCAACAAACCACATCGCCCACGGCAACCGGGCGCAAAAAGCTCATTCCTTCAACCCGCACCGTTACCACGCGACCATGTGCGATCTCTTTGGCCTGAATAGCGCCACCTATATCCATTTGTGACATCAGCCAGCCGCCAAAAATATCACCGTTTGCGTTGGTATCGGCAGGCATAGCCAGAGTGCGTAAAACCAGTTCGCCCTGGGGAGTGTTATTCGTTGTTGTCATTGTAGAACCGACTATAGAGAAAGATTACAGGCGCGATGCTACTAGAATTTACGCGCTGAGAACAGAGGGGATGCGGCCTGCGGGGCGGAAGTAAGCCAGGTTGAAGGCAACAAGGAACGCGAAGGGATAAAAATTCGCCAGATCCGGAGATCTGGCGAGCATTTATTACGATTTATCTTCCTGCGGAAGGTGGCGGTAAATATAGACTCCGCTCAGTAACGTAAATAGTAAAGTCAGGGCGGTCAGGCCGAACACTTTAAAGTTGACCCAAATATTCTGCGGTAGCCAAAACGCGATATAGATATTCGCCAGACCGCACAGGATAAAGAAGACGGCCCAGGCGAAGTTAAGTTTTGTCCAAACCGGCTGTGGCAAGCTCAGCTCTTTACCTAACATGCGCTGAATCAGCGGCTTTTTCATTACCCATTGGCTAACCAGCAGCGCACCGGCAAACAGCCCGTAAATCACCGTTACTTTCCACTTAATGAATTCATCATTGTGGAAGAAGATGGTCAGGCCACCGAACACGGCTACCAGAACAAAAGTGATCAATGCCATCTTCTCGACCTTGCGATAGCGGACCCAGCTGTAAATCAAAACCACAGCCGTCGCAACAATCAGCGCCGAGGTCGCCGCGTAGATGTCATAGAGCTTATAAAAAGCAAAAAAGACAACCAGCGGTAAAAAATCAAGAAACTGCTTCATTCTTCGATTCCGTCATCAAAAGCACCGGGGACAAGCCCGGAATGCGTTCAGGGTTTATTGGCGAATTAGCATGTACAGGCGGAACAAATAGATCAGCAATACGGCGGAGATCATATTGCTCAGCGTATTCGCCAATACCGCGCCTACATTTGGCGTAAGTACCGCAAAACTTGGCGCAAAAAGCAACAACAACGTTTTTGCCAACAGCCAACCGATCACTGCTGGTGCAACCAGGCGCATATTCGACCACGCCAGACGCATACTGTTGCGCATCGCGGCAAAGACACCCATTTTGTCCTGTACTAACATCACCGGTGCAAGTGCCAGCAGGATAGCCAGCAGAATACCGGGTACCACCACCAGCATAATACCGATTTGCACCAGCAGAGTAGTCAGAAAAATCAGAATAAACAGCTTCGGCAAAACCGGCGCGCTGGCACCGATGGCGCGTAACGCGCTGACCCGATGACCGGCTGAAATCAGCTGAATCATCAGGATAATGCCTCCGGCGAGGATGGCATTACCAATCAGACCGGAAAACGTCGACGCCGCGGAAGCGCGTAGCAAAATTTGCTGTTGCTCCGGGGTCATGTTTTGCACCAGATCGAACAATCCCACGCTGCTGGTTAACTGATCGCCTTCACTAAGTTGCGCAATTTGTGCGTCGGTGGGAGAAAAGGCATGCCCTAACACCACTGTGATAAACGCGCACAACAACGATACCAGCAAGATGGTAATGAATTGATTACGGAAAAAGTTTCCCGTGTCACGGTAAACGGATTTCGCCGTGATAGACATGCACTCTCCTTGAGTTTTGCAGGTGTTCATTTGTGGGCAATTGTACCCTGGATAACTCTACAGTGGCAGCATCGCGCGGTGTATGGAAAAGCATATCTTTGTAAAGCCCCGGTAATTTTTGACTATGACTTCAGCGTCATGCAAGAACGTTGGTTGTTCTCTGCGCATCACGAACAAATAACCATCGCTATTCTGCAACGGAGGTCAGGTACTTGCGTGGCGAAAATATATCGAAATTGATCTGAATTAGGTTAACCAGGATTTTGAATGCAAGTTCTAACTTAATCTGGATCAATAAATGTTAAATTATCAAAGTCAATGTGATCCAGGTTAGATCACTTATTACTCCAATGTGGGTATATTCGTTCCGCTTTTATAACCATAACGATGGAGCGGACATGAAAAAATTAACAGTTGCAGCAGTGGCTTTAACAACTCTTCTCTCTGGTAACGTATTTGCGCATGAGGCCGGAGAATTCTTTATTCGTGCAGGTTCTGCCACCGTCAGACCGACGGAAGGCGCGGGTGGTACGCTGGGAAGCCTGGGTGGCTTTGATGTCAGCAATAACACGCAGTTGGGTCTGACATTTACCTACATGGCAACCGACAATATCGGTGTTGAATTACTGGCAGCCACGCCGTTCCGCCATAAAATTGGCACTGCCACAACAGGTGATATTGCGACCGTTCACCATTTACCGCCGACCTTAATGGCGCAGTGGTATTTCGGCGATTCCAGCAGCAAACTGCGTCCGTACGTTGGTGTCGGTGTGAACTACACCACCTTCTTTGACGAAGGCTTTAACAATAACGGCAAAGAAACCGGTTTATCTGACCTGAGCCTGAAAGACTCCTGGGGCGCAGCAGGGCAAGTGGGTATGGACTATCTGATTAACCGCGACTGGCTGATTAACATGTCGGTCTGGTACATGGATATCGACACCACCGCGAGCTACAAACTGGCTGGCGCGCAGCAGCATGACAGCGTCCGCCTCGATCCGTGGGTGTTTATGTTCTCCGCGGGTTATCGCTTCTAAGTCCGTGATTAAAATACTGAAAAGCTGATCGTTCCACGGTCAGCTTTTTTATTACCAGTTTATTTCTTCCTGCCTTTCTCCCCGTCGATGTAATGCTACTCTTTAAGCAAACTGGCTTTGAGGGTATTGACGATGATGTTGACTCGCCACCTGCTACAACAAAAAATCACACTTTTGGAACCATTCACCGGAGATGAAACGGCAGAGTTCGCCGTGAGTGCCGCGCGTGACTTATTGAATTTTATGGATAAAATTGAAGTACTGGAGAAACGCATTGCGACTCCGGTTAAACTACCTTATTGCAGCGCCAGTCCTGTTTGTGAGATCGAAGCGGGCTACGCTGCAGGCGTGAGCGATTGTCGTGAGGCCATTCGTCGGGCGGGGTATCCGATTGAGGGTGATGATTAGTTTGCATTTATGTTAACAAAAATGTGCTTTTATTGTATAAGTCTGTAACTTTAGCGCACACAACGGCGGGCTTCTAAGGCATCAGCTTAGGGACGGTTAACATTCTCAATCAACATACAGCGCAGTTATGCAACGACAGAAACGGGTAACCGGTTTGGCAATATGTTAACTATCAGGGTGAACTCGTGAAGATTGTGCAGGACAAGCTCAGAAACAGGCAGGCACTGCTGGTATCAGGGCTCATTACGTTGATATTTACGTCGTTGTTTCTGTTTATAATTTATGAGCAGCGGATGGCTGCAGTCAGTGACGGTGTTAACCGCATGCAAGCGCGCATGATGGACATTTTTAACGATAATGAGCTGATCGCCGATGCGATTGGTGAGCGCTATCACCATATTAAATCGGGTGAGCAATGTGGCGATATTTCACAATTTGTTCCCCGCAATGAGATTGAATGGGGAATTAACGCCGACCCAAAGCGTCTGCATTCGGTAACAGGGACAATTATTGCCCAGCAAGCCAGCCACAACGCGCTGTGTATGTATACGGCGGCGGAGTTTATTCGCGGTATGGTTAACGAGCTAAATCCGGGCAGCTTCGATGCACATCGTTATATTATCGCCAAAAATTCAGATTATTTTTACTGGTTTATGGCTTCCGATTCGCGCAACTTCAGTTTCTCAAATTCTGAAATGGCGCGGGATCTCACCAACTTTTTCTATCCGCCGGTCGATTTCTATACCCGACTGTTGCAAAAAAACGTCAAAAACAAAGCCCTTAGTTCAACGAACTTCTATACCGATAAAATTACCGGTGAAAAAGCTTACAGCGTGGTGAGCTATATCTACGATCTGTCTGGCAAAGAGATATCAGACCAAATCGTGGCCTATCTGGTTTATGACCATTCAAAGCCCGAATTGCAGGAAGCGTTGGCTCAAGCATTTGACTACCAGCTCCCACCAGAGCTGAATGTGGAATTGGTAAATTTGACCAACAATGAAAGTCTCTGTTTATCCGGTAAATGTACAGGTCAATCCCGTTTTTTAGTGCGCAATTTTTCGGAGAAATATGCGCTGCACTATTCGCTTTCATTAGGCCGTTTTATGACGCGCGATACCCATGCCGGGATCGTGATCCTGCTGGCGCCGTTCTTTTTCATCATGATTAGTTTCTCGCTAAAATCATGGCTAAACGAAAGCGACCTGAAGGTTTATATAGACACCCTGACCGGTTGCTTTAATCGCCGAATACTCGACATCATCAAGCGCCGTGATTTATCCCACTGTTCGGTGGTGCTACTGGACTGCAATAAGTTCAAGGCCGTCAATGATACCTGGGGTCACGCGGCAGGCGATCGTGCGCTGCAAATTATCGCCAACAGGATGTTATCAAACACCCGCACCAGTCACGATATTGTGATTCGTACCGGCGGGGATGAATTTATGATCCTGCTGTTTCGCTCGCAGGCAACTGATGCCATCGCAATCGCTCAACGTATCAGCGGGCAGGTGACCAGCCATGTGTTTGTAGTGGACGGTCATACCGTGCCATTGTCAGTATCGTGGGGGATTGCAGAGGTGAACGGCGAACTGGATGTGGCTATTCAGAATGCAGATAGCGCCATGTATAAAATGAAGCACACGAAAGAAGCGTAAAACCGCCAGAAGTCTCTGGCGGTTGATTTAGCTTACTGCCGGGTGGCGGCTTTCATCGCGCTGACAAAAGCTTTCAGCTCAGCCAGCATCTGTTCCGGTGCCGCAACATTTTTCTCAATGATTTTCACAATTGCCGAGCCGGAAATAGCGCCAGCAGCGCCAGCGTCAATCGCGCCGGTTACCTGTTCAGGCGCAGAGATACCAAACCCCTGCAAAGAAGGTGGAGCATCATATGCTTTCAACTTTTCGACCAGGTGATGCAGCGGTAACGCCGCTCGATTTTCTGCACCGGTCACGCCCGCACGCGAAAGCAAATAGGTATAGCCGCGGCCATGAGAGGCTATCTGGCGCAGCAGTTCTTCATCAGCGTTCGGTGGGCAGATAAAAATTGGCGCAATGTTGTGGCGGAGCGCCGCAGCTCTGAATGGCGCGGACTCCTCAACGGGAACATCGGCCACTAACACGGAATCCACGCCCACTTTTTCACACTGGGCGTAAAACTCGTCAATGCCCTTGCTAAACACCAGGTTGGCATACATCAGCAAGCCAATGGGAATCGTAGGGTGCTTCTGGCGAATCAGCGCCAGCATTTCAAAGCATTGCGACGGCGTGACGCCGGCGGCAAACGCACGCAAGGTGGCTTCCTGAATGGTTGGACCGTCAGCCAGCGGATCGGAGAACGGAATACCGAGCTCAAGGGCATCGGCACCGGCTTCAATCAGCGTATCAATGATTTTCAGTGACTGCTCAACAGACGGATCGCCCAGGGTTACGAAGGGGACAAAAGCGCCTTCTTTGCGGTCCTTCAGCTGTGCAAACAGGTTTTCGTAACGTTCCATCAGATTTCCCCTCGCGCTTTCAGAATATCGTGTACGGTGAAAATGTCTTTGTCGCCGCGACCGGAGAGATTAACCACCAGTAACTGCTCTTTTTCCGGGTTTTCACGCATCATTTTCAATGCGTGTGCCAGGGCATGGGAGGACTCCAGCGCCGGAATAATCCCCTCGTGCAGACACAGCGTTTTGAAGGCCTCAAGCGCTTCGTCGTCGGTGATCGAAACATAATCGGCGCGACCAATGCTGTTCAGATACGCATGCTGCGGCCCGACAGACGGGAAATCCAGCCCCGCGGAAATAGAGTAAGACTCTTCAATCTGTCCTTCTTCGGTCTGCATCATCGGGGACTTCATGCCGAAGTAAATCCCGACACGACCATGCTTCAACGGTGCGCCATGTTCCCCTGATTCAATCCCATGGCCGCCAGGCTCGACGCCAATCAGACCGACGCTGGTTTCATTAATAAAGTCCGCGAACATACCGATGGCGTTAGAACCGCCGCCCACGCAGGCGATAACCGCGTCCGGCAGGCGACCTTCTTTTTCAAGGATCTGCGCTTTAGTTTCCTCGCCGATCATGCGCTGAAATTCACGAACAATGGTCGGGAAGGGATGTGGACCTGCCGCCGTACCGAGCATATAGTGCGCGGTATCGTAGCTGCCAGACCAGTCGCGCAGCGCTTCGTTACAGGCATCTTTCAGCGTTGCAGAACCGCTGTGAACCGGGATAACTTCAGCCCCCATCAGACGCATACGGAAAACGTTTGGCGACTGGCGTTCAACGTCTTTTGCACCCATATAAATACGGCATTTCAGCCCCAGCAGTGCGCTGGCGAGAGCTGATGCAACACCGTGCTGGCCCGCGCCGGTTTCGGCGATGATCTCCGTTTTCCCCATACGTTTCGCCAGCAATGCCTGGCCCAGCACCTGGTTGGTTTTGTGCGCGCCGCCGTGCAGCAAATCTTCACGTTTGAGATACAGCGTAGTGTGGGTGCCTTGAGTAATGTTCTGGCATTTGGTCAGTGCAGTTGGACGACCAGCATAGTTTTTCAGCAGGTCTGTAAACTGCGCCTGAAATTCAGGATCCTTTTGCGCGCTGACAAAAGCTTCTTCCAGCTGGCGCAGGGCAGGCATCAGAATCTGTGGCACATACATACCGCCAAATTCACCAAAATACGGATTGAGTAATGTTGTCATGTCCTTTTCCTTAATATGCGCGCAGCGTCTGAAAGACCGAAGCCAAAAGACGTGCATCCTTGATGCCCGGCTGTGACTCTACGCCAGAATTGAAATCGAGACCGGCACAGCCGGTTTTTGCCGCGTCAACGCAGTTATCAGCGCCGAGTCCGCCAGCCAGTAAAACGTTATCCAGAGATTGTCCGCCTAAAAGTGACCAGTCGAAGCGTTGACCGCTGCCGCCCTGACCATTGTCGAATACGTATTTATCGACGTGCTGATAATCACGAGCTGGCAACGTTTCACTGACGCTTAACGCCTTCCAGATTTGCACCTGTTCGGGGAGCGCGTCGCGCAGGGCGTCAACATAGGTCTGGTCTTCGCTACCATGCAATTGCACGGCTGTTAACCCCAGAGCCGCCGCTGTTTCGCGCACGTCGGTGATCTCTGCGTTGCGGAACACCCCGACATATTGCAGCGGTGCGCCGGTCATGACCTCGCGCGCGCGTTCAACGCTGACCGTGCGTGGCGATGTGGACACAAAAATCAACCCGCCGTATATGGCACCCGCTTCGTATGCCGCGTTTGCATCCTGAGCTCGGGTTAAACCGCAGACTTTATTTTCGCCGAGCAGAACGCGACGCACGGCACCATGCAGATCATCATGCGACATCAACGCGGAGCCAATCAGAAAACCGTTGGCGAAGTGGCTGAGTTCTCGCACTTGACCATAGGTATTGATACCGGACTCGCTGATGACGGTTACGCCATGACCCAGTCGCGGCGCCAGTTGGCGGGTGCGATTCAGATCAATCGACAGGTCGCGTAAATCACGGTTGTTGATACCGACGACTTTGGCACCCAGTGCGATAGCACGCTCCAGCTCTTCATCGTTACTGACTTCGGTCAGTACGCCCATTTTCAAACTGTGGGCGACGGCGGCGAGTTGACGATATTGCTCATCATCAAGCACCGACAGCATCAGCAGACAGGCGTCCGCCTGATAGAAGCGCGCCAGGTAAATCTGGTAAGGATCGATAATAAAGTCCTTACACAGAATCGGCTGCGGTGCGATGCGGCTGACGATGGGCAGGAAATCAAAGCTCCCCTGAAAATATTTCTCATCGGTCAGTACGGAAATCGCGGAAGCATATTGTTTATATACGCCCGCAATCTGTGCCGGGTCGAAGTCATCACGGATCACGCCTTTTGACGGAGACGCTTTTTTGCACTCCAGAATAAAGGCGGTGCGTGCACCTTGCAGCGCATCGTAGAAATCACGAGCGCTGGGTTGAACATCATTCTGAAAGCTGGCCAGCGGTTGTTGCTGTTTGCGGGCTTCTACCCAAATCGCCTTGTCTGCGACAATTTTCGCTAAAACGGTTTGCATCATTTACCCTCTTGCTGCCAGTGCAGTGACACGGTCATAGGCCGCACCGCTGCGCAGTACATTAATCACGGTTTGCGCATTGGCTTTTAAATCTTCTTCACCGTGCAGGCGCATTAACATGGCGACATTCGCGGCAACAGCAGCTTCATGAGCGGCTTCACCTTTACCTTGTAACAAGCGACTAAGAATGTCACGGTTTTCTTCCGGCGTGCCGCCAGCCAGCTGTTCCTGGTGGTAAGGCGTCAGGCCAAAGTCTTCCGTCGTCAGTTGATAGCTCTTGATTTCGCCATCATGCAGCTCTGCCACAATGGTCGGCGCATGCAGCGAAACTTCATCCATGCCGCCGCTGTGCACCACGGCTGCCCGCTGATACCCCAACACGCGCAGCGTTTCGGCAATTGGCAGCACCAGTTCCGGACTGTAAACGCCGATCAGCGCCAGCGGCGGATGTGCCGGGTTAATCAACGGGCCGAGGACGTTAAACAGCGTACGGGTTTTCAACTGTTGGCGTACTGGCATGGCATGGCGAAAACCGGTGTGGTATTTCGGCGCAAACAAGAAACACACACCGAGGTCGTCAAGTGCCTGACGGGATTTATCGGCGTTCATATCCAGATTGATGCCAAAAGCCGCTAACAGATCCGAAGAGCCCGACTTGCTGGAGACGCTGCGGTTGCCGTGTTTGGCGACTTTCAGTCCGCAAGCGGCCGCCACAAAGGCGCTGGCGGTGGAAATATTGATACTGTTGCTGCCGTCACCACCGGTACCGACAATATCGGCAAACAGATAATCAGGTCGCGGGAACGGGGCGGCGTTTTCCAGCAACGCGGTTGCCGCACCGGCAATTTCATTCGGGTGCTCGCCGCGAATTTTCATGCTCACCAGCGCCGCAGCCAGTTGTTCCGGCTTCAGTTCACCGCGTACCACGGCGGAGAACAGCTGGTGGCTTTCCTGCTGAGACAGCGTCTGGGCCTGATACAGTTTCTCCAGAATAGGTTGCAGGGTATTGGTCTGTTCGAGTTTCTGTTGCGCCCAGGCCAGCGTTTGCTCCAGCAGACGTGCGCCCTGGGTGGTCAGAATAGATTCTGGATGGAACTGGAAGCCACATACGCGATCGGTATCGTGACGTACCGCCATCACCATGCCGTTAAAGTGGGCGTTGATGGTCAATCCGGCCGGAACGTTGCTGCCAACCAGCGAGTGATAGCGCGCCACCGGCAGCGGATTTGCCAGACCGGCGAACATTGCCTGACCGTCGTGTTCAATGCTGGACGCTTTGCCGTGCAGGATTTCCCCAGCCTGTCCCACGTATCCACCATAGGCCTCGACAATGGCCTGATGCCCCAGACAAATGCCGATGATTGGCAGCTTGCCGCGCAGGCGGGTTAACAGCTCCGGCATGCAGCCCGCTTCGCTTGGCGCACCTGGACCTGGAGAGAGCATCAGCACCGGATTTTTCATGGTCGCTAAGCGGTCTATTAATGTCTGGGCCGGAATATGGTTGCGGTAAATCACCACGTTATGACCGTTAGTACGCAGCTGATCTGCCAGGTTATAGGTAAAAGAGTCGATATTATCGAGCAGCAGAATGTCAGCCATTAGAAGGTCTCCTGTGCGTGGTGTGCGGTGGCGATAGCACGCAGAACCGCACGCGCTTTATTACGGGTTTCATCGGCTTCTGACTGCCCAACGGAATCCAGAACAATTCCGGCGCCAGCCTGAACGGTGGCAATACCGTCTTCCACGAGGGCGGAACGAATCACAATACAGGTATCCAGATCGCCATGGGCCGTGAAGTAACCTACTGCACCGCCATAGCTGCCGCGACGACGGCCTTCGGCCTCGGCGATAAGCTGCATGGCGCGAACTTTCGGCGCTCCGCTTAGCGTACCCATGTTCATACAGGCGCGGTAAGCATGCAGCACATCCAGATCGCTACGCAGCTCGCCGACTACGCGGGAAACCAGGTGCATAACGAAGGAATAACGATCCACTTTGGTGAGGTCAGCAACGTAGCGGCTGCCGGGCGTACAGATGCGCGCCAGGTCGTTACGCGCCAGGTCTACCAGCATCAGGTGCTCGGAAAGCTCTTTATGATCGGTACGCATCTCCAGCTCAATACGGCTGTCGAGATCGCGGTCCAGCGAACCGTCCGCACGACGACCGCGTGGGCGGGTCCCGGCAATCGGATAGATTTCAATCTGCCGGCTGGTGGCATCGTATTTCAGCGAGCTTTCCGGAGAGGCGCCGAACAGAGTGAAATCGTTGTCCTGCATAAAAAACATGTACGGGCTGGGGTTACTTTTCTTCAGCACATAGTAGGCCGCCAGCGGTGACGGGCAGGGCAGCGAGAAACGACGGGATGGAACCACCTGGAAAATTTCGCCAGCGCGAATGGCTTTTTGCATACCACGAACCACGGCGGCAAACTCTTCATCGCTCTGATTGCATTCGCAGCGCATGTGCGGAACTTCAGTGACGGGCAGCGGCGGCGCAGGTTCGGTAAGCTGCTGGCTCAGTTGCGCCAGACGGGCATTAAGACGCTGTTTTTCTGCATCGCTGGGGGTAAATATGCTGGCCTGAATGCGGGTGCTTTTCTTCTGATGGTCGATGACCATGAGCGTTTCTGCCAGATAGAAGCAGTAGTCAGGGCAACGGTTGCCCGCTTCAAGCTGAGGTAAATCTTCAAAACCGGCAACCAGGTCGTAGGAAAACAGACCGCCAAAGAACATCGCTTCACGTTCTTGCGCAGGAACATTAACCAGCTCCTGCAATAAACGGAAGGCATCAAATACGGACAGGGAACATAAGCGGGCGTCTTCATCCAGCAGCGGGCTAACGGCAGGGAATCGCAGATGGCGACCATTCGGCTGTTGTTTGTTCTCAACACCCGCTGGCAGGGCAGCATCCAGCAGCGGCAGCAGCGATGCGCCGTTAGCGGATAATGCCTGAATGGTGACAGTGTCACCGATGGCGGTAATACGTAATGCGCTGTCGACCAGCAGCAGGCTCTTCAGATCGTCTTTGCTGTCGATATCGGCAGATTCCAGCAGCAGCGTTGCCGGACGTGCGCCACACACCTGATGAAACAGCGCCGTCGGATTTTCACGGTAGGCGGCATCGCAGGCAAGCAGTTCGAGTGTCGGTTTTTGTGTTTGCATCGTTATTCTCATTAATTTTGTTCAAAAAAAAGCCCGCTCATTTGGCGGGCCGGGTATCTGGTTGCATATTGCAGACGTAAGACACTGCCCGAAATCAGGAAGTGCGCCACCAACCGTGCAGAACAAATGTTGCTTTCATCTCAGATACCTTCTTCATGTGAACTTGCGTACTAGTTAACTAGTTCAATGGAATAAAGTCAACACCTGATTTCAGTATATTTGTCTAAACCGCTATGATGGGCGGGTTAAGACATTTAGTGAAACGGGAGCCGCATTGAGCGACACGAATTACGCAGTGATTTATGACCTGCACAGTCATACTACAGCCTCCGATGGGCGATTAACGCCAGAAGCCTTAGTACACCGTGCGGTAGAGATGCGAGTCGGTACACTGGCGATCACCGATCATGACACCACGGCGGGTATTGCGGCGGCAAGAGAAGAAATTTCACGTGCGGGTTTAGCGTTAAATTTGATCCCTGGCGTCGAGATATCAACAGTCTGGGAAAACCATGAGATCCATATCGTGGGTCTGAACATTGATATCGCCCATCCAATGATGTGCGAATTTCTGGCGCAGCAAACGGAACGTCGTCAGCAGCGCGCGCGCCTGATTGCTGAACGACTCGACAAAGCGCATATTCCCGGCGCGTGGGAAGGGGCATTACGCCTGGCTGATGGCGGGGCGATCACTCGGGGGCATTTTGCGCGTTTTCTGGTGGAATGCGGAAAAGCCACAACCATGGCGGATGTCTTTAAAAAATATCTTGCTCGTGGGAAAACCGGTTACGTTCCGCCACAGTGGTGTACAATAGAACAAGCTATTGATGTCATTCATCATTCTGGCGGTAAGGCAGTTCTGGCTCATCCTGGGCGGTACGATCTTAGCGCTAAGTGGCTGAAAAGACTGGTTGCGCATTTTGCTGAACATCACGGCGACGCGATGGAAGTGGCACAGTGCCAGCAGTCTCCCAATGAACGCACCCATCTGGCGACGCTTGCGCGTCAGCATCAACTGTGGGCATCGCAAGGGTCTGATTTTCATCTACCCTGCCCATGGATTGAGCTGGGTCGTAAACTCTGGTTGCCCGCAGGCGTAGAAGGCGTCTGGCAACTTTGGGAACAGCCCGAGACCACAGAGAGGAAAGTATGAGCCAGTTTTTTTATATTCATCCCGAAAACCCACAGCAGCGCCTGATCAATCAGGCCGTTGAAATCGTGCGTAAAGGAGGGGTGATCGTCTATCCAACTGATTCCGGCTATGCGTTGGGTTGCAAAATTGAAGATAAAGGCGCAATGGAGCGCATTTGTCGCATCCGTCACCTGCCGGACGGGCACAACTTTACGCTGATGTGTCGTGACCTGTCCGAACTGTCGACCTATTCGTTTGTCGACAACGTGGCCTTCCGTTTAATTAAAAACAACACGCCGGGCAACTACACGTTCATCCTGAAGGGGACGAAAGAAGTACCACGTCGACTGTTGCAGGAAAAACGTAAGACCATTGGTTTGCGTGTACCCTCGAATCCGATTGCGCTGGCGCTGCTGGAAGCGCTGGGCGAGCCCATGCTCTCTACATCACTGATGCTGCCGGGCAGCGAATTTACCGAGTCAGATCCGGAAGAAATCAAAGATCGTCTGGAGAAAGTGGTGGATTTGATTATCCACGGTGGATATCTCGGCCAGCAGCCAACCACGGTCATTGATTTAACCGATGATTCCCCGGTGGTATTGCGCGAAGGCGTCGGCGACGTTAAACCTTTCTTATAAGGGCGCGAACCGCTATACTACGCGGCCTTAAAATGGCGCTGACTGGCGCCGTTGATTCTCCTGTTCGACGCCTGTGAAGGCGACATCTAAAGGAAGCTCTATGAGCGAAAAGTTACAAAAAGTGCTGGCGCGCGCTGGCCACGGTTCTCGCCGTGAAATTGAATCCATAATTGCCGCGGGTCGCGTGAGCGTTGATGGCAAAATTGCCACGCTCGGCGATCGCGTTGAAGTTACGCCGGGTCTGAAAATCCGTATCGACGGTCATCTGATTTCGGTGAAAGAATCTGCGGAGCAAATCTGCCGTGTTCTGGCTTATTACAAGCCAGAAGGTGAACTGTGTACCCGTAACGACCCGGAAGGTCGTCCGACCGTGTTTGATCGTCTGCCAAAACTGCGCGATGCGCGCTGGATTGCCGTGGGACGTCTGGACGTGAATACCTGTGGTTTACTGCTGTTTACCACCGATGGCGAACTGGCGAACCGTCTGATGCACCCAAGCCGCGAAGTTGAACGTGAATATGCGGTGCGTGTGTTTGGTCAGGTTGATGACGCAAAACTGCGCGATCTGAGTCGTGGCGTGCAACTGGAAGATGGTCCGGCCGCATTTAAAACGATCAAGTTCAGCGGCGGTGAAGGGATCAACCAGTGGTATAACGTCACGTTGACCGAAGGGCGTAACCGTGAAGTCCGTCGCCTGTGGGAAGCCGTGGGCGTGCAGGTAAGTCGTCTTATCCGTGTACGTTACGGTGATATTCCGCTGCCGAAAGGCCTGCCGCGTGGCGGCTGGACGGAACTTGACCTCGCGCAGACCAACTATTTGCGTGAACTGGTGGAACTGAAGCCGGAAACCACCTCTAAAGTTGCCGTCGAGAAAGATCGTCGCCGTATGAAGGCAAACCAGATCCGCCGTGCGGTGAAGCGCCACTCTCAGGTTGGCAGCAGCCGTCGTCCGGGCGGTCGCAGCAACAACGGTTAATCATGAGTAGGCCTGATAAGCAACGCGCCATCAGGCGTTAGCGTGGAGCCGGATGCGGCGTAAGCGCCTTATCCGGCCTACTATCAGTAATCGATCCCCATCTGGGCTTTCACACCCGCTTCAAAGGCGTGCTTAACCGGCCGCAGTTCGCTGACCGTATCCGCTAACTCCAGAATATCGCGATGACATCCACGACCGGTGATAATAACCGTTTGATGGGCAGGGCGCGCGTTTAGGGCATTGATGACCTCGTCGAGCGGCAGATAGTCGTATGCAACCATGTAGGTCAGCTCGTCCAGTATCACCATATCCAGCTCTGCGTCGGCCAGCATCCGCTTGCCGTGTTCCCATACGGCCATGCAGGCTGCGGTGTCGGACTCGCGGTTCTGCGTTTCCCAGGTAAATCCTGTCGCCATGACCTGAAACTCAACGCCGTGGGGTTCGAGTAAGTTACGTTCACCGTTTGGCCACGTCCCCTTAATAAATTGCACTACGCCGACTTTTTTACCGTGGCCTACTGCGCGCGTGGCGGTACCGAACGCGGCGGTGGTTTTACCCTTACCATTTCCGGTGAACACAATAATAATCCCGCGCTCGTCTCTGGCGGCGGCAACACGGGCGTCAACCCGGTCTTTTACGCGCTGCTGGCGCTGCTGATAGCGTTCTTCACTCATTGGGCGATTCCTGGTTTACGGCCCGGCTGGGCATCGAAAGTCATACCGGTTTTACGGCGGCTGTCATCGCCCATCAGCCACAGGTACAGCGGCATAATATCGGCGGGGGTTTTCAATTTTTGCGGATCTTCCGTCGGGAACGCGCTGGCTCGCATGCCGGTACGCGTTCCACCAGGATTGATACAGTTTACGCGCAGGTGGCGGTTCTGATATTCATCAGCCAGAACCTGCATCATTCCTTCGGTAGCAAATTTGGAGGTGGCGTATGCCCCCCAGTTGGCGCGCCCCTGGCGACCGACGCTGGAGGAGGTAAAGACCAGCGATCCGGCATCGGATTTGAGCAACAACGGCAGCAATGCCTGAGTCAGCATAAAGGTGGCGTTCACGTTTACCTGCATCACGTCCTGCCATACCTGCGGGTTTTGCTCGCTCATCGGGCAAATGTCACCGAGCAATCCGGCATTATGCAATACGCCATCCAGACGCGGGAAATGCGCGGCAATGCGCTGTGCGAGCTGGTGGCATTCGTCAGACGTACAGGTGAGCAGATCCAGCGTGAACCAGTGTGGTTGCGTACCTTTTTCTTCGGCGATGGAGCGGGCAACCTGACGCAGTTTTTCTTCGTTACGCCCTAACAGAATCACGGTCGCGCCATAACGCGCGTAGGTCTGTGCGGCTTCACGTCCGATACCATCGCTGGCACCGGTGACCAGAATAATGCGGTCCTGTAGAAGATCTTGTTTCGGTTGATAATGCACGGCTACTCCTCGGCGACGTCCTGGCCATCTCGTTCGCGATAACTTTTGGGCTTTATGCCTTAAACCCTGTTCTTTTTCAATCAGCCAAAGGCAATAACACCGCAAAATGAACGCGTTGTCATGCTTTTTACTGAATGGATGAAGCAAGACGGGTTAACAAGGCTGTTGTACACTGAGCGAAAGTAGCGTTGTTTAACCAAGGTGGGTCACGTGGAATTGTTGTCTGAATATGGGTTGTTTTTGGCAAAAATTGTCACTGTCGTGGTGGCTATTGCGGTGGTAGTTATGCTGATCGTAAACGCGACACAACGCAAACGTCAGCGTGGGGAATTGCGGGTCATTAATCTCAGCGATCAATATAAAGAGATGAAAGAAGACCTGTCGCTGGCCTTATTGGATGGGCATCAGCAAAAATTCTGGCATAAGGCGCAGAAAAAGAAACACAAACTTGAGGCGAAGGCCGCTAAGGCAAAAGCGAAACTGGGAGACAGTACGTCATCTGATAAACCACGGGTTTGGGTACTTGATTTTAAAGGCAGTATGGATGCCCATGAGGTCAGCGCATTACGCGAAGAGGTGACGGCAGTGCTGGCGGTCGTTAAACCCCAGGATCAGGTCGTGGTTCGTCTGGAAAGTCCGGGCGGCGTAGTACACGGCTATGGCCTGGCCGCGTCCCAGTTACAACGTCTGCGCGATAAGCAGATCCCGCTGACCGTTACGGTAGATAAAGTCGCTGCGAGCGGCGGATATATGATGGCTTGCGTGGCGGATAAAATTGTCTCGGCACCATTTGCTATTGTCGGCTCTATTGGCGTTGTGGCACAGATCCCGAACTTTCACCGCTTCCTGAAAGGGAAAGATATTGATATCGAACTGCACACCGCCGGACAGTACAAGCGTACGCTGACCTTACTTGGTGAAAACACGGAAGAAGGGCGGCAGAAATTCCGCGAAGACCTGAACGAAACCCATCATCTGTTTAAAGATTTTGTACAGCGCATGCGTCCGGCTCTGGACATTGAGCAGGTTGCCACGGGTGAACACTGGTTTGGTCAACAGGCGCTGGCCAACGGGCTGGTGGATGAGATCAATACCAGTGATGAGGTGATCCTCGGACTGATGGACGGTCGTGACGTATTGAACGTACGTTATCTGCAGCGTAAAAAACTGATGGACCGTTTTACCGGCAGTGCCGCCGAGAGCGCCGATCGTTTACTGATGCGTTGGTGGCAGCGAGGACAAAAACCGCTGATGTAAAATTGTTATTGCCGGATGAGGCGCAGCCGTCATCCGGCAAATCATTTCTCGTGTTAATCGATCAAGTGATACTTTTCAGAAAGTACGTGCGCCAGATGTTTAAACATATTAAACACCGCCGTACTTTTGGGCGTCGGTAGCCCTTGCTCGTCTAAAAAGTAATCTCCGCTGAAAACCAGCACGCCATTTCGCTGCGTTACGCCGGTGGCGACAATCCCCGCCAGCGTGTCCTCATGCTCACGAATGATTTTGTTGGCTTCAATCAGCAGTGTTTCGCGATCGATGGGTTGAGTGTCTTTATGCATTATTTACTCCTTAAACAAGGACATTAGTCTACGCCGAGCCCGGCTTATGGGCAAATATTCCCTGACTTAAATGAAGGTCTTACGACAGTGTTGCAAGTGGCGAGATTTGTTTTTGCATGCTAATAAAGTTGCGTAACGCATTTTATCAGGTACAGTGTGACGCTTTCGTCAATCTGGCAACAGATTTGCTTGACATTCGACCAATACTCCGTCGTGCTATAGCGTTTGTGAGCGAAAAAGCCTGTTAACTCAGTTACATGAGAGTTACATTACAAGCGCGAATTAGTTTAAGGGTTGATATCCGCCGACGCAGAGACCATATCGATGTCTCGTCGCCAGTGGAAGGTGAATCAACGTGCGACGCATTCTGGAAGAATCAAATTAGGTAAAGGTGAATATGGGTAAAGCTCTTGTCATCGTTGAGTCCCCGGCAAAAGCCAAAACGATCAACAAGTATCTGGGTAATGACTACGTGGTGAAATCCAGCGTCGGTCATATCCGTGATTTGCCGACCAGTGGCTCAGCAACTAAAAAGAGCGCCGACTCAACCTCCACCAAAACGGCTAAAAAGCCCAAAAAGGATGAACGTGGCGCTCTCGTCAATCGTATGGGTGTTGACCCGTGGCACAACTGGGATGCGCGCTATGAAGTGCTGCCTGGTAAAGAAAAAGTTGTTTCTGAACTGAAGCAACTGGCTGAAAAAGCCGACCACATCTATCTCGCAACCGACCTTGACCGCGAAGGGGAAGCCATTGCGTGGCACCTGCGGGAAGTGATCGGTGGCGACGACACCCGCTACAGTCGCGTGGTGTTTAACGAAATTACCAAAAACGCTATTCGTCAGGCGTTTGAAAAACCGGGCGAGCTGAACATCGACCGCGTCAATGCGCAACAGGCGCGCCGCTTTATGGACCGTGTTGTGGGCTATATGGTGTCGCCGCTGCTGTGGAAAAAAATTGCGCGAGGCCTGTCAGCAGGCCGCGTACAGTCGGTTGCCGTGCGTCTGGTGGTTGAGCGTGAACGCGAAATCAAAGCATTCGTTCCAGAAGAGTTCTGGGAAATTGATGCTAACACGACCACGCCAGGCGGCGACGCGTTACCGCTTGAGGTGACGCATCAGAATGATAAACCGTTCCGTCCGGTCAACCGGGAACAAACGCTTGCCGCTGTTAGCCTGTTGGAAAAAGCGCGCTACAGCGTTCTGGAACGTGAAGATAAGCCGACCAGCAGCAAGCCGGGTGCGCCGTTCATCACCTCCACGCTACAGCAGGCCGCCAGCACGCGTCTGGGCTTCGGCGTGAAGAAAACCATGATGATGGCGCAGCGCTTGTATGAAGCGGGCTACATCACTTATATGCGTACTGACTCAACCAACCTGAGCCAGGATGCGGTGAACATGGTTCGCGATTACATCAGCGATAATTTCGGCAAAAAGTATCTGCCGGAGAGCGCGAACCAGTACGCCAGCAAAGAGAACTCGCAGGAAGCGCACGAAGCTATCCGTCCTTCCGATGTCGCCGTTCAGGCGGAATCGCTGAAAGATATGGAAGCCGATGCGCAAAAACTGTATCAGCTGATCTGGCGTCAGTTTGTTGCCTGTCAGATGACGCCTGCTAAATATGATTCCACCACGCTGACGGTGGGTGCGGGTGATTTCCGTCTGAAGGCGCGTGGTCGTATTCTGCGCTTCGATGGCTGGACGAAAGTGATGCCTGCGCTGCGTAAGGGCGATGAAGACCGCATTTTACCAGCGGTGGATAAAGGCGATACGTTGACGCTCATCGAACTGACACCTGCGCAACACTTTACCAAACCGCCTGCGCGCTTCAGTGAAGCTTCGCTGGTTAAAGAGCTTGAAAAACGTGGTATTGGTCGTCCATCCACGTATGCGTCGATCATTTCTACGATTCAGGATCGCGGTTATGTTCGCGTTGAGAACCGTCGCTTCTACGCTGAAAAAATGGGTGAAATCGTCACCGATCGTCTGGAAGAAAACTTCCGCGAACTGATGAACTACGACTTTACCGCGCAGATGGAAGACAGTCTCGACCAGGTGGCAAATCACGAAGCCGAATGGAAGGGCGTACTCGACAACTTCTTCACTGATTTTACTCAGCAACTGGATAAAGCCGAGAAAGATCCTGAAGAGGGCGGTATGCGTCCGAACCAGATGGTGCTGACCAGCATTGATTGCCCAACCTGCGGACGCAAGATGGGTATTCGTACCGCCAGCACCGGCGTTTTCCTGGGTTGTTCTGGCTATGCGCTTTCCCCGAAAGAGCGTTGCAAAACCACCATTAACCTGGTGCCGGAAAATGAAGTGCTGAACGTGCTGGAAGGCGACGATGCGGAAACCAACGCTTTGCGCGCCAAACGTCGCTGCCAGAAGTGCGGCACGGCGATGGACAGCTACCTTATCGATCCTAAGCGCAAGCTGCATGTATGCGGTAATAACCCTACCTGTGATGGCTATGAGATCGAGGAAGGCGAATTCCGCATCAAGGGTTATGACGGTCCTATCGTTGAGTGCGAGAAATGTGGCTCTGAAATGCACCTGAAAATGGGACGTTTCGGCAAGTACATGGCGTGTACCAACGACGAGTGCAAAAATACCCGTAAGATCCTGCGTAACGGTGAAGTTGCTCCACCGAAAGAGGATCCGGTTCCGTTGCCAGAACTGCCGTGTGAAAAATCTGATGCGTATTTCGTGTTACGTGATGGTGCTGCAGGTATCTTCCTGGCGGCAAATACGTTCCCGAAATCACGTGAGACACGTGCGCCGCTGGTTGAAGAGTTGTACCGCTTCCGCGATCGTCTGCCGGAAAAACTGCGCTATTTGGCAGATGCGCCGCAGACTGACCCGGACGGCAACAAGTCGATGGTTCGTTTCAGCCGTAAAACCAAGCAGCAATACGTTGCTGCGGAGAAAGACGGTAAGGCGACCGGCTGGTCCGCGTTCTTCGTTGACGGTAAATGGGTAGAAGGGAAGAAATAACAGCATTCCGGCTGAATTTCTCCTCAAAGGGTCGCGTAAGCGGCCCTTTTTGTTTCTGGCGTATTATTTTTTGTCATCCCTATACAGCTCACATAGAAATGATATAGTGGTTATAGTTAACACACTTTTTATTATTAAATCGTATTAGCAGCGCCAACGAGCCTGCTCTGAAACGATGATTTGATGGCGCAAATCGGGATGGCTTAACATGAAATTACAGCAGCTTCGCTACATTGTTGAGGTGGTGAACCACAACCTTAATGTCTCCTCAACGGCGGAAGGGCTTTATACCTCTCAGCCAGGTATCAGTAAGCAAGTTCGTATGCTGGAAGATGAACTTGGCATCCAGATTTTTGCCCGTAGCGGTAAGCACCTGACCCAGGTTACGCCAGCGGGGCAGGAAGTCATTCGAATCGCGCGAGAAGTTTTGTCGAAGGTGGATGCCATTAAGTCCGTTGCTGGCGAACATACCCGGCCGGACAAAGGCTCACTGTATATCGCCACCACGCACACTCAGGCGCGTTACGCTTTGCCGAACGTTATTAAAGGCTTTATTGAGCGTTATCCACGCGTCTCATTGCATATGCACCAGGGGTCGCCGACGCAAATCGCCGAAGCCGTCTCGAAAGGGAATGCAGATTTTGCTATCGCGACGGAAGCCCTGCACCTGTATGACGATCTGGTGATGCTGCCTTGCTACCACTGGAACCGTTCGATTGTCGTTACGCCGGACCATCCGTTGGCGGGCAAATCCGCCGTATCCATTGAAGAACTGGCGCAGTACCCGCTGGTGACCTACACGTTTGGATTTACCGGACGTTCGGAACTGGACACCGCGTTCAACCGTGCGGGGCTTGAGCCGCGTATAGTTTTTACCGCGACCGATGCCGATGTCATTAAGACCTATGTACGCCTGGGCCTCGGCGTGGGGGTAATTGCCAGTATGGCGGTTGATCCTGTCTCCGACCCTGACCTGGTGCGCGTTGATGCCCATGATATCTTCAGCCATAGCACCACCAAGATTGGTTTTCGTCGCAGCACTTTTTTACGCAGTTACATGTATGATTTTATTCAACGTTTCGCGCCGCATCTGACGCGTGATGTGGTAGATACGGCGGTGGCGCTACGTTCCAACGACGATATTGAAGCCATGTTTAAAGATATTAAATTGCCTGAGAAATAATAACGGCTGTTACCTCGTCGGTATCCTCAAACATAAAGCGATACCGACGGCAGAGTCTGAATCTATTCAATATTTTTCCTCTATATATTAACCATATATTGTTTATGGTAAACACTTGCTAAAGTAGTTTCAAATTAGTAAGGTCGCCAAAAACCCCTCTCAAATATTTATAACCGATCAAATAATTAATTTATTTATCAGGTCGAGCATGAAAATTAACTGGCTTTTTTTGACCTTTTTTATTAGGATTCCTCCTATCTGATGATTAATTGTACCGATTGTTTGGTGCTTAAATGATAAGTGATTTCGATAGTATGAGGTTAGCGATGCCTTCAGGAAACCAGCCAGCACGCCGGGATCCCGTGATGAAACGTAAAGCCTGGTTCGCTGTGTTTCTTGGCTCTGCCGTGTTCTGGATTATTGTCGCGCTCGTGGCCTGGAACGTGTGGGGGTAGGTCATGTCCACACTGGAACAACGCTCCACCGTGATGCCATCTCCGGATGACCCTGAACAAGAGAGTCAACGCAGCGCAGAGAATAAGCCGAATATTCCAGCGACCTGGAAACTCTCTCCTGAACAACGGACGTTTATCGATCTGTTTGCGGATGATGATGAACAGAAACAATAATTGATACGAATTTTATAATTATTATTAGTCCGTTGTCTTGTACTGCAAATATTTTATTCCGGGCAATCGTGATGAGCCATGCTTATCACCGTATTAACCTTGACCGCTTAAACCTTTCTCCTCGCCAGATACTTCAGTTGCCCCTTTTGTAGCCCTCCACTTTTATCAATTTGAGTTGTTATCAAAGCGTTACATTTTGTTTGTGTTATCTTTAATACTAACCCTGAGGAAAACCAGGGGATCCAACCCTGTCATTAAGGAGGAGCTATGTCGTCGACCCTACGAGAAGCCAGTAAGGACACATTGCAGGTTAAAGATAAAACCTACCGTTACTACAGTCTGCCGCTGGCCGCTAAATCACTGGGTGATATCACCCGTTTACCGAAATCGCTAAAAGTTTTGCTGGAAAACCTGCTTCGCTGGCAGGACGGTAATTCCGTTACCGAAGATGATATTCATGCGCTTGCGCATTGGCTGAAGACCGCCCATGCCGATCGAGAAATTGCCTATCGACCTGCTCGTGTTCTGATGCAGGATTTTACCGGCGTGCCGGCGGTGGTCGATCTCGCCGCCATGCGCGAAGCGGTAAAACGTCTGGGTGGGGATACGGCAAAAGTGAATCCGCTTTCGCCAGTGGATCTTGTCATTGACCACTCGGTAACGGTGGATCGTTTCGGTGATGATGATGCTTTCGAAGAAAACGTGCGCCTGGAAATGGAACGTAACCATGAACGTTATGTGTTCCTGAAATGGGGACAGCAGGCATTTAGTCGCTTCAGCGTTGTACCACCGGGTACGGGGATTTGCCACCAGGTTAACCTTGAATATCTTGGCAAAGCTGTCTGGAGCGAGTTACAGGACGGTGAGTGGGTGGCTTATCCCGATACACTGGTCGGTACCGATTCCCATACCACGATGATTAATGGTCTCGGTGTGCTGGGCTGGGGCGTTGGAGGCATTGAAGCTGAAGCGGCAATGCTGGGTCAACCGGTCTCAATGCTGATCCCGGATGTTGTGGGCTTTAAACTGGTGGGTAAACTGCGGGAAGGTATCACTGCCACCGACCTGGTTCTGACCGTCACCCAGATGCTGCGTAAGCACGGTGTCGTCGGTAAATTCGTTGAATTCTATGGTGATGGGCTGGACACCTTACCTCTGGCCGATCGAGCAACCATTGCGAACATGGCACCGGAATACGGCGCAACCTGCGGTTTCTTCCCGATCGATGACATTACCCTTGAGTATATGCGTCTGAGCGGGCGCAGTGAGGAACAGGTTGAGTTGGTCAATGCCTATGCCAAAGCGCAGGGAATGTGGCGTAACCCAGGGGATGAACCTGTGTTTACCAGTTCGTTGGAGCTGGATATGGGCAGCGTAGAGGCAAGCCTTGCTGGACCGAAGCGTCCGCAGGATCGGGTGGCGCTGGCTGATGTGCCGAAAGCCTTTTCGGCGAGTAATGAACTTGAGGTGAATAGCTCGCTGAAAGACCGTCAGCCAGTGGACTATACCATGAGCGGTCAGCAGTATAAGCTGCCGGACGGCGCGGTGGTGATAGCCGCTATCACCTCTTGTACCAACACCTCAAACCCAAGCGTATTGATGGCGGCGGGGCTGCTGGCGAAAAAAGCCGTAACGCTTGGTTTGAAACGTCAGCCATGGGTGAAAGCCTCGTTGGCGCCAGGATCGAAGGTGGTTTCCGATTATCTGGCAAAGGCTGGGTTCACTCCGTACCTTGATGAGCTGGGATTTAATCTTGTGGGTTATGGCTGTACCACCTGTATTGGCAACTCTGGCCCCTTACCCGATCCTATCGAAACAGCCATCAAAAAAGGCGATCTTACAGTTGGGGCAGTGCTTTCTGGAAACCGTAACTTTGAAGGTCGTATCCATCCGCTCGTGAAGACCAACTGGCTGGCGTCTCCGCCGCTGGTGGTGGCCTACGCGCTGGCGGGGAATATGAACATCAACCTGACGAAAGATCCGTTAGGCCATGACAGAAAAGGCGATCCTGTTTATCTGAAAGATATTTGGCCGACAGCCAAGGAAATTGCCCGCGCCGTTGAGCAGGTCTCTACCGCCATGTTCCATAAAGAGTATGCTGAAGTCTTTGAAGGCACGCCAGAATGGAAAGCAATCCAGGTTGATCGCGCTGATACCTATGGCTGGCAGTCTGACTCGACCTATATCCGTTTGTCACCGTTCTTCGATGGTATGCAGGCTACGCCGGATCCGGTTCAGGACATTCACGGTGCGCATATTCTGGCGATGCTCGGAGATTCTGTTACCACCGACCATATTTCTCCTGCCGGCAGTATTAAGCCAGACAGCCCGGCGGGGCGCTATCTGCAAAGCCATGGCGTTGAGCGTAAAGATTTTAACTCTTACGGTTCACGACGCGGGAATCATGAAGTGATGATGCGTGGTACCTTTGCCAATATTCGTATTCGCAATGAGATGGTACCCGACGTGGAAGGTGGTATGACGCGTCATTTGCCGGGAACCGAAGTGGTGGCTATTTATGATGCGGCCATGCAATACCAGCAGGAGAACGTGCCTCTGGCAGTGATTGCCGGGAAAGAGTATGGATCCGGCTCCAGCCGCGACTGGGCGGCGAAAGGCCCACGTTTGCTGGGCGTTCGCGTGGTTATCGCAGAGTCTTTTGAGCGAATTCACCGTTCTAACCTGATTGGCATGGGCATTTTACCGCTGGAATTCCCGCAGGGCGTCACGCGTAAAACGCTGGGATTAACCGGTGAGGAGGCGATCGATATTACGGACCTACAAAACATTAAACCGGGGGCGACAGTTCCGGTGAGTATGGTCCGCGCAGATGGGCGTAAAGAGGTGATTCTATGCCGCTGTCGCATTGATACCGCGACGGAGCTAACGTATTACCAAAACGACGGCATTCTGCACTACGTGATTCGTAATATGTTGAATTAAAATGCAAAAAAGCCTGCGAGAGCAGGCTTTTTGATAGGCGGTGACAACGATTATTTGCCCAGCAAATGTCCCATCTTGGCGGCTTTGGTGTCCAGATAATGTTCATTTTTTGGATTACGGCCCACGATCAGCGGCACGCGTTCAACAATATTGATTCCCGCTTCGGTCAGGATTTCTACTTTCTTCGGGTTATTGGTCAGCAAACGTACCGCATCCACGCCCAGCAGCTTGAACATATCGGCACACAGCGTGAAATCGCGCTCGTCTGCCGCAAATCCCAACTGATGATTCGCTTCAACGGTATCATAACCCTGGTCCTGCAACGCGTAAGCGCGGATTTTGTTGAGCAGGCCAATGTTGCGTCCTTCCTGACGGTGATAAAGCAGAATGCCACGCCCTTCTTCTGCAATGTGGGTGAGGGCCGCTTCGAGCTGGAAACCGCAATCGCAACGCAGGCTAAACAGCGCATCGCCAGTCAGACATTCGGAGTGGACGCGCGCCAGGACAGGTGTTTGGCCTGTGATATCGCCAAAAACCAGTGCGACATGATCGTGTCCGGTTGCCAGTTCTTCAAATCCCACCATCAGGAAATCACCCCAGGGGGTTGGCAGTTTGGCTTCTGCCACACGTTTAAGCTGCATGTAATTCTCCAGATTATGCTGGCACTCGTCGTGCCTTCGCCTGTCGGCTTCTGTTCTGTATTACACTATTTTGCCATAAGGCAACGACGTTCACCTAATCGCGACCACGGATTCGCTTTTGGAATGGCACAAAATTGTCAATTTTCCCGACGTGTGAATTTTTCAGTTATGATTGTGATACTTATCGACGAAAGGAGAGGCAATGCTGTCTATTGCAAAGCGCACCGCAGTGGGGACCGGACTGCTACTTATCATGCCGGTTGCCGTATGGGTATCAGGCTGGAGCTGGCAGCCGGGGCACAATGTCTGGTGGTTAAAGTCCTTGTACTGGGTAACGGAAACGGTGACGCAGCCGTGGGGAATTATCACTCACGTTGCGCTTTGTGCGTGGTTTCTGTGGTGCCTGCGTTTTCGTCTTAAAGCCGCGGTAATGCTGTTTGCTATTCTGGCAGCGGCGATTTTAGTGGGACAGGGCGTGAAGTCCTGGGTAAAAGACAGGGTGCAAGAACCGCGACCTTTTGTCGTGTGGCTGGAAAAAACGCACCATATTCCGGTTGATGAGTTCTACACTTTAAAACGTAAAGATCGTGGGCATTTAGTCAAAGAACAATTGGCTGAACAGCAGGATATTCCAACGTTTTTACGCAAGCACTGGCAAAAAGAAACGGGTTTTGCCTTTCCGTCCGGACATACGATGTTTGCCGCCAGTTGGGCTTTACTGGGCGTAGGGCTGTTATGGCCGCGCAGACGAACGCTGACGATTGTGTTTTTGCTGATCTGGGCGACCGGCGTGATGGGCAGCCGCTTGCTGTTAGGCATGCACTGGCCCCGTGATTTGGTGGTGGCAACGCTGATTTCGTGGCTGCTGGTGACGCTGGCAACCTGGCTTGCACAGCGGGTATGCGGACCATTAACCCCACCAGTGCAGGAGGAAAAAGAAATCGCGCAGCGAGAACAAGAAAGCTAGCGATGATTGATTTTTCAAATTTTGCCCTCAAATCAGAAAGTGGAAAGCGCTTTTCCGTTTCGCACTCGTTGTGAAAATGGTAATTTAAAGGGCTCAACGCGGTAAGTTGGACACGATTTATTCGCTCAAACCACATAACGGGAAGTAATGTGAAATATTTACTCATTTTCTTACTGGTGTTGGCGATTTTTGTTATTTCGGTGACATTGGGTGCGCAAAACGATCAACAGGTTACGTTTAATTACCTGCTGGCTCAGGGTGAGTATCGTATCTCTACGCTGCTTGCTGTATTGTTTGCCGCAGGGTTTGCGATTGGTTGGCTAATTTGCGGCCTTTTCTGGCTGAAGGTTCGTGTGTCTCTTGCGCGCGCCGAACGTAAAATCAAACGACTGGAAAACCAGCTTGCGCCTGCGACCGACGTTGCGGTATCTGCCGATTCGTCGGTTGTGAAGGAATAATTATTTATGTTGGAGTTGTTGTTTCTGCTTTTACCTGTAGCCGCTGCCTATGGGTGGTATATGGGTCGCAGAAGTGCGCAACAAACCAAGCAGGATGAAGCTAACCGTCTTTCTCGTGACTATGTCGCCGGGGTTAACTTCCTCCTGAGCAACCAACAAGATAAAGCGGTGGATCTGTTCCTTGATATGCTAAAAGAGGACACAGGCACCGTTGAGGCTCATCTCACCCTCGGAAACCTGTTCCGCTCTCGCGGTGAAGTCGATCGCGCAATCCGCATCCATCAAACGTTAATGGAAAGTGCCTCGCTGACCTACGAGCAGCGTTTGCTGGCCGTGCAACAGCTGGGGCGCGACTACATGGCCGCGGGACTGTACGACCGCGCGGAAGACATGTTCAATCAGCTTACCGATGAAACTGATTTTCGGGTTGGCGCATTACAGCAACTGTTGCAAATTTATCAGGCCACCAGCGAATGGCAAAAAGCCATTGATGTCGCAGAGCGTCTGGTAAAACTCGGCAAAGACAAACAGCGTAATGAGATAGCCCACTTCTACTGCGAACTGGCCTTACAGCAAATGGGTAGCGACGATATGGATCGCGCCATGACGCTGTTGAAAAAAGGCGCCGCGGCAGACAAAAACAGTGCACGGGTATCCATCATGATGGGGCGCGTGTACATGGAAAAAGGTGATTACGCGAAGGCGGTTGAAAGCCTGCAACGGGTCATTTCCCAGGACAAAGAACTGGTCAGCGAAACGCTGGAAATGCTGCAAAGCTGCTACCAGCATCTGGGGAAAAACGATGAGTGGGCGGAGTTTTTACGTCGGGCCGTCGAGGAAAATACTGGTGCCGCCGCCGAACTGATGCTGGCGGATATTCTTGAGGCGCGTGAGGGGGCTGATACCGCTCAGGTCTATATCACTCGTCAGCTGCAACGTCATCCTACGATGCGCGTGTTCCACAAGCTGATGGATTATCATCTCCACGAAGCCGAAGAAGGGCGTGCCAAAGAGAGCCTGATGGTTCTGCGCGATATGGTCGGAGAGCAGGTACGTAGTAAACCGCGTTACAGCTGCCAGAAGTGCGGTTTTACGGCGTATACGCTGTACTGGCACTGTCCATCCTGCCGTTCATGGTCAACCATTAAGCCCATTCGCGGACTTGATGGGCTGTAATTTTTAAAAAAACCTCATTTTAGTTACAACATACTATTGGTGTGTAATCGATCCATCCACAACCTCCGCTGCCGGTTCGCCTGGCAGAAATGTAATCGCGCCTGTTAATTTTCTATTACCGCAGGTAGAATGCACGCCGTTTACCCATTTCGCGCCGCCGTGGGCGCCCATCCTCAAGAAGGTCTGGTCATGACGTTTACTGCTTCATCTTCTTCTCGTGCTGTTACCGATTCTCCTGTCGTTGTCGCTCTCGATTATTCTAATCGTGATAAAGCATTAGCTTTTGTCGACAGAATTGATCCTCGTGATTGCCGTTTGAAAGTGGGCAAAGAGATGTTCACGCTTTTTGGACCTCAGTTGGTTCGCGATCTACAACAGCGTGGTTTTGACATCTTTCTTGATTTGAAATTTCATGATATTCCCAATACCACCGCACATGCAGTTGCCGCTGCTGCCGAACTTGGTGTCTGGATGGTTAACGTTCACGCTTCTGGCGGGGCGCGTATGATGACTGCAGCCCGTGAAGCCTTAGTGCCTTTTGGCCAGGACGCGCCGCTACTGATTGCCGTGACGGTTCTGACCAGTATGGAAGCCAGCGACCTCGCCGATCTCGGCGTGACGTTGTCACCTGCAGATTATGCTGAAAGACTGGCGCGCTTAACCCAGAATTGTGGTCTGGACGGTGTCGTATGCTCAGCTCAGGAAGCGGTGCGATTCAAGCAGGCGTTGGGCCAGGCATTTAAGCTGGTGACACCGGGTATTCGTCCAGAAGGCAGCGAGGCGGGCGATCAGCGTCGTATTATGACACCGGAACAGGCGCAATTAGCAGGTGTGGATTACATGGTGATTGGTCGTCCGGTCACCCAGTCGGCCGATCCCGCGCAGACGCTGAAGATGATCAATGCTTCCCTGAAACGAGGTGCGTAAATGAACGACTCAAACTCTCGTCTGGTCTACTCTACCGACTCCGGGCGTATTGATGAACCGAAAACAGCGCCTGAGCGTCCAAAAGGCGATGGCATTGTTCGTATCCAGCGCCAGACCAGTGGTCGCAAAGGGAAGGGCGTGTGCCTGATTACCGGTATTGATCAAGACGATGCCGAACTGACCAAATTAGCCGCAGAACTGAAGAAAAAGTGTGGTTGCGGTGGAGCAGTGAAAGATGGCGTGATTGAAATTCAGGGGGATAAACGCGACCTGATTAAATCGCTGCTGGAAGCTAAAGGAATGAAAGTTAAACTGGCTGGCGGTTAATAAAAAAGCCACGGAAAATTTCCGTGGCTTTTTAATAATACAGACCTGAAAAAGTAAACGTATTATTATATCGAGCCGTTTAACCGTAGATTATTTACCCACCTGGTGGCCAATAATACCACCTACTGCAGCACCACCCAGCGTACCCAGCGTGCTACCGTCAGTCAGGACTGCACCACCTATTGCACCTGCACCAGCACCGATTGCGGTGTTACGATCTCGTTTGGACCAGTTAGAGCAGGCACTCAGCGACATTGCCAGAGTAATCGCCAGAATGGCAGCGGTCATTTTTTTGCTCGTTACTAACATAATACTTTCTCCTGAATTATTGATTCACGGAATCCAGTGTTCTTTAAGGATAGCGTCAAATTAAGACTATCGAAGATATTTCCGTGAAACCGTTTAGCGAAGTCATTACAAACACTATCCTGAAGTTGGAGGTTCGTTCCTGTTATATCGCTAACATTAATTTTACGACTTTATCCTGTTAACGACAGGTAAAAAGTCTTAATTGGACTGTCAGATAACTCTCAGAGAGCAGATGATTTGTCTGGTGACAAACCATCTACTGAAGATTTTATGCGTGGGCATCAATGATATTGACGATTAATCCTGAATGTTCGAGCTGCATTTGTACGCTGGCGCTGAGTCTGGAGTCCGTTACTACGCGGCTGAATCGCTCTAATGGACCCAGCGTGTAAGGGTGAATGGCGTCGAATTTTGAGCTGTCGGTCAACACAATAACTTCTGCGCCTTTTTCCAGCACCGCGTTAACCACGTCAGAACGCATCATATCGCGTCCGGTAAAACCGGTATCAGCCTGCCAGCCGTCAATGCCGATAAAGGCCTTACTGAAGTGTACCTGCTGGATAAACTGGCGAGTTAAGGGGCCGACCATGCTCTCACTTTTTTTCTGGTAAATTCCACCGAGAAGTATCACTTCACAGGGCGTTTCTTTGAGCAGATGAGCAATGTAGCTGCTCACGGTGATGATGGTGACATCTTTTTGCTCTGCCAGCGTTCTGGCCAGAAGTGCATTGCTGCTGCCATTCTCAATGAATACGGATTCGCCTGGACTGACCAGAGATGCAGCGAATTCAGCCAGTTCACGTTTCAGAGTGAAATTGGTCATCATGCGCGTTTCAACATCATCGCTGTTCAATGAAACAGCAAAACCGTGGGCTCGGCGTAAGTAACTCTGTTTTTCCAGCGTGTTCAGATCCTGTCGAATCGTCACTTCGGAGACACCGGTGACTTTTGCCAGATCGGCGACGCTCATCTGACCTTTATCGGTCACCATCTGCAAAATAGATTGTTGTCGGGAATTCATAGTATTAATTTTATTGCGATATCGTATCGGAAATTAAACGGAAACTGCATTATCTGCACTTGCTGATAGCAGCGACATCAAAAGATCACTGTCATCAGATCTCCCATGGCGCCTTCTGCTTTTTCGCCAAAGATTCGGCATCTTCTTTGACCGTGTTTAACAGTTCAGCTTTCAGAATTTCAAGATTGTGGATGGCTGAGTGGTAATCACCTGCAACGAGGATATCCAGCACGGTATCAATACGTTCGGCCAGACGCTGAGCGTCGATATCAGACATGGTCGTCATCCTAATGGCAATAGAGTTTGAATTTCATGATGCAGAATTTCATGGCAAAAGAGAAGGGAAAAATAGTATTAACCTGAACGATTGAAGAATATTATATATTCTGTGATTACATGTGGATAGCGTCGTCATGTAATGTCCATTTATGGCTATTTATCACCTTCATTCTCTCTGCATTAGCGCATTTTTTTACTCAGATGGCGGCGATACCAACGTTCAAATGCGGCGGCTGGCATTGGTTTGGCGAATAAAAACCCCTGACGCTCATTGACGCCATTTTTGGTCAGAAACGCATCCTCTTTCGCGCTTTCCACGCCTTCGGCGATGACCTGCAGGTTGAGCGCCTGCGCTACCGCAACTATGGCCCGTACCAGCGATTGTGAAATAGGTTGTTTGTGGATCTCTCTGACAAAGGTCTGATCCAGTTTAATGGCATCTAGCGGGAAGCGGGCCAGTTGAGACAGCGACGAATAACCGGTACCAAAATCATCCAAATGGATTTGCGCTCCTAACTGGCTAAACTGCTGAATGACTGACAACGCCAGTTGCTCATTTTCTATCAAACTGCTTTCCGTTAATTCAACATCGATGGGGCAATACTCAAAGTTGAGCTCGTGAAGTACCTGCTTAAGTGCGGTAAACAGCGTCTGGTCGGCGAGCTGGCGGGCAGAAACGTTTACCGCCACGCGCAGGTTTATTCCCTTGTCGCGCCATTTCGCGACCTGCCGCACAACGTCGAGAATAACCCAACGCCCCAGCGGGACGATGAGCCCCGATTCTTCGGCGTAGGAGATAAACTCCAGCGGTGGAATGAGGCCGCGTTCCGGAGATTGCCAGCGAACCAGCGCCTCCAGGCTGCGCACTTCACCGCGCCAGGTTATCTTTGGCTGATAATGGATAACCAGTTGATCGTTATCCAGCGCCTTACGCAGATTAGTATCCAGCCACAGATATTCAAATACTCGCTGATTCATTTCCGGAGAAAAAACACAAAACTGCCCACGGCCGCCTTCTTTCGCGGTGTACATGGCTGTATCCGCGTTACGAATGACGCTCTCGCAGTCCTGACCATGCTGAGGTGCGAGGGATATACCAATAGAGCATCCGGTATAGACTTCAATCAGACCGATGCGGAAGGGCTGGCGCAGGCGCGTCAGAATGCGTGATGCGGTGGCTTCCAGTGTGCCCTGGGATGTTTCGGTGGCAAGAACAATGAATTCATCACCGCCAAATCGCGCCAGGATCTGGTTGTCTTCGAGGCAACTGAGGATTGCCAGCGACACGCTTTGTAGTAGCTGATCGCCAAACATATGCCCGTAGGCATCGTTTACCTTTTTGAAGTTATCCAGATCGAGGTACGCAATACCGACCTGCGTATCGCCCGCGTTCTCAATTGCATTGCTGATCAGTTCATGAATTGCGTTGCGGTTTGGTAATCCAGTGATGGAGTCGGTATTCGCCAACACCCGCAGTCGTTCCTGCGCGCGGCGTTCTTCAGTGATATCGGTCCCGGAACAGATCAGAAAAATTTCGTTCTTGCCGCTACCGTTATGCACAAATTTATTGCGAAACAGAAACAGACGCTGGCCTTTGCAGGTCTTGACCCAGCGTTCAACCTCATACGAGTTACCTTCGCGAAAAAAGACCTCAATATTGCGCCGTGAAGCCGCCGCTTCACGACGGCTCATAAATAATGTGAATACACTTTGACCAATGACTTCACGTTCTTTGAGGCCGGTGTACTCTTCGCACAGGCGATTAAACCGCTGAATGTTGCCCATGCGGTCAAGAATGACAATAACGGAATTGGCTTCGGAAACGACTTGTTCGGCAAAAGAGAGGCCGTGGGCCAGATCGCGGGCGACGGAGGGGGTGTCATCCCAGGCTGATGCGCTACCGGCCCATTCGCGCTTATTGATTTTTCGACCGACCAGATGCACGGGAATGTCGTCATCTTCAATGGGCAACGTCATTAGCAGACTTGACGTGATCACCGTCATCTCGCGAATGCGATCGGCTTGTTCAGGTAATAATTCGATGGTCTGATCAGCTTCTGACGCTTCGTCGATAGAGAAATGCAGGATGTTGCAATCCTCTGATAAACGCCAGTAGGGGTTATGAGTGCCCACATAGCTATACAACGTAACCAGCTCCCGGACGTCTTTCATCATGTGTACTATCCCGTTTAAAGCGCATAGAGCCTCAAAAGTATGGGTAGCCATGATTCATTCGGGGTGATTATGGCTGAACGTATTGTTTTTTTTATATATTTATGTTTAATCCAGAATCCGTAAAAAGCAAAGCCAGCGGAACTGAAAAAAGTAAAAAAATAAAATTGACCGAATGAAAGAAGTGTAGTGCGGTGGTGGGAATTTGGGCGGAAAAAAGAAACGACCTTTCACAAAATGAGAAAGGTCGCTGGATTGATACGTGTTACGCGGCTGGACGCGCGATAACGCTGCGGGTTTCCATGCGAACTTCGGCGATGGTTACGTCAATCACATCCGTGACTTTGTAAACCACTTCACCTTTAATTTGCACCGTGCCGCTTTCCTGGCTGCATACCAGCTCGTCCCGAACGGCGTGCAGGAATGGGGCAGGAATAAATGCGACTGCACCATTATCAACTAAACGTACGCGCATACCGCCGCGGCTGACGTCAATTATCTCGGCCGCAAAGCGGGTATCGGTCCCGGCTTTGTCACTCAGGAAACGGGCGTATAACCAGTCGCCCACATCACGTTCAGCCATCCGGTTCAGGCGACGACGTTCCGCCATTTGCACCGTGGTATCATCCCCAGGGCGGGAAATGGTTTCACCTTTGATGACGGCCTTAAGCAGGCGGTGGTTAATCATATCGCCATATTTACGAATAGGAGAGGTCCAGGTGGCATAAGCCTCCAGACCCAGCCCAAAGTGCGGCCCTGGCTCGATACTGATTTCAGCGTAAGACTGGAAACGGCGAATTCGGCTGTCGAGGAAACCAGAAGGCTGCGCATCCAGCTCGCGGCGCAGTTTGCAGAAACCTTCCAGCGTCAGGACTTCCTCGGCATCAACGTGCATACCATGGGTTTTTAGCAGCGCGGCCAGAGCGTCGGCGTTGGCCGGGTCGAATCCCATATGGACGTTATAAATCCCGAAGCCCAGCTTGTCGCGAAGCACGCGGGCGGCGCAAATGTTTGCCGCAATCATGGATTCTTCCACGATACGGTTTGCGATGCGGCGCGGCTCAGCGACGATGTCCAGGACTTCACCTTTTTCACCAAGAACAAAACGGTAATCCGGGCGATCTTTAAATACCAGAGCATGGTTATGACGCCATTCACCGCGGCTCAGGCAAATACGGTGTAGCAGACGGATTTGTTCAGCAATCGCGTCGTTTGCAGGCTGCCAGTCACCGGTATCTTCCAGCCAGTCGGAGACGTTGTCGTAGACCAGCTTCGCTTTCGACTCAATCGTCGCTGCGAAGAAGGTGATGTTGTCTTCAATCGCGCCATCCGCGGTGATGGTCATACGACAAGCCAGAACCGGACGCACTTCGTTCGCGCGTAAAGAGCACAGATCGTCAGACAGTTCGCGTGGTAGCATCGGGATATTGAACCCCGGCAGATAGTTAGTAAACGCGCGAATTTTTGCCGTTTTATCCAGCTTGCTGCCTTCTGCAATCCAGGCCGTAGGGTCGGCAATGGCGACAGTTAATTGCAGTTTGCCGTCGGCCAGCTCTTCAGCATACAGCGCATCGTCCATATCTTCGGTGCTGGCGCTGTCGATGGTGACAAAGTTGAGGGCGGTTAAGTCCTGACGAACCAGACCTTCATCCAGCATCTCAGTTGCCACACCGTCCGGCGCTTCTTTTTCGAGATTATGGCGTGCCAGCGTGACCCACCACGGGACAAAGTGGTCATCAGCAAAAGTGATAAATTGGGTTAACTCAGCATAGAAGGTGCGATCGCCTTTCAGCGGGTGGCGGCGCATTTCAGCGACGGCCCAGTCACCTTCTTTAAAGTCGTGCTCAACGCCGCGGGCGGCACGGCAAGGGATCGCTTCTTTCAGTAACGGATGATCCGGCACAATGGACAGACGATCATTTTTGCCCTGAACTTTACCCACGAAGCGCGTCAGGAAGGGTTCGATCAGTTCTTCCGGCTCGGCAGATTCACGATCTTTTTCTGTATGGATAACCGCAACAATGCGGTCGCCATGCATCACTTTTTTCATCTGCGGCGGTGGAATGAAATAGCTTTTTTGTGCATCGACTTCCAGGAAGCCAAAGCCTTTTTCCGTGGCTTTTACCACCCCTTCTGCACGTGGCGTCTGGGAATGCAGTTGCTGTTTAAGCTGCGCTAGCAGCGGGTTGTCCTGAAGCATAATTGTCTATTTTCGTGGCTAAAAGAGCGGCTGACAGTTTTACGCGATTCTCTCAGTTGCGGCAAGCGCTCTTTCAGTAAGTGGATCGGTTAATAAGTCTCGCCCAGCGCGATTTTCAAGCGATTCAACCATCCGCACAATCCGCTCCAGGCCAGCAGGTTAATCGCTTGTTCAGAAGAGATGCCCTGATCGAACAAAGGGGTTAACAGCGCGGCGCTAAAACGGTCGGGCGCTCGGGTTAGCCATTGTACCGCCTGCAGGGTGACGCGCTCAACCGGATGTCGCTGTTCCCAACGCTGTAATTCACGTTCCTCCTGGCGAAGCAGGGCGATAACGTTGGCTAATTCATTGGCTGTATGTGCCTGTTCATTAAAGCAGGCCACGCTGCCGTTAATCCGTGACGTCATTAGCGCCGCCAGTGAAAATGCCCGCACCGGTACAGCGCTACGCCGGGTACTGGAAATCAGTGTCGTGAATAAATCCAAAATGACCGGTGAATGGATCAGTAATGGCACCAACGCTTGCAGTTCATCGGGAAAATGTCTGGCCATCGTCTCGTCCTGAGAATGATATTTTTCGATTGGGAATGGCGCAGCGTGCCAGGTAGCGTTTGTTGCACTAAATGGCGAAGCGTGAGCGAATTGCTGTATATCCAGCCCCGGTATTCGGCGTACCGGATGTCCAAACCAGGCCTGAAACAGGGCCACGGTCCGGGCCTGAAAACCGACGAAGCCGATGATTTGATTCATCAAAATACTATCGCTGGTGGTCAGCCCGACCGCATCCAGATGCTGGCGATCGCGTGCGCCTATCACATCAGGAGAGCTGGCAAGTTGGCGAGCATATTGGGTGATTTGCGCCAGCCGATGGTTACTTTCCCGTGACGAGTCAGGACCAGGAAGCGGTGTTAACCGCGCGGCATAGTGATTGCACAATCGCTGGACGCCATACACCTGAGCGACGGTTAGCGCCGTACTCATCCGTTCATAGGCGCTGAATGTGTGCATCTGATTCAGGTTTACGTGAACCGGGAAGAGAACCTGGGCAAGTTTACGGGCAGGGGTTAACCAGGATTGAAAAGGCAAAAGGGCGTCATCAGGTATCGCCAGATCCAGTAAAAAGCTGTCGTCGACATGAGCGGCTTCCGGCACCAGCGGCAGAATATCTTGCGGATGCTTGCTGGATTGCGTCTCATGATACCAGTGGCTTTTGCCTTCAATTCGGCGTTGTTCCATGGGCGGTCCTTGGTCTAAAAAGTGGCGACCCGGACACGTCGTCTACTACTACGCCGGATCGTTTGCGCTGCAATATCCTGACGTAAGCAGAAGAGGGGATGAAAGATTGTTCCGTGATAATAAATATCAGAAAAGCATATATGGCGGCGGGCAGAGGAGAGTCATGGGCGGGGCAAGACCGCCCATAGAAGACTTACGATTATTTCAGTTCCAGTTCGTTCATTGCCGCGATACTGAAGCCACCATCGACGTGAACGACTTCACCCGAGATGCCGGCAGCAAGATCGGAGCACAAAAATGCTGCGGAGTTACCCACATCTTCAATGGTTACAGTGCGGCGAATCGGCGTAACCGCTTCACAATGCGCCAGCATTTTACGGAAATCTTTAATGCCGGAAGCGGCGAGTGTACGGATTGGACCGGCGGAAATAGCGTTCACACGCACGCCTTCAGGACCCATCGCATTAGCCATATAGCGGACGTTCGCTTCCAGTGAGGCTTTTGCCAGGCCCATCACGTTGTAGTTAGGGATGGCGCGCTCTGCGCCCAGATAGGATAGCGTCAGCAGCGCTGAGCCTGGGTTCAGCATGGAACGGCAGGCTTTTGCCATCGCCACAAAGCTGTAAGCACTGATGTCATGAGCAATTTTGAAGCCTTCGCGGGTGACTGCATTCACATAGTCGCCATCCAGTTGGTCTGCGGGCGCAAAACCAATGGAGTGCACGAAACCGTCGAATTTCGGCCAGGCTTTGCCCAGTTCGGTAAACAGTGCATCAATGCTGGCGTCTTCCGCCACATCGCACTGCAGTACGATGCTGGAACCCAGTTGAGCTGCAAATTCTTCGACGCGGCCTTTTAGTTTGTCATTCTGGTAGGTGAACGCCAGTTCAGCCCCTTCGCGATGCATGGCCTGAGCGATACCCCAGGCGATGGACAGTTTGCTGGCAAGACCCGTTACCAGAATGCGCTTACCGGAAAGAAAACCCATAGCTTTAATCCTTATGGTCATTGCTTATTTTTAGCAATCAATGAGTTATGATCACAATTTGAAGGTGTTTCGAAATGGGGCAGCAATTATATCCCACTCTTTGTGCCTTGTAGAATAGTTATCATCCCTTACTGATAATCACTTTTCATTACACATGAGGGTTATAACACTTTCCCTGGTTAAGTCTCATTCATTCTGCGAAGCGCGGGGGATGGAGAAAATACAAGGCTTTAAAGGCATCTCAATGGTATTATTAACTGCTAGCTTATGTTTTAAAACATAGCAATGTAGGAACTTTCTTAAAAAAAAAAATATGACCGTATTCAGTTCGTTATGATATATTGTTTTTATCGATCAATATTGACAAATTGATCGTTATTATTGATTGATTGTGATTAAAAGTGCATTATCAGGAAGTTATGATCAATTGGAGTGGTCTTATGCACTATCATTTCATCGCGGAACCGATGAGAGACACAACTGATACGTTACTGGGTGTTGAGATGAGCGTCCGGTTTGCTTCAGATACGGTTTCGCCGATACATCCAGAGTTCATCATTTCAGCGTGGAATAGCGAACAAAAACGTAATTTCATGCTCGAGCAAATTCGATTAATTGCCGAAAAGCGTAATTGGTTTGAGAGCCACAACCTTTTCTGTACTCTGAACCTCATTGATGAAATGGCGCTGCTGGCAATTGGCGACCCGAGCGTCAAATCGGCGCTACATGCCATGCCTTTTGTCGCCCTGGAACTTTCAGAGCGTTTTCTGACGAATACCGTATGTCTGAATAATCTGCTGATTAATTCACTTTGCGACGGTCCAAACGCATTATGGCTGGGCGATCTGGGCTCCGGCAGCATTGGGGCCAGTCCGCTGGTTTGCGGTCGTTTTGATGTTGTAAAGTTGGATCGTGGTTTTTTCCTGGATCAGGCTGAAAAACCGATGTTCCCGGTGCTAATTAAAAACATCCGCGAATATTGCGACCGCATTGCGGTGGAGGGCGTGGAAACCAAACAGCTTATCGACGAAGTAGGCGCGGCTGGTGTTTGGGTGATGCAGGGATCTCTTTTCCCTTCGGTCGCGTTTAGCGAGGTTGATACACTGCTCTTACCAAATGTTTGTCACTGATTGCAAAATTGCCCTCCGGTTGAGGAGGGCTGCATCTGCTAGCGATCTTTACGCCACGCGTCAGCGGTAAGCGCTTCGCCGAAATGACCGGCGATCAGGCGACGGGTCAGCTCATGCAACGGCGAGGCCAGAACATCTGCTGTACTGCCGCGTTCAACCACTTCACCCTGGTGCATGACTAATACCTGATCGCTGATGTGCTTCATCATGCCGATGTGCTGAGTCACATAGATATATGAAATCCCCTGTTTTTCCTGTAATTCCAGCATCAGATTGATGAGCTGCGAACGCATCGACATGTCCAGAGAGGCCAGGGCTTCGTCGGCGATAATGACTTTGGGTCGCAAAATGAGCGCTCGGGCAAGGCCCAGACGCTGTTTTTGTCCCGGAGCCAGCATATGCGGGTAATAACTCACATGGTCAGGCAACAGACCGACCATGCGCATGGTCTCGATGATCTGTTTGCGACGCTGTTCAGGCTCGAGGTCGGTGTTCAGACGTAGCGGAAAATCGAGGATCTGCGAAATACGTTGCCGTGGGTTAAGCGACGTTGACGGATCCTGGAAAATCATACGGATACGCTGACTACGGAATGAATAATCACCATATTTTAACGGGTGATCGTCAATCAGCAGCTCACCGCTGGTAGGCTCAATCATACCGGCCAGCATCTTCGCCAGCGTAGATTTACCGGAACCATTTTCACCTATAACGGCGAGCGTCTGACGCTCGCGCAGGGTAAAGCTCAGGGGTTTAACGGCCTCAACGGTCTGACGGCGGAATAAGCCCGTCCGGTAGCGAAAGGTTTTGCTCAGATTACGAACTTCGAGCAGGGTTTCTACCATCTCACTCTCTCTCCATGTTCAGCGGGAAATGACAGGCGTAGAGATGATTCTTTGCTCCGGTCAGTCTTGGGGTTTCGATACATTCGCGCTGAGCATAAGGGCAGCGCGGCCCCAGACGACAGCCGATAGGTAATTGTTCCAGCAATGGAATGGCTCCTGGCATGGTATTCAGGCGGCTTTTGTGCGGCATTGCGCTACCAAAATCAGGAATGGCGCGAATCAACGCTTGGGTATAAGGATGATGCGGAATAGTCACCAGCTCTTTACTGGGCGCAGTTTCCACCGTTTGCCCACAGTACATCACGTTAATTTTGTCAGCCCACTGGCTGAGCATTTGCAGGTCATGGCTGATCAACAAAATGGTGGTATTGCTGTTTTGGTTCAGCCGGGTCAGCAGGCGGAAAATTTGCGCCTGAGTGGTTGGCTCCATCGCGTTCGTTGGTTCGTCGGCAATCAGTAAACGCGGCTGATTAGCCAGGGCGATTGCGATCATCACCTTCTGGCATTCGCCGTCGGTCAGTTCATACGGGAAGCTGCGCATCGCATCTTTATGATCTTTTATCCCGACGCGGTGCAGGAGTTCAATCGCGCGGCGTTTACGCCAGCCGATGCGCTGCCACCAGCGGCCTTTATAAGTCCATGCCGGAATATTTTGCATCAGTTGTCGTCCAATGCGCTCAGACGGATCGAGACACGATTGCGGTTCCTGAAAGATCATGGAAACGTTATGGCCGACCAGCTTGCGTCGTTCACGCGCTGAAAGGCGCAACAGATCGATATCATCAAAGCGCATGCGGTCTGCGGTTACGCGCCAGTTATCTTTCGCGACGCCGCAAATGGCCTTGGCGATCAGGCTCTTGCCCGATCCAGACTCGCCAACCAGTCCGCGGATTTCACCTTCATTGAGGGTCATGCTGACGCGGTCAACCGCCTTCACCCAGTCGTCGCCGGTTCTGAATTCAATGGTCAGGTTGCGGATATCCAGTAATGGCATTATTCCACCCCCGCAATAATTGCCCGGCGCACGCCATCACCCAGCAGGTTAACCAGCAGCACGCTTATCATAATCGCCGCACCTGGCAGCATAACCGTCCACGGTGCGACATAAATCAGCTCCAGCGCGTCGCCAAGCATGGCTCCCCATTCTGGTGACGGCAACTGTGCGCCAAGGTCGAGAAAACCCAGCGCGGCGATGTCCAGAATCGCCATCGACAGCGCACGGGTGATTTCAGTGATAAGTCCGGCGGTAATATTGGGCAGAACGGCGAACCACAGGATATTGAGCGTGGTTGCGCCGTCCAGGCGAGCGGCGATAACGTACTCTTTTTCCAGCTCGTCATGCACCATGCTGTAGACGGAGCGTACCATGCGCGGCAGCAGCGCCAGCCAGACGGCAAACATCGCGTGTGTCAGATGCGGTCCGGCAAAGGCCACCACAATAATCGCCAACAGCAGCGAAGGGATCGAGAGCAGGGTGTCCAGAATGTGGTTCAGCGCCGCGGAGCGCAAACCGTGCGTCGCGCCGGCAACCACGCCCAGTAACAGGCCACATAGTGTGGCGGCGAGGGTGACGACAAACGCGCCGCCAACGGTCGGGGCCGCGCCGCTGAGCAGGCGACTTAGCACGTCACGCCCGAGATCGTCAGTTCCGAGGAAAAATGAGACTTCGCCATAGCGCGACCATGACGGCGGTAAAAGCTGATAGCCGAGAAATTGCTGGTCGATGCCATAAGGGGCAAACCAACCACCAAAAATACACAGAATCGCCAATCCTGCGCAGCCATACAGGCCGATCATCGCAGTCGCATCGCCGTAAAAATTGCGCCATGCGGTGCGCAACGTACCCGGCGGGCGCTTTTCGCTGTAGACGCTATCGTAAGGCATACCATTCCTTATGTTTCAGAGGGTTAGCCATAGCACCCAAAATATCAGAGATGACGTTAACGATGATAACCAGTGAGCCAATCACCATGACGCCCGCCGAAATTGCCGCGTAATCCTGCTGGCGAATTGCGTTAATCAGCCAACGGCCAAGACCTGGCCAGCTAAAGACCATCTCGGTGATCATCGCCAGCGTCAGCATGGTGGAAAACTGTAATCCCAGACGCGGGATCACCGGCGGAAGGGCGTTGTGCAGAACGTGACGGCGCAGAATGGTTAAGCGTGATAGACCGCGCGTGGCGGCCGCTTTAACATAGTTTTGATCAAAGACCTCAATGGTGCTGATTCGCATCAGGCGAATAACTTCCGTGGTAGGGGCGACGGAAAGCGTCAACACCGGAAGCACCATGTGACGGATTGCGCTGACCAGCATTTCATCGCGCCAGGGGGAGTCGGAGATCCACGCATCAATAATGGCAAATCCGGTAACGGGCTTCACTTCATAGAGAAGATCAAAGCGTCCCGAAACGGGAAGCCAGCCGAGAGTCAGTGAGAAGAGCAACGTCAGCAACAGCGCCAGCCAAAAAACCGGAATGGAAAAGCCCATCAACGCTAAGGCGCTGATGCAGCGGTCCTGCCATTTGTTCCGCGTGATCCCTGCCAGCATACCAACGGGGATCCCAACCATCAGCGCAAAACCAAAGGCCAGAATGCACAGTTCCATCGTCGCCGGGAACACCTCCTTCAACTGTTCTGAAATCAACTGACCGTTAATACTGGATACACCAAAATCCCAGTGAATGAGGCCATTGAACCAGAATACCCAGGCGTTCCACAGCGATGCACCCTGTAACGGCGCATGAGGTGTGAAGTAGCTCAGGCTGAATCCAATAAAGGTCAGGAAGAAGAGGGTGACCAGCAGCAATAAAAAACGACGCAGGGTGAAGATAATCATGGCTTTTTCACCTCATCTTTCTTTTCCCTGGAAACCCCGGCAAAAGATGCATTGCCGAACGGACTCAACACCAGTCCTTTGATATCGTAACGATAAGCCTGCAGACGCAGTGAAGAGGCCAGCGGCAGGATCGGTAACTCTTTCGCGAGAATATTTTGCGCTTCGTCATAGGCATCAATTCGCGATGAGAGTTGCTGCGAAGAGAGGGCCTTGCGCAGAACGCTGTCAAATTCCGGATTACACCAGTGGGCGAAGTTAGTCTGCGAGTTGATGGCGGCGCAGCTTAGCAACGGTCGGAAAAAACTGTCAGGATCGTTACTGTCCGTCGCCCAACCGGATAACGTTAGATCATGGTTCATATCCATTAATCGCGCCTCCTGAAAACGACCTTCTACCGGAATGATTTTAACTTTCACACCCACCTGAGCCATGTCAGCCTGAATCAGCTCGGCGGTTTTCAGTGGACTGGGGTTCCAGGCCTGAGAACTGGTGGGTACCCAAAGCTGTAATGTCAGGTTCTCCAGCCCCAGTGCTTTTAACTGCTCGCGCGATTTTGCCGGATTGTACTCTGTAATTTTAGCTTCGTTGTCATAAGCCCACGAGGCGCGAGGCAAAATAGATGCTGCGGTTTCCGCCGTCCCGTAGTAGATGGACTGCATCAGCCGTTGGTTATTAATGGCCAGCGCCAGCGCATGCCGCACGGCGGGATTATCCATCGGTGGTTTATTGGTGTTGAATGCCAGATAGGCGATGTTCATCCCCGGGCGCAGGGTCAGACGCAGGCGCGGGTCATCACGCAAAATGCTGAGCTGACTGGCGGCAGGCCAGGCCAGAACATCACACTCACCGGTCAGGAGTTTCGATAGACGTCCGGTGCCGCCAGAACCGAGGTCCACAACCACCTGCGGCATCAGAGGAGTACCACGCCAGAATTTTTCATGGCGCTGCAGTCGAACATATTGCCCTGCGCGATTCTCCGAAAGCTGGTACGGTCCGGTGCCGACGGGTTGTCTGTCGAGCAGCTCCTGACGATCCTGTTTTGCCAATTTATCCGCATATTCTGCTGACATCACGGAGGCATAATGCGTGGCGAGGTGCCACATGAAGGAGGCGTCGGGCTGAGTTAAGCGGAACTCAACGGTGTTGTTGTCCAGCTTGCGTACGCTTTGGACGTTATCGGCGAACTGTAGGCTGTCGAAGTAGGGGAAACTGCTACCGTTTACATTGTGCCACGGATGCTGGCGATCAAAGATGCGCTCGAAGGTAAACACCACGTCGTCTGCATTCAGTTTGCGGGTGGGGGTGAACCAGGCCGTCTTCTGAAACTGGACGTCACGACGCAGATGGAAGCGGTAGGTTGCGCCGTTATCCAGCACCTCCCAGCTTTCAGCCAGCTCAGGCACCAGTCGATAGGTGTACGGATCGACATCGAGCAGTCGGTCATACAGCTGGGCTGCCAGGGTGTCGACGATAAGACCGCTGCTCGCTTTTTGCGGGTTGAACGTATTGACCTGCCCGCTAACGCAATAGACAAAGCCGCTGTCACGAATATCAGCATGCGAAGCCTGTTCAGGCGCGGCAGCAGCCTGACCACTCAGAAATCCAGCCATCACGATCAGAGATGATAAAACCAGGCGCATAATTTTAAAGGATTATAAATAAAGAGGCTATCTTACTAATATTTAATGACATTTGCCATTACCGTTTGTGTTTGGGGGCCGTAAGGTCATAACCGCGAATTCAACATCGCGACAGGGTCACCCTTCATACCCGCTATCCACTTTGAATTTACTCTGTTAACTATCTTAGCATTTTCATGACCCATCTGACTCGCTATAAACGCGGTGCAGGATGTGGACAGTTGGCGTAATTTGTTACGGTTTCCTCGCTGTGACAAAATGCATAAGCGATTACAATGCGTTAGTGTACGAATCAAAGGGAATATTTAATAAATGAGCAACTTAGCGGATTACGTCAATGCTATAAAAATAGGCAAAAATGTTATTTGTATTGAGGATGTCAGTAAACGGGATGACATGGCTGAAGTTGAGATTATAAATAAGACATGGCTTCATGATTCGGGAGTGGTTATTCGTTGTTCTCGCGAAAATGAATTGGTTATATATTCATCAAGTTCCTGTCCAGAATGCAGCATTAGATGGCATGTCGTTGATGCGGCAGGTCAGGATATTCGTCCACTGGAGAAAACATTTCACAATGCTTGCCAGGAGTCGTACTGGTTAAAAGTAAATCGTCAAACGCATCTCCCGGTGTAAACGCTGAGCTAACCAATCACAGCGATGCCAAGCCGCTCCATGAGCAACGATGCCTGGTAGTTGTCTAACTTAACGCCTTGTAAATCAACACCCCGAATATCTAAGTCACCTAACTCCGAATTGGTCAGATCGCAATGTGTGAAGTTTGCTGCTCGCCAGTCGAAAGTCGAAAACTCGCCGCCGGAGAGATCTGAACCACTGAACGTCGCACCCAGTACCTGAGTCCCCATCCAGCGGTTTTCCCATAGCTCACACTTTTCCAACACGACTTTCGAAAAATTGGCGTAGCTTAGATTGGTATTAGTGATATATGCGCTGCAAAACCAGGTGCGCGTGGTGATCATATTCATAAAGCTTGCACCGCGGAAATCTGCGCCTTGTGCGCGGCAGTGGCGAATTTCAATGCCCAATGCGCTGACGTTGCGGAAATCTGCCATTGATAAATCACAGCTTTTGAAAATGGCATCTCTCAGCATTGCGCGACTAAAATTGCATCCTTTCTGACTTTCGCGATCATAGAACTGGCAGCCGATAAATTCAGTGCCGCTCAGGTCGGCACCTGAAAAATCGCAGTTAAAAAATGTACTATTTTCAACTTTCTCACCAGTGAAGCGATTTCTGTCAATTTTTTCGCCAACTAATGCCAGAGTCATATCTATGCCTGTGTTTTTATACAGTAATGACGCCATGGTAAACCTTATGACGTTATGCGTCAAACCCGCCAGTATGACACCTGCAAATGCGTATTAGATCTGGTGTTTCTTAAGCAACGCGCGTAGCTGATGGTAAGTCAGACCCAGTAATTCAGCGGCTTTTTTCTGATTAAATTTCGCCTGCTGCAAGCTGGTTTGTAGAAAGTCTTTCTCTTGTTGCTGCTGGAATTCACGCAGATCCAGCGGTAATGCTACAGATGTCTGCTTTGGTGGTGCTGCCTGTGGCTGCGCAACGTGGCGGCGGAAGGGGTCAATGATGATCTCATCCAGCGGGTAATCGCTGGTACCGTGCCGGTAAACGGAGCGCTCCACGACGTTTTTCAGTTCACGAATATTACCCGGCCAACGGTAATGGAGGAGGGTTTCTCTGGCCTCGGCGCTAAATCCCGGAAAAAGCGGTAACCCGATCTCGCGGCACATCTGAATGGCAAAGTGTTCGGCCATTAACATGATGTCGCTTTGACGCTCGCGTAGTGGGGGAAGTTGCACCACGTCAAAGGCCAGACGATCCAGCAGGTCCGCGCGGAAAGTGCCTTCGCTGACCATACGTGGCAGGTCGGCATTGGTCGCGCAGACCAGTCGCACGTTAACCTGCAAGGGCTGGCTGCCGCCGACGCGTTCCAGCTCGCCATACTCAATTACGCGCAGCAGTTTTTCCTGTACCAACATTGGCGCGGTCGCCAGTTCATCAAGAAACAGCGTGCCGCCGTCCGCGCGTTCGAAACGTCCCGGATGGCGTTTTTGCGCACCGGTAAACGCACCGGCTTCGTGACCAAACAGTTCGGAATCAAGTAAGTTCTCGTTGAGGGCCGCGCAGTTAAGCGAAATAAATGGGCCCTGCCAACGGCTGGAGAGGTAGTGCAGGCGGTTGGCAATAAGCTCTTTCCCCGTACCTCGCTCACCGATAACCAGTACAGGTTTATCCAGCGGCGCCAGATGAGAAACCTGTTCCAGCACTTCAATAAAGCTGTTCGCTTCGCCCAGAATATTGTCTTTGTATCCTGCCATGATGAAATTCACCACTTGTTAGTGTTATTCACCAATTTACCCTAATTCTCCCGTCAGGTAAAATTAGATATTTATATTAAAATCAATTAGTTAAAAACTTGGCACGCCAAGTGCATTACGAAAACAGCAGGGCATAGCCCGATATCAGAACAGTAAGTGAGGATTACATTATGGGTATTTTTTCTCGTTTTGCCGACATCGTGAACGCCAACATTAATGCGTTGCTGGAAAAGGCTGAAGATCCGCAGAAACTGGTGCGGTTAATGATCCAGGAAATGGAAGATACGCTGGTTGAGGTGCGCTCAAACTCCGCACGCGCTCTGGCAGAAAAGAAACAATTATCTCGCCGTATCGAACTGGCCAGCGCACAACAGGCAGAGTGGCAAGAAAAAGCCGAGCTGGCGCTGCGTAAAGAGAAAGAAGATTTGGCGCGTTCTGCTTTAATCGAAAAACAGAAACTGACTGATCTGATTGCTTCTCTGGAGCATGAGGTGACGCTGGTTGACGATACACTGGCGCGAATGAAAAAAGAGATCGGTGAGCTGGAAAATAAACTCAGTGAAACCCGTGCTCGTCAGCAGGCATTGATGCTGCGCCATCAGGCTGCGAGCTCTTCGCGTGATGTTCGTCGTCAACTGGACAGCGGTAAGCTGGATGAAGCGATGGCACGCTTTGAATCTTTCGAGCGTCGTATCGATCAGATGGAAGCTGAGGCTGAAAGCCATAACTTCGGTAAACAGCAGTCTCTGGATCAGCAATTTGCTGACCTGAAAGCAGATGATGAAATCAGCGAGCAACTGGCGCAACTTAAAGCCAAAATGCAGCAAGATAAGCAATAATAACATCTGGCGGCGCCCGAACGCGCCGCCGCTCATCACCTGTAAGGAGTACTCATGAGCGCGCTATTTCTGGCTATCCCATTAACCATCTTTGTGTTGTTCGTTTTACCGATTTGGCTCTGGCTGCATTACAGCAACCGTTCCAGTCGTGGCGAACTGGCGCAAAGTGAACAGCAACGTCTGGTAGAACTCAACGATGACGCACAGCGGATGCGCGAGCGCATTCAGGCGCTGGAAGACATCCTTGATGCTGAACATCCAAACTGGAGGGACCGCTAATGGGAGGCGTTAATCTGAACAAAAAACTGTGGCGTATTCCGCAGCAGGGCATGGTGAAGGGAGTTTGCGCAGGTATAGCGCATTATCTCGATGTGCCTGTGAAGCTGGTGCGGATCCTGGTGGTGTTGTCCGTCTTTTTTGGCCTGGCCTTTTTCACCTTCGTCGCTTACATCGTGCTGACGTTTGTGTTGGACCCGATGCCGGACAATGTGGTTTCCGGTGAGCAGCAGCCATCAAGCGGCGAGCTGTTAGATGCCGTCGATCGCGAGCTGGCGGCAAGTGAAAAGCGTTTGCGTGAAATGGAGCGTTATGTCACCTCTGATACCTTTTCATTGCGCAGCCGTTTCCGCCAATTGTGAGGATAGAAATAGAAATGAACAATCGCTGGCAACGTGCCGGGCAAAGGGTTAAGCCGGGCTTTAAAATAGCAGGTAAGCTGGTGCTTTTAACTGCGCTTCGTTACGGCCCGGCGGGGGTAGCAGGGTGGGCGGTGAAGTCCGTCGCCCGACGCCCGCTTAAAATGCTGCTGGCGTTGGTCCTGGAGCCGGTTTTGAGTCGGGCAGCGGCAAAATTATCGAAACGCTATTCAGGTAATCAACGCTGATATCCGATTCAGCAAAAGCAAGCAACAATTAATCAACATTCCCACTGTTAATTTGCGGCAGCTCACAAATACGATTTTTTGGCTGCCAAAATTCTTTTATTATCCCCCTCCTGGCCACCTCAGCCGATTGACAGCTTATTTCCCGCAGAGTAGTCTCTTGATTCATGGGACCGCTACCACGAGAATTGAAGGTGAACCAAAAAATCCAAAAATGCCTGGCAGAAGTTTATGGTGATACGTTTACTTCATGCCACTATGAAGCGCTGATTGCACGTTTAGAGAAATCACAGGGATTAATTAAAAAAATCCGTAAAGCGCATTGGGACGAGGGCGATGTGGTTCTTATTACCTACGCCGATCAATTCCACGGGGCAGGCAAAAAACCACTGCCGATGTTTAATCAGTTTTATAATGAATGGCTTAAGTCGACATTTTCTCATGTGCATCTGTTGCCGTTTTATCCGTGGTCATCGGATGATGGTTTTTCCGTAATTAATTACCATCAGGTTGCTGAAGAAACCGGTGACTGGAATGATATTAAGCAATTGGGTAAATCCAGTCGACTGATGTTTGATTTTGTTTGTAACCATATGTCAGCGAAAAGCGAATGGTTTAATAACTATTTGCAACAGCTTGACGGTTATGAAGATTTCTTTATTGCGATGGATCCTGATACGGACCTGAGCAACGTAACGCGTCCACGCGCATTACCGTTACTGACGCCTTTTACGCTGAAAGATAACACCGTACGCTATTTATGGACGACGTTCAGCGACGACCAGATCGATCTCAACTATGCCAACCCGATAGTGTTACTGGCGATGGTCGATGTGCTATTGAGTTATCTTGAGCAGGGCGCTGATTATGTCCGCCTGGATGCGGTTGGCTTTATGTGGAAAGAGCCAGGAACGACCTGTATTCACCTGGAAAAAACGCATCAGCTTATCAAACTATTCCGCGCTATTGCTGACTGCGTGGCGCCTGGTACGGCGATTATTACTGAAACAAACGTTCCGCATAAGGATAATGTGTCCTACTACGGAAATGGCCGTGATGAAGCGCATATGGTGTACCAGTTCTCGTTACCGCCGCTGGTGCTGCATGCGGTACAACGCCAGGATACCTCAACCTTGTGCCAGTGGGCGCAATCACTGGAACTGCCGTCCAGTGAGACCACCTGGTTTAATTTCCTCGCATCGCATGACGGTATTGGTCTCAACCCATTACGTGGTTTGTTACCTGAAGACGAGATCGTGCGCCTGGTGACGGAATTACAACAGGAAGGCGCGCTGGTTAACTGGAAAAATAACCCTGATGGTAGTCGCAGTCCGTATGAAATTAACGTGACATATATGGACGCACTAACGCCAGGCAATTGTAGTGATGCCGAACGTTTTTCCCGCTTTATTCTCGCACATGCCATTTTGCTGAGTTTTCCGGGTGTACCTGCGGTTTACGTTCAAAGCATTCTTGGGTCACGCAATGATTATAAAGGTGTTGAGGCGCTAGGTTATAACCGCGCGATCAACCGCAAAAAATATCAAATAAGCCAAATCGAAACGGAGCTGGCAGATGAAACCAGTTTGCGCCACGCTATTTATCATGAATTATCCCGATTAATTGTAATACGTCGTAGTAATAAAGCATTTCACCCTGATAGTGATTTTCAGATTAGCAGTGTTACACCGGCTGTAATGCAAATTAAACGTACGGCGGAAACAGGCGAAAAAATTACCGGATTATTTAATGTCAGCGGTCATACGCAAACCATTAGTATTGATGTTGAAAATGGATTTGATTTGATTAGCGGTAAAACTATTTCAGGTAAAGAATTAACGTTGAACGCCTGGCAGGTCATGTGGGTTAAGTAATAAAAAGGAACATTTCATGCTTAAAACTAAAATTGTGCTGATTTCAGCACTGGTTTCCTGCGCCCTGGTTTCCGGGTGTAAGGATGATAAAACGTCCTCTGTTGCGATTGAATTTATGCACTCTTCTGTTGAACAGGAGCGGCAGGCGGTTATTGCAAAACTGATTGAGCGTTTTGAAAAAGAGAACCCGGGGATCAGTGTCAAACAGGTTCCTGTAGAAGAAGATGCGTACAACACCAAGGTCATCACCCTGGCGCGGAGCGGTTCACTGCCTGAAGTCATTGAAACCAGCCATGACTACGCGAAAGTTATGGATAAAGAATCACTTATCGATCGTAAAGCCGTAGCGCAGGTCATCAACGCCGTAGGTGAAGGTACTTTTTATGATGGCGTGCTGCGTATTGTGCGTACTGAAGACGGTACTGCCTGGACCGGGGTTCCGGTTAGCGCCTGGATTGGCGGGATCTGGTATCGCAAAGATGTGCTGGCAAAAGCTGGGCTGGAAGAGCCAAAAGACTGGCAACAACTGCTGAGCGTGGCGCAGAAGCTAAACAATCCTGGTAGTAAGAAATATGGTATTGCGCTGCCCACGGCGGAAAGCGTTTTGACCGAACAGTCATTTTCTCAGTTCGCGCTCTCAAACCAGGCCAACGTTTTTGATGCGCAAGGAAAGATAACGCTCAACACACCTGAAATGGCGCAGGCGCTGCAGTATTACCGCCAATTGGCAATGAACACCATGCCGGGCTCAAACGACATCATGGAAGTCAAAGACGCGTTCATGAACGGCACGGCGCCGATGGCGATTTATTCCACCTATATCCTCCCGGCGGTGATTAAAGAGGGTGACCCTAAAAATGTGGGCTTTATGGTGCCGACGGAAAAAAACTCCGCTGTTTACGGCATGCTGACGTCGTTAACCATTACCGCGGGTCAAAAGTCTGAAGAGACAGAAGCGGCAGAGAAATTTGTCACCTTTATGGAGCAGGCCGACAACATCGCGGACTGGGTCATGATGTCGCCAGGGGCGGCGCTGCCGGTCAACAAAACAGTGGTGAATACCCCGACGTGGAAAGATAACACTGTCATCAAAGCGCTGGGTGAATTACCCGATCAGCTGATTGCCGAACTGCCGAATATCCAGGTGTTTGGTGCCGTCGGCGATAAGAACTTCACCCGCATGGGCGACGTCACAGGCTCCGGTGTTGTGAGCTCAATGGTGCACAACGTGACGGTAGGCAAAGCCGACCTCGTCACCACGATTGAAGCGAGCCAGAAAAAACTGGATGACCTCGTTGAACAGCGCTAATGGGGAAATGGAAAGCCGTGATGAATAAGTTCTTTTCAGGTCGATCTGATATGCCATTCGCCATGCTGCTGCTGGCGCCCAGCTTGCTGTTGCTGGGCGGTTTAGTGGCGTGGCCGATGATATCTAACATCGAAATCAGCTTTATGCGACTGCCGCTGAATCCGCAAATTGAGTCTACGTTTGTCGGGTTGAGCAACTATATCCGTATCTTATCCGATCCCGGATTCTGGCATTCGCTGTGGATGACGGTCTGGTATACCGCGCTGGTTGTGGCAGGAAGCACGGTACTGGGGCTGGGCGTGGCGATGTTTTTTAACCGTGAGTTTCGTCTGCGGAAAACGGCGCGCTCACTGGTCATCCTCTCTTACGTGACGCCATCAATTTCGCTGGTGTTTGCCTGGAAATACATGTTCAACAACGGCTACGGCATTGTGAACTACCTCGGCGTGGATCTGTTGCATCTCTATGATCAGGCGCCGCTGTGGTTCGACAATCCCGGCAGCAGCTTCGCGCTGGTCGTGCTGTTCGCCATCTGGCGCTACTTTCCGTATGCCTTTATCTCGTTTCTGGCGATTTTACAGACGATTGATAAATCGTTGTATGAGGCGGCAGAAATGGACGGCGCGAATGCCTGGCAACGGTTTCGTATCGTCACGCTGCCAGCGATTATGCCGGTGCTGGCAACCGTGGTCACACTGCGCACGATCTGGATGTTTTACATGTTCGCCGATGTTTATCTGCTGACCACTAAAGTCGATATTCTCGGGGTCTATCTCTATAAAACAGCGTTTGCATTTAACGACTTAGGCAAAGCGGCCGCTATTTCTGTCGTCCTCTTCGTCATTATTTTCGCTGTTATCCTGCTGACCAGAAAACGGGTGAACCTCAATGGCAACAAATAAGCGCACACTTGGCCGCATCGGCTTTTACTGTGGATTAATTGTCTTCCTGGGCATCACGCTATTCCCATTTTTTGTGATGCTGATGACCTCATTTAAAAGCGCCAAAGAGGCGATCTCGCTACATCCGACGCTGTTACCGCAGCAATGGACGCTGGAACATTACATCGACATCTTCAACCCGATGATTTTCCCGTTTGTTGACTACTTCCGTAATAGCCTGGTGGTATCGGTCACTTCTTCGGTGGTGGCGGTGTTTCTCGGCGTGCTCGGGGCGTATGCGCTTTCACGCCTGCGTTTTAAAGGGCGAATGACCATCAATGCCAGCTTTTACACGGTGTACATGTTTTCGGGGATCCTGCTGGTGGTGCCGCTATTCAAAATCATTACGGCACTTGGCATCTATGACACCGAAATGGCGTTGATTATCACCATGGTCACCCAGACGCTGCCGACCGCAGTGTTCATGCTGAAAAGCTACTTCGACACCATTCCGGATGAGATAGAAGAAGCCGCGATGATGGATGGATTGAACCGTCTGCAGATCATCTTTCGCATTACCGTGCCGTTGGCGATGTCCGGTCTGGTTTCGGTCTTTGTGTACTGCTTTATGGTGGCGTGGAATGACTATCTGTTTGCCTCGATTTTCCTCTCCAGCGCCAGCAATTTTACCTTACCGGTCGGTCTGAACGCGCTGTTCAGTACGCCTGACTATATCTGGGGACGCATGATGGCGGCATCGTTAGTCACCGCATTGCCGGTTGTCATTATGTATGCGCTTTCCGAACGTTTTATTAAAAGTGGTTTGACCGCAGGCGGCGTGAAAGGCTAAGCGGCCAGTTTAATTAAGGAGTTGTAAATGAAGAAGTTAGTTGCCACAGAACCGCGTGTTGCGGCGCTGGTGGAATATGAAGACAGAGCTGTATCCGCCAATGAAGTGAAAGTTCGCGTTCGCTTTGGTGCGCCAAAACATGGCACGGAAGTGGTCGATTTTCGCGCTGCCAGTCCGTTTATTGACGAAGATTTTAACGGCGAATGGCAAATGTTCATGCCGCGTCCGGAAGGGGCGCCGCGCGGGATTGAATTCGGCAAGTTCCAGCTTGGCAACATGGTGGTGGGCGATGTTATTGAGTGTGGCAGCGATGTGACCGAATACGCCGTTGGCGATTCAGTTTGCGGCTACGGCCCACTGGCAGAAACGGTTTTCTTTAATGCGGTAAACAACTACAAACTGCGCAAAATGCCGGAAGGTAGTTCGTGGAAAAATGCCGTGTGCTATGACCCGGCACAGTTCGCCATGAGTGGCGTGCGCGACGCCAATGTGCGTGTCGGCGACTTTGTTGTCATCGTCGGTTTAGGGGCGATTGGCCAGATTGCCGTCCAACTGGCTAAGAAAGCGGGAGCCTCGGTGGTCATTGGCGTGGATCCGATTGCTCATCGTTGCGATATCGCGCGGCGTCATGGCGCGGATTTCTGTCTGAATCCTATTGGCACCGATGTCGGCATGGAAATTAAGAAGCTGACCGGCAAGCAGGGCGCGGATGTGATTATCGAAACCAGCGGCTATGCGGATGCGTTGCAATCGGCGTTACGCGGTCTGGCCTATGGTGGAACCATCTCCTATGTCGCTTTCGCGAAACCTTTTGCTGAAGGCTTCAACCTGGGGCGTGAAGCGCACTTCAACAACGCCAAAATTGTCTTCTCTCGTGCCTGCAGTGAGCCAAATCCGGATTATCCGCGCTGGAGCCGCAAGCGTATTGAGGAGACCTGTTGGGAACTGTTGATGAACGGTTACCTGAACTGTGAAGAACTTATTGACCCGGTAGTAACATTTGCCAGCAGCCCGGAAAGCTATATGCAGTATGTCGATCGCCATCCGGAAAAGAGCATCAAAATGGGCGTGACGTTTTAATTAAGGAATGCAGAAGATGAAAATTGGAACACAGAACCAGGCTTTTTTTCCGGAAAATATTCTCGAGAAATTCCGTTACATCAAAGAGATGGGGTTTGACGGTTTTGAAATTGACGGCAAGCTGCTGGTTAACAACCTGGCAGAAGTGAAAGCAGCAATCAAAGAAACAGGCCTGCCCGTCACCACCGCCTGTGGAGGATATGACGGTTGGATCGGTGATTTTATCGAAGAGCGTCGTTTGAATGGCTTACAGCAGATTACCCGCATTCTCGAAGCGCTGGCCGAAGTCGGTGGGCAGGGCATTATTGTACCCGCTGCATGGGGCATGTTTACCTTCCGCTTACCGCCGATGACCTCTCCGCGCAGCCTGGCAGGCGATCGTAAAGCAGTAAGTGATTCATTGATTTATCTCGATAAAGTTGCCGAGCGTACGGGGACGGTGGTGTATCTGGAGCCGCTTAATCGCTATCAGGATCATATGATCAACACCCTGGCGGATGCCCGTCGCTATATCGTGGAAAACAACCTGAAGCATGTGCAAATCATTGGTGATTTTTACCATATGAATATCGAAGAAGACGATATGGCTCAGGCGCTGCATGACAATCGCGATCTGCTGGGACACGTCCATATTGCGGATAACCACCGTTATCAGCCGGGGAGCGGTACGCTGGATTTCACTGCGCTGTTTGACCAGTTGCGTGAAGATAATTATCAGGGTTACGTCGTGTACGAAGGACGTGTACGGGCAGAGAACCTGCCGGAAGCGTACCGTCAGTCACTGGCCTGGCTGCGTACCTGCTAAGAGGATTTCTGTGAAAAGTGCACTGACAAGCTCTCCGCTACGCATCGCCATTATCGGCGCCGGGCAGGTGGCGGATAAAGTTCATGCTTCGTACTACTGCACCCGCAACGATCTGGAACTGGTGGCTGTCTGTGACAGCCGCCTGTCACAGGCGCAGGCGTTGGCAGAGAAATACGGCAATCCGCAGGTTTGGGACGATCCTCAGACGATGCTACGCGAGGCTAAGCCAGATATCGTCAGCATCTGTTCACCCAATCGTTTTCATTATGAACACACTATGTTGGCGCTGAACGCCGGATGTCATGTGATGTGTGAGAAACCTCCGGCGATGACGCCAGCCGAGGCGCTGGAAATGTGTAACACGGCGCGTCGAATGGGGAAAGTTCTGGCTTATGATTTTCATCATCGTTTCGCACTGGATACGCAGTTGCTTCGTGAGCAGGTGATGGCCGGCGTGCTGGGTGAAATCTATGTCACCAATGTCCGCGCCTTGCGCCGCTGCGGCGTGCCCGGCTGGGGGGTATTTACCAACAAAGAACTGCAGGGCGGCGGGCCGCTGATTGATCTCGGCATCCATATGCTTGATGCCGCCATGTATGTGCTGGGGTTTCCGGCAGTAAAGCGCGTTAACGCACACAGTTATCAACGCATTGGCACGCGTAAAAACAGCGGCCAGTTTGGGAAATGGGATCCCGAGACGTATACCGTGGAGGATTCTCTGTTCGGGACGATTGAATTTCATAACGGCGGTATCCTGCGACTGGAAACCTCTTTCGCGCTGAATATCCCGGAACAATCGATTATGAACGTAAATTTCTGCGGCGATCTGGCAGGGGCGACGTTATTCCCAGCCCAGGTTTATACCGATCGTGAGGGTACGCTTGACGTACTGCTTCAGCGTGAAATGGCCGATGACAATCGACATTATCGCAGCATGGAAGCTTTTGTGAATCATGTCCAGGGCGAGCCTGTCACTATTGCTGACGCAGAGCAAGGCGTCGTTATTCAACAACTGGTTGCCGCACTGTATCAATCGGCTGAAACAGGGACCTACGTAGACTTATGACGAGGCCAGTAATGCTAACTGAACCGGCTTTTTGCCCACACAACCTGAATAAATATGCGTCACTCATGACGACCGGTAACGGTTATATGGGGATTCGCGCCAGCCACGAGGAAGCCTACACCTTACAAACTCGCGGCATGTACCTTGCTGGACTGTATCACCGGGCAGGGAAAGGCGAGATTAATGAACTGGTTAATCTGCCTGATGTGGTGGGGGTGGAGATTTCACTCAATGGTGAGATTTTCTCGCTCACCAGCGGCGTTATCGAAAGCTGGCAACGTGAACTGGATTTTGCCAGTGGGGAATTACGCCGCGCGCTTACCTGGCGTGCGTCTGGCGGGGCGCGTTTTGCCATTGAGAGCCGGCGATTTGTCTCGGCACAAAAACTGCCGCTATTTGCTATGGAAGTTGTCGTCACGCCACTGGATGGCGATGCCAGCATTGGTATCTCGACCGGAATTGACGCCACGATGACCAATCATGGTCGTCAGCATTTGGATGAAACGCAGGTCCGGGTCTTTGGCCAGCATCTTATGCAAGGGATTTACACCACCCAGGACAACCGCAATGATATCGCTATCACCACGTATTGCGATGTAGACGGTGCAGCGCAGCGCTGCTTCACCGCGAAAGAACGTCGGCTGTTACAACACAACAGCGTGCAGGCGAAAGCCGGACAGCGCGTCACGCTGACAAAAATTAGCTGGGTAGACTGGGCGAGCGAACGCAGCCTGTCGCTTGAGACCTGGGGACGCCAGTCGCTGCGCAACCTGGAAGTATGCGCGCAGCAAGGCTATGACGCTCTGCTGGCGGAGTCGGCTGCTAACTGGCATGCCTGGTGGCAAAATCGTCGCGTTCAGGTCACCAGCACTGATGCCAGCGATCAGCGAGCGCTGGACTATGCGCTCTATCATCTGCGTGTGATGACTCCTGACCACGATGAGCGCAGCAGTATTGCGGCCAAAGGTTTGACGGGGGAAGGGTATAAAGGCCACATATTCTGGGATACCGAGGTCTTTCTGTTACCGTTTCATCTCTTTACCGAGCCGAAAACCGCGAGAAGTTTGTTGCGTTACCGCTGGCATAATCTGTCGGGGGCGCGTGAGAAAGCCCGCCGTAACGGTTGGCAGGGAGCGCTTTTCCCTTGGGAAAGCGCTCGCAGCGGTGATGAGGAAACGCCTGAATTTGCGGCGATCAACATCCGTACCGGACTGCGTCAGAAAGTGGCCTCCGCGCAGGCTGAACATCACCTCGTGGCGGATATTGCCTGGGCGGTAATCAATTACTGGCATGCCTCAGGGGATCTAAACTTCATGTCCCGTGAGGGAATGACGTTGCTGCTGGAAACGGCGAAGTTCTGGATCAGCAGGGCGGTCATGGTTAATGATCGTTTAGAGATCCACGATGTGATTGGCCCGGATGAATACACTGAGCATGTGAACAACAACGCGTTCACCAACTACATGGCCTGGTACAACGTGGAACAGGCGCTGGGTTTTGCCCGTCGGTTGGGCTGCGGTGATGAGACGTTTATTCACCGCGCAGAGTATTTTTTACAGCATCTCTGGCGACCGGAAGTTCAGCCCGATGGCGTGCTACCTCAGGACGATACCTTCCTGAGCAAACCGGCTATCGATCTGTCACAGTACAAAGCCAAAGCGGGCAAGCAGACGATTTTGCTCGATTACTCCCGTGCAGAAGTCAATGAGATGCAAATTCTCAAACAGGCCGATGTGGTGATGCTGACCTACATGTTACCGGAGCAATTTTGCCCGCAAACCTGTCTGGCAAACCTGCGCTTTTACGAGCCGCGCACAATTCATGACTCCTCGTTGAGTAAAGCGATCCACGGGATTGTGGCAGCGCGTTGCGGTGATCCGGCTCAGGGCTATCGGTTCTGGCGTGAAGGATCGCTTATCGATCTCGGGGAGGACCCACATAGCTGCGATGACGGCATTCATGCTGCGGCAACGGGCGCCATCTGGCTGGGCGCAATCCAGGGATTTGCTGGCGTGAATATTCGCCACGGGGAGTTACACCTTGCTCCTGCTTTACCGGCTCATTGGCAAACGCTGTGTTTCCCGCTGCGCTGGCAGGGCATCGATATGCAGGTAATCATTAATGCGGCTGAAATCCGTATTAACAGCACTGAGCAGATTGTCCTTTGGGTCAATGGTGAAAAGGTCTCCGTGCAGGGGGAAACCGTAATCCGCAATGACGCCATTATTTCGCCCGCTTATGGGACCGCTACCACAGAAAGGGGCGATGAATGATACTCAAACCACAGGCCATCATTTTTGATTTGGATGGCGTGATTACCGATACCGCGCATCTGCATTTTCTGGCCTGGCGGCAGGTAGCCGATGAAATAGGGATTGTGATCGACGAAGTATTTAATGACAGCCTGAAAGGGATTAGTCGCGGCGAATCACTACAGCGTATTTTGCACCATGGTGGGAAGGCGGGGGCGTTTTCTCCCGAGGCCTGCGCACAATTGGCCGAGAGAAAAAACAGACTGTATGTCCATTCTTTGCGCCAGCTGACGGTTAACTCGGTATTACCGGGAATACGTGAGCTGTTGATGACGTTGCGGGAAGAACTGATTCCGGTGGGGTTGGCCTCTGTGTCGCGCAATGCCCCGGCTATTTTACAAGCGCTTAATCTTAGCTCTTGCTTTGATTTTTGTGCGGATGCGGCATTGATCACCCGCTCGAAACCGGATCCGGAAATTTTCCTGGCAGCCTGCGCGGGTCTTGGCGTTGACCCGCAACAATGTATTGGCATAGAAGATGCACAAGCGGGAATTGATGCAATCAACGCCTGCGGCATGCTTTCTGTCGGCATCGGTAAAGGGCTGAATGGGGCAGACTTGCTGCTTCCGGCAACCGAATTTCTGACGTGGCCGTGCTTATCGGCTTTCTGGCAACACGACAAGTAAAGGATTCAACATGGCACAGCTTTCGTTGCAACACATTCAAAAAATTTACGACAACCAGGTACACGTCGTTAAAGACTTCAATCTGGAAATTGAAGATAAAGAGTTTATTGTTTTTGTTGGACCTTCCGGCTGCGGGAAGTCAACTACGTTGCGCATGATCGCCGGTCTGGAGGAGATCAGCGGCGGCGATCTGCTGATTGACGGTAAACGGATGAACGATGTGCCGGCGAAATCACGCAACATTGCGATGGTTTTTCAGAACTACGCGTTGTACCCACACATGACCGTCTATGACAACATGGCGTTTGGTTTGAAAATGCAGAAAATTGCGCCTGCTGTGATTGAGGAGCGCGTCAACTGGGCGGCGCAGATCCTTGGCCTGCGCGATTATCTGCAGCGTAAACCCGGCGCGTTATCCGGTGGTCAGCGTCAGCGTGTGGCGCTGGGGCGTGCGATTGTACGTGAAGCGGGGGTCTTCCTGATGGATGAACCCTTATCGAATCTCGATGCCAAACTTCGCGTTCAGATGCGGGCTGAAATTAGCAAACTGCATCAGAAACTCAATACCACCATGATCTATGTTACCCACGACCAAACCGAAGCCATGACTATGGCGACGCGTATTGTGATTATGAAGGATGGCATTGTTCAGCAGGTTGGTGCGCCGAAAACGGTTTATAACCACCCGGCTAATATGTTTGTCGCCGGATTTATTGGCTCACCGGCCATGAACTTTATTCGTGGCGCGATTGATGGTGATAAGTTTGTTACTGAAACACTGAAATTAACGATTCCACAAAATAAATTAGCACAATTAAAAGCGCAGGGTTATGAACATCAGGCGGTCACTCTGGGAATTCGTCCTGAAGATATACACCCGCAGCTTAATAATGAAAATAGTATATCGGCAAAAATTAGCGTTGCAGAATTAACCGGCGCTGAATTTATGCTTTATACCATTGTTGGGGGGCATGAGTTGGTGGTCCGTGCTGGGGCTGTGAATGATTATCATGCAGGAGAAAATATCACTATTCATTTTGATATGGCGAAATGCCATTTCTTTGATGCTGAAACTGAAGTGGCTATTCAATAAAATTCCGGGGGGATAAATCCCCCCCAAGCCTTGGGGCATTTTTGCGAGTATTTTAACAAGGAATAATAATGAAAACCCTACTGTCCGCTACTGCGCTGATTATGAGTGCAGGAATGGCCTGCGCGCAGGCTGCTGAAAATAATGACTGGCACTTTAACATTGGTGCTATGTACGAAATAGAAAACGTTGAAGGTCAGGGCGAAGATATGGATGGACTGGCTGAGCCGTCCGTCTATTTCAATGCCTCTAATGGGCCGTGGAAAATATCGCTGGCCTATTATCAGGAAGGACCGGTTGATTACAGCGATGGTAAGCGTGGTACCTGGTTTGACCGCCCAGAACTGGAAGTCCGCTATCAATTCCTGGAAAGTGAAGATGTTAATTTCGGTTTGACCGGTGGCTTCCGTAATTACGGTTATCACTATGTCAATGAACCAGGAAACGACACCGCTAATATGCAGCGCTGGAAAGTTCAGCCGGACTGGGATGTTAAACTGACCGACGACCTGCGCTTTAGCGGTTGGCTGTCGATGTATCAATTCGTTAATGATTTGAATACTACTGGCTACTCCGATAGTCGTGTCGAAAGCGAGACCGGTCTGAATTATAGGTTTAACGAAACGGTGGGCTTAACGGTCAACTATTACCTTGAGCGCGGCTTTAATCTGGCTGATTCGCGCAATAATGGTGAGTTCTCAACCCTGGAAATTCGTGCATATTTACCGTTGTCTTTAGGCAATACCACCCTGACGCCGTATACCCGTCTGGGGCTTGATCGCTGGTCAAACTGGGACTGGCGAGATGATCCGGAACGTGAAGGCCATAATTTCAATCGTCTCGGTTTACTGTATGCATATGATTTCCAGAATGGTTTATCAATGTCACTGGAGTATGCCTATGAGTGGGAAGATCACGACGAAGGCGAAAGCGACAGATTCCATTATGCTGGTATAGGCGTGAACTACGCATTCTAAAATATACTGGGGCATTTATGCCCCAGTTTTTACACCAGTGAGTCGGCCAGCGATATTTGCGTGCTCACCGTGATATTTTGTAATCCTTTCTCGCCCGCAATCAGGTTAAATAATAAATTACAGCTTTGTTCACCCAACTGCTGGGTAGGCACATCAATTCCCCCTGGAACGGGCGTGAGCATAAAAGACAACAGCTCATTACTGTAGCCCACAACGGCAAGTTGTTGTGGGATGGTTATATTTTTCTCAGCCGCCACGCGATATAAGCTCATTAATTTCAAGCTGTCGGTGGCAAATACGGCATCGGGTAACGGCTGCTGACTCAGTAATTTTCGTGAAGCAAGCAGGGCTGTTTCATGGGTATAGCCCCCGTCAACAATCCATTCATCGCGCATTTTAATGTTATGCGCCAGAAGGCTGGCTTTATATCCGTTAACGCGATCGATAGAAACATGAACATCAAGCGGCGCGTGCAAACAGGCTATATTACGGTGTCCACTCTCAATCAGCGCATCAGTTAGCGTAATGCTGTCGCGATAATTATCTGTGTCTACAGAATAGACATTGGCGTAGTCGCCTTCAACCTTTCCAATAACCACGACCGGTACGTTGTATTTATCCAGCCTCGCAAAAAAAGATTCATCGGCGGGAGAGCTCAGCATAATGATACCTTTGATCAATTTCTGCTTAATTTTGCTCTCACATTTTTGTAAATCATCTTCAGTGCTTCGCGACGTCTGTAATATGACATCAAAACCGACCTCTTCAGCCTTGGCAGTAATAGCATGCAGCACTTCAGAGAAAAACGGATTACCGGCGGTTGTTTTTGCTGAACGGGTAGATATCACCATTATTGCATCAAACCCGGAAGAGGTGAGTGCGCGAGCAAGTTTATTGGGCTGGTACTGTAACTCATCAATAGCACGCAGCACTTTTTCAAGCGCTTCCGGCGAGATATTGGTTTGCTTATTAAGCACGCGCGATACCGTGGATTTTGATACGCCAGCGGCTCGTGCAATATCATAAATGGTAGGAGACATAGATCCCAAGCTCCGTCCGAGAGTCAATGGCGAACATATTATGGAGTTAATTGGCGAATGACAACAATATCGGAATGCGGGCAGAAAAATCAAAAAACTAACCGCAGTATGCGCAACCAGAGGAAGTCTCGTCCACGGGTGCAGAGGGTGATAATGCGATCGCAATATTTTCTTAAGAACTGGCGTATAGTGTGTTGGTTAAATCCAACCATCAGTCAGGAAGATATTATGTTGAAAAAAGGCGTATTAGCGTTGGCACTGGTCATCGGCATGCCGGTTTTTGCAGCCGAGCACTGGATTGATGTTCGCGTTCCTGAACAGTATCAACAGCAGCATATTCAGGGGGCGGTCAACATTCCATTAAAAGAGATGAAGGCGCGTATCGCTGCTGAAGTTCCTGATAAGACCGACACCGTGAAGCTGTATTGCAACTCCGGGCGTCAATCGGGGCAGGCGAAGGATATGTTGACGGAAATGGGCTACACGCAGGTGACCAACGAAGGTGGCATCAATCAGATAGCGCTTCCTAAAGTAGAGAATCAATAAACCGCCCGCATTCCTTCTGCTCCAGGCGGTAAGAATAATGCCGCCTGTTACAGCTCAGGTAGTTGATAAGTAAGAATTGACCCCTATCTTTACTTCCTGTTTGTTATAATTTCTTCGGTTCCTTCAGCAAAACGGGATGGCGATGAAGCGACTTAAAAATGAACTCAATTCGCTGGTTAATCGCGGCGTAGACCGGCATTTGCGCCTGGCTGTCACCGGACTTAGCCGTAGCGGTAAGACGGCGTTTATCACCGCGATGGTAAACCAGTTACTCAATATTCATGCCGGTGCGCGTCTGCCGTTGCTCAGTTGCGTGCGCGAAGAGCGTCTGCTCGGCGTTAAACGGGTTCCACAACGCGATTTTGGTATTCCGCGTTTTACCTATGATGAGGGACTGGCGCAGCTGTATGGCTCTCCGCCGACCTGGCCGACACCTACGCGCGGTGTGAGTGAAATACGCCTCGCGCTGCGCTACAAATCCAATGATTCTTTACTGCGCCACTTTAAAGACACCTCCACGCTGTACCTGGAAATCGTCGATTATCCGGGGGAGTGGCTGCTCGATTTACCGATGCTGGCCCAGGATTATCTCAGTTGGTCGCGGCAAATGACCGGATTATTACAGGGACAGCGTGGCGAATGGTCGGCAAGATGGCGGCAGTTATGCCAGGGGTTGGATCCGCTGGCGCCTGCTGATGAAAACCGTCTGGCGGAAATCGCTGCCGCCTGGACGGAGTATCTGCACCAGTGCAAGCAGCAGGGACTGCATTTTATTCAGCCAGGCCGTTTTGTTCTGCCTGGAGATATGGCGGGCGCGCCTGCGCTGCAGTTCTTCCCGTGGCCGGACGTTGATGCCTGGGGGGAATCGAAGCTGGCGCAGGCAGACAAACACACCAATGCGGGCATGCTACGCGACAGGTTTAATTATTACTGTGAAAAAGTCGTGAAGGGATTTTATAAGAATCACTTCCTGCGCTTTGACCGTCAGATTGTGCTGGTCGATTGTTTGCAACCGCTCAACAGCGGGCCACAGGCGTTTAACGACATGCGTCTGGCACTCACCCAACTGATGCAAAGCTTCCATTACGGACAGCGTACGCTGTTTCGTCGGCTGTTTTCTCCGGTGATCGACAAACTGCTGTTTGCCGCCACCAAAGCCGACCATGTGACGGTCGATCAGCACGCCAATATGGTGTCGTTATTGCAGCAGTTGATCCAGGACGCCTGGCAAAACGCTGCGTTTGAAGGTATCAGCATGGATTGTCTGGGACTGGCATCAGTACAGGCAACCACCAGCGGCCTGATCGATGTGAAAGGCGAAAAGATCCCGGCGCTGCGTGGTCATCGTCTGAGTGATGGTGAACCGCTAACCGTTTATCCGGGGGAAGTGCCCGCGCGTTTACCTGGACAAGCATTCTGGGACAGTCAGGGCTTTCAGTTTGAGGCGTTTCGCCCGCAGGTTATGGATGTCGATAAACCCTTACCGCATATTCGTCTTGATGCCGCGATGGAGTTTTTAATAGGAGATAAATTGCGATGAGCGAGCCGTTAAAACCGCGTATCGATTTCTCAGGTCCGCTAGACGTGGAACAAAACGCGGCGTTTAAAGCGCAGCAGATGTTCAACGAAACGGAGGCGCAGACTTTTTCTCCGGCGACAGTGGATGAACCTCTGCAAGACGAAGGTCAGGCAGAAGCCGTCATTGATGCGGCCCTACGCCCCAAACGCAGTTTGTGGCGCAAAATGGTGATGGGCGGGTTGGCGCTGTTTGGCGCGAGCGTTGTCGCTCAGGGCATACAATGGACCATGAACGCCTGGCAGACTCAGGACTGGGTCGCGCTGGGAGGATGTGCCGCTGGCGCATTGATTATCGGCGCAGGTGTCGGATCGGTTGCGACCGAGTGGCGTCGGCTATGGCGTTTGCGCCAGCGTGCGCACGAGCGCGATGAAGCGCGTGATCTGCTCCACAGCCATGGAACCGGAAAAGGTCGTGCATTTTGTGAAAAGCTGGCGCAGCAGGCGGGTATCGATCAGTCCCATCCGGCGCTACAGCGCTGGTATGCCTCAATTCATGAAACGCAGAACGATCGCGAAGTCGTCAGCCTGTATGCCCATCTTGTGCAGCCGGTGCTGGACGCGCAGGCCCGACGTGAGATTAGCCGTTCAGCGGCGGAGTCCACGCTGATGATTGCCGTCAGTCCGCTGGCATTGGTGGATATGGCGTTTATTGCCTGGCGAAACCTGCGGCTGATTAATCGCATCGCATCGCTGTATGGCATTGAACTCGGTTATTACAGCCGCCTGCGTTTGTTCCGCCTGGTGCTGCTAAATATCGCTTTTGCCGGGGCCAGTGAGCTGGTGCGGGAAGTGGGAATGGACTGGATGTCGCAGGATTTAGCCGCTCGCTTATCGACGCGTGCCGCGCAGGGTATTGGCGCGGGGTTATTAACGGCGCGTCTGGGTATTAAAGCCATGGAACTTTGCCGACCGCTACCGTGGATCGATGACGATAAGCCACGACTGGGCGATTTTCGCCGTCAACTGATTGGTCAGGTGAAAGAAACCTTACAAAAGAACAAATCTCCGCGCGAAAGTTAGCTAAAAATTGGGCGCCAGTCGTTTAACTTTACGTCCCGGCGCCTGATTTTCCAGCGAGCTGTCAATATTTGTTGACAGAGTTCTTCCTGCAAACCCAATACTGTCTTATCATTTAATACATAATCCCTTGTCCAGGTGAAGGTTCCTATGCGTTTGGAAGTCTTTTGTGAAGACCGACTTGGTCTGACCCGCGAACTGCTCGATTTACTGGTGCTGAGAAGCATTGATTTACGCGGTATCGAGATTGACCCCATCGGGCGAATTTACCTCAATTTTGCGGAACTGGAGTTCACCAACTTCAGTAGCCTGATGGCTGAAATCCGCCGTATTTCAGGGGTTACGGATGTGCGTACCGTGCCCTGGATGCCTTCCGAACGAGAACATCTTGCGTTGAGTGCGCTGCTTGAGGCGTTACCAGAACCGGTCCTTTCTCTGGATATGAAATGCAAAATCGAGATGGCGAACCCTGCGAGCTGTCAGCTTTTCGCGCACACTCAGGATCGGATGCGCAATCATACCGCCGCCCAGTTAATCAATGGGTTTAACTTCCAGCGCTGGCTCGAGAGCAATCCGCAGGATTCTCATAGCGAGCATGTCGTAATTAACGGACAGAACTTCCTGATGGAGATTACGCCTGTCCATTTGCAGGGTGAAAATCAGGAGCAGATGCTGACTGGTGCTGTTGTCATGCTGCGCTCCACCATCCGGATGGGGCGTCAGCTGCAAAATATGACTACGCAGGATCTGAGCGCGTTTAGCCAGATTATTGCCGTCAGCGCCAAAATGAAACACGTAGTGGAACAGGCGCGTAAGCTGGCGACACTGAGTGCGCCACTGCTGATTACCGGTAATACCGGCACCGGCAAAGATCTCTTTGCCCATGCCTGCCACCTGGCAAGCCCGCGTGCGTCGAAGCCGTATCTGGCGCTAAACTGCGCGTCAATTCCTGAGGATGCGGTCGAAAGTGAGCTGTTTGGCCATGCCCCGGAAGGCAAAAAAGGCTTCTTTGAGCAGGCGAATGGCGGCTCGGTTCTGTTAGATGAAATTGGTGAAATGTCGCCGCGTATGCAGACCAAATTGCTGCGTTTTCTCAATGACGGTACGTTCCGCCGCGTGGGAGAAGATCACGAAGTTCATGTTGATGTCCGCGTGATTTGCGCGACGCAAAAGAACCTTGTGGAAATGGTGCAGAAAGGGCTTTTCCGTGAAGATCTCTATTATCGACTGAATGTACTGACGCTAAATCTGCCGCCGCTACGCGATTGCCCGCAGGATATTATGCCGCTTACCGAACTGTTTGTGGCGCGCTTCGCCGACGAGCAGGGCGTGCCGCGTCCGAAGCTGTCTGCCGATCTCAGCACGGTGTTAACCCGCTACGGTTGGCCGGGCAACGTGCGTCAGCTTAAAAATGCCATCTACCGGGCGCTGACTCAGCTTGAAGGCTATGAGCTGCGGCCGCAGGATATTTTACTGCCGGATTACGATGCGGCAACGGTTGCGGTCGGAGAAGAGGTGATGGAAGGATCGCTGGATGAAATTACCAGCCGCTTTGAACGCTCTGTGCTGACGCAGCTTTATATGAATTATCCCAGCACGCGCAAACTGGCCAAGCGCCTCGGCGTTTCGCACACCGCGATTGCCAACAAATTACGTGAATACGGCCTGAGCCAGCAGAAAAAAAGCGAAGAGTAACGCGGTAAATGAAAATGCCTCCTGGCCAGAGTAATGCTTGTCAGTTAAGCATTATGGAGAACATGTGATTTCGGCTCAGGGTTCCGTTCACCTCAGTGGTATCACTTTTCTGAAGCGCAGATATCTGTGAACGTGCAAGGGAGGCTCACCGCCGCCTCCCTTGCAACCCAGGCTCCCGGCGGGAAAATCGTCGCTGTGCGATTCATTCGTCTTATGCCGTCTGCCTGTCGGGTCGGGGCCGGGCCTGCGTCCCTGCAGGCCGCCCCCTCTGCCCGCATCCCTGCGGGCAGACCCGGTCAGCCGTCAACGCCTCATCGATTTTCAGCCGGACCGGGGTCATCGCTGCTGCGCACTGACTTCCAGTTAAATCTGTTTTGCTGTTCAGATATATTCCAATAAAAGTGCAGGAGGTCAGGTGTGGGCTGGTCCGGCTGAAAATTGCCGACGTGTTTCCGTAAGGCCGGGAGAACCCGCAGGGATGCGGGTTCAGGGCGCGTTTTGCAGGGATGCTACCTCGCGCCCGGCCCGGTAGCCTGGAGGAATAAACGGAGGGAACCGCGGAGCGGCAATTTTCCAGCCGGGAGCCGGGATTGTTAAGGGTACGGCGATAGTACCCTTAACACGTTCACAGGTTGTATTGCCTCAGAGAAGTGACAAACATAAGGTGAACGTAGCAATACGCCGGAGGCAACAGATTCATTACCTCCGTATGTGCAAGACGTGGCTTAAGCTTTCAGTACGTCCAGCGCAGCAGTGTAGTCTGGCTCGTTGGTGATTTCATTGACCAGTTGGCTGAAAACGACGTTGTCATTTTCATCAATAACGACCACGGCACGTGCGGCCAGACCTTTCAGTGGGCCTTCAGCGATTTCTACGCCGTAGTTTTTCAGAAATTCTGCGTTGCGCAGGGTGGACAGCGTGATAACGTTGCTCAGACCTTCCGCGCCGCAAAAACGTGAATGGGCGAATGGCAGGTCGGCCGAAATGCACAGTACGACGGTATTGTCGATTTCTGTCGCCAGTTGGTTAAACTTACGTACCGATGCCGCACAAACGCCGGTATCGATGCTTGGGAAAATATTCAGCACTTTGCGCTTGCCTGCGAACTGGCCCAGCGTAACGTCAGACAGGTCTTTAGCCACAAGGGTAAAAGCCTGAGCTTTGCTTCCAGCCTGAGGAATTGAGCCGGCAACTGTAACCGGGTTGCCCTGGAAATGAACGGTTTGTGACATGGTTATCTTCCTGTTTACATATAGTTAACGTCGAGGCTAGTTTATGCCATCAGCAGTTAACACGGCAAACGCTATTTGCGGATATCCGCTTCAGGGACTGCATTAAGGAAAGCAAATGAGAACAGTTAAGGTGTATGAGGAAGCCTGGCCGCTGCACACTCCCTTTGTTATTGCCCGTGGGAGCAGAACCGAAGCGCATGTGGTGGTGGTTGAAGTGGCAGAAAACGGCGTCACGGGTATCGGCGAGTGCACACCGTACCCGCGCTATGGTGAAAGCGATGCCTCAGTGCTGGCGCAAATTATGAGCATTGCCCCACAACTGGAAAATGGACTGACGCGTGAAGAGCTGCAAAAGCTGCTGCCAGCGGGAGCCGCGCGTAATGCTGTGGACTGCGCGTTGTGGGATCTGAGTGCGCGTCAACAGCAACTGTCACTGGCAGAGTTGGTGGGAAGTGAGCTGGCGGAAGTGGTGACGACGGCGCAAACCGTGGTAATTGGCACGCCGGAACAAATGGCGGTGAGTGCGGCTGCACTGTGGGAAAATGGCGCGAAACTGCTAAAAGTTAAACTGGACGCGCGCTTGATTAGCGAGCGGATGGTTGCTATTCGTGCAGCAGTCCCTGATGCCACGATTATTGTCGACGCCAATGAATCCTGGCGGGCAGAAGGTCTGGCGGCGCGCTGCCAGCTGCTGGCTGATTTAGGGGTGGCGATGCTGGAGCAGCCGCTGCCAGCGCAGGACGATGCCGCATTGGAAAATTTTGTGCATCCGCTGCCGATCTGCGCAGATGAAAGCTGCCACACCCGCAGCAGCCTGAAAGCGCTGCACGGGCGCTATGAAATGGTCAATATCAAACTGGATAAAACAGGCGGCCTGACGGAGGCGCTGGCGCTGGCAACCGAAGCCCGCGAGCAGGGATTTGCGCTAATGCTGGGCTGCATGCTGTGTACTTCCCGGGCGATTGGGGCGGCGTTACCGCTTACGCCGCAGGTTAACTTTGCCGATCTTGATGGCCCGACCTGGCTTGCCAGCGACGCGGAGCCGGCCCTGCATTTTACGACCGGACAACTTCATCTCTAGGGTGCCAGCGCAGGAGATTGGACATGGCCAGCAGGTATTTCTCGCTCGCTTCATCTGAAGAGATGGGCGGAAATTCGGCGGTTATACAGTGTAAGTTCAGGTCTGCGCACCAGCTTCCAAATGAGCCGGGCGTTTCATAACCTACGCTGGTGACGAGGGGTAATTCAAACGACTGCGCCAGCCACGCGCCTAATTCGCTGCGTCTGGGATCTTCAATACAGGCCAGCGGATCGTGAAAAGAGACCACCCACGCAGGATGAATTCGGTGAATAAGCTGGCACAGCGCCTGGGTTTCTGGTTCTGAGCCCGGATTTTCGCCGGTCAACAACACCACATCGCGTTCTTCTGCGCTGCTGTTCCAGCGATACACCGTTTCACCCGCTTTCCAGTTGGCAGCGGGAAAGTTACGGTTTAGATCCACTCCGTTCGCATTTGCGCGCAGCCCGAGCTGGCAACCGTCAGGGTTAACCGCCAGCACCACATGGTGACGACGTAAGGAAGGATTAAGCGTACGCAATGCGCAGGAAAGGGTGACAACCGATGCGTTTTCGTCGCCGTGCGTTCCTGCCAGTATCAGACCGCTTTCACGATCGGCCGCCATTGCGGGAAACCAGATTAGCGGCGCGCCTAATAATGAACGTCCGTAATGTTCGGTTCCAGGTGGGAATGCGCCGCGCTCGGCACGGGGTCGGGTAACGGTCATAGTCATCTCTGAATGCGTGGATTGTTACTCGCAGTGTTGTGCAAAATGTATGGATAATCAAATCGTTTTCACACACTTATCTTTTCAGATGTAATATTATTTCCTTGTCGAAAGTTAATTGCATTTCCTGCTGGCGATACAAATAATTACACATTCACTTAGTAGCCGGAATTGAGGGTATTTTATGCAGCATTCTGTTTCAGTAACCTGTTGTGCGCTATTGGTAAGCAGCATTTCATTATCCTGGGCTGCTGATGTTCCCAGCGGAACGGTACTGGCAGAAAAGCAAGAACTGGTGCGTCATATCAAAGACGAACCGGCGTCATTGGATCCGGCAAAGGCCGTCGGGCTTCCTGAAATTCAGGTTATTCGTGATTTATTTGAAGGGCTGGTCAACCAGAATGAGAAGGGCGAGATTGTGCCCGGTGTTGCCACTCAGTGGAAAAGCAACGATAACCGTATCTGGACGTTTACGCTGCGCGATAATGCGCAATGGGCAGATGGTACGCCGGTAACGGCACAGGATTTTGTCTATAGCTGGCAGCGTCTGGTTGACCCGAAAACGCTGTCGCCGTTTGCCTGGTTTGCTGCGCTGGCGGGTATTAACAACGCACAGGCGATCATCGATGGAAAAGCCTCGCCAGATAAGCTCGGCGTTAGCGCGATCGATGCGCGTACATTGAAGGTCCAACTGGATAAACCGCTGCCATGGTTTGCCAATCTGACGGCGAGTTTTGCTTTCTATCCGGTACAAAAAGCTAACGTTGAGAGCGGTAAAGATTGGACCAAACCAGGCAATCTAATTGGTAACGGCGCCTATGTGCTCAAAGATCGTGTGGTGAACGAAAAACTGGACGTTGTGCCGAACACGCATTATTGGGACAACGCCAAAACGGTGCTGCAAAAAGTCACCTTCCTGCCTATTAACCAGGAATCGGCAGCGACCAAGCGCTATCTTGCTGGTGATATCGATATTACCGAGTCTTTCCCGAAAAACATGTATCAGAAACTGTTGAAGGACATCCCGGGCCAGGTTTATACCCCGCCGCAGCTTGGCACTTACTACTATGCCTTTAATACCCAGAAGGGACCGACTGCCGACTCACGCGTGCGCCTGGCGCTCAGCATGACTATCGATCGTCGCCTGATGGCGGAGAAAGTTCTGGGTACCGGCGAAAAGCCCGCATGGCATTTTACGCCGGATGTAACGGCAGGGTTTGTGCCGGAACCTTCACCGTTTGAGCAAATGAGTCAGGAAGAGCTGAACGCGCAGGCGAAAACGCTGCTGCGTGCGGCGGGCTATGGTCCACAGAAACCACTTAAACTGACGCTGCTGTATAACACCTCTGAAAATCATCAGAAGATTGCTATTGCTGTCGCGTCTATGTGGAAGAAAAATCTCGGCGTTGACGTGAAACTGCAAAACCAGGAGTGGAAAACTTATATCGATAGCCGCAATACCGGCAATTTTGATGTGATCCGCGCCTCGTGGGTGGGCGATTACAATGAACCATCTACGTTCCTGTCGCTATTAACATCAACCCATACGGGCAATATCTCCCGCTTTAATAATCCGGCGTACGATAAAGTGTTGACCCAGGCAACCCTGGAGAATACGCAGAAAGCGCGCAATGCTGATTATAACGCCGCGGAGAACATTCTGATGGAACAGGCTCCCATTGCGCCGATTTATCAGTACACCAACGGGCGTTTAATTAAACCGTGGCTGAAAGGGTATCCGATTACTAACCCTGAAGATGTGGCTTATAGCCGCACAATGTATATTGTGAAGCACTGATATAGCTGGCCTGTTCGGGACGTTGCATTGGCGATTTCCCGAACAGGCAAGGCTGTGGGGAAGGTGAGTCATGAAAGCAATGGAAAAGGTATCACCCAATAGAATGGGTTACACTGTATAAATACGAATGTCGTGCGCCTGAAACGCCGTGGCATACTCTTTGCTGATATTTTCCTCGACGACAATTACATCGATATTGCTGCTTTCGGTAACGACATAACGGGCGACGGCCGGGATCTTTTCAGCCGTCAGCGCGACAATGGTTTCATTACACTGTTTGATCACCGCTTTTTTGAACTCACAATCCGCGTAATCAAATCCGGTTAAGCCGGATTCAGGCGACATCGCGCAGCCGCCAATAAATCCCTGATCGAATAAAATGTCCTGCACCTGCGAGATAGCGGTGGCACCCACACACCCTCCAGAAGATCGTTGCACCGCGCCGCCCAGCATAATGACGTCAAACAGTGGTTTTTTTAGTAAAACGGCGGCAATCTCCGGGGAATTTGTTACCACGGTTAACGCCAGCTCGGCGGGTAGGGCTTCAGCCATCGCCAGATTAGTACTGCCCGTGTCGATAAAAATGCAGCTTCCGGATTTGACCATCCGGGCGCATCTCTGCGCGATGTTGCTCTTTTTCGCCACATTAATACTCTTGCGCACGGTGATGTCTTCGGATTCAGGGAGTGCAATGACCGCGCCGCCATAGACTTTTTTACACACGCCATCTTTACTCAGTTCATGCAGGTCGCGGCGGATTGTATGTTCCGAAACGCCTAACCTGCTGGCGAGTTCGGAACAGATGACTCTGCCGTTTTCCTGCAGGATCTGATAGATAAGCGCCTGGCGCTGTTCAGGGAATGCTGCGTAATCGAGCATCAATACTCCAGTGAAATAAACATCGAGCAATAACAAGCATAATTGTGCATTATGGTTCTCGATGTCAACATCCCTTTAGGGAACCTATTGTTTGGATACAACAAGAAGAGGTTAGCTATGAAGGTTGCGCATATGGCGTTATGGACACGGGAGCTCGAGCAACAAGCTCAATTCTGGGTCACGTTTTTTGACGCAAAGATCAACGAAAAATACTGCAGTAAAACCAATCCAGGGTTTGAATCCTATTTTGTCAAAATTGGTGAGGATATCGCGATTGAGTTAATGACTAAGCCTGGACTGACAAAACATGCTCCCGACAATAACACCTCAGGCTGGGTGCATCTCGCCATTTCAGTTGGCGGCAGTGAAAACGTTGATGCCATGGCAATGCGTGCAAAAGAACAGGGGATATTAGTTTCTGACCCGCGCACCACCGGTGATGGCTATTACGAAGCGGTGATACGCGATCCTGACGGCAACTTGATTGAAATTGTGGCCTAAGGCTTCACGCCATCTCCAGTAGAAATGTTGTACCTGTTACCGACTATTGATGAGCATGATTCATAAGGTTGTCCTTCTTTTCACCTCTAATCACCCGCCTGTCGAGTCTCTATAATTTTTATAGTTTTCAGCATCGGTGGCGCGTGCTGCCACCGTTTTGGAGAGTCGAAATGCAAAATCAACGGAATACCGTCTCCAGCGCCGGCGCGGAGATTATGAATCAACAATTTGATGGTAACAGCGTCTTTCCTCGCGGAGAGAAAAATGAAGCGTATGCGAAATATTTCACTGGCGACAGCTATCTGACCATGCTCTCCATGGAAGGCGTGGTCATTGGTAACGTAGCATTTGAGCCGGGCTGTCGTAACTTCTGGCATATCCATCATCAAGGGGGACAAATCTTGCTGGTGACCGGCGGCAGAGGCTGGTATCAGGCGTGGAATCAACCGGCGCGTGAACTGAAAACCGGTGATGTCGTACACATCCCGGCGGGAATGAAACACTGGCACGGCGCCGCGCGTGATAGCTGGTTTGCCCATATCGCTGTGGAAATCCCGGCCGCTGGCGCATCGAACGAGTGGCTTGAACCGGTAAGCGACGCTGAGTACAACCTGCTCCCCTGAGCTGTGCGGGGCACGCGTTCTGCAGGTAAAGAATCCGATGCCCGAAGTGAATCAGTTTGAGCTGATTATTGATACAGTCCTGTATCTACATGACCTGAATCCGTATATTCCAACGCTGGCGCTGGTACTGCTTTGTCATTGATATTGCCTCATTGAAATAAGTGCAGAAAAAAGACGCGGATTTCCGCGCCTTTTCTTTTGTTAGTGTGTCGATGGCGATGCTTCAGGATTATCCATATACAGCGTCTGGCTGGGGAACGCAAAGTCGGCGTCGTGTGCCTTGACTATCGAAATAATCTTTAAATAAACGTCCTGCTGTACCGCAAGCCATTCCTGCCACACGGTGGTTTTCGTGAAGCAATACACCATGATATTCAGCGATGAATCGGCGAATTCATTAAAATAAACCAGCAGGGTTTGTTTCTGGTCTATTCCCGGATGGTTTTGCAGCATTTCTCTGACCGACTCGACAACGGCACTGACTTTATCAGCATCTTCATATCGTAACCCGATCACCGTTTTGATGCGGCGATTCGTCATCCTTCCTGGGTTTTCTACGCTGATAGAGGAGAAAATCGAGTTTGGGACATATAACGGACGATGATCGAAGGTGTTTATTTTGGTCATTCGCCAGCCGATTTCCGTAACTGTACCTTCAATATTGCGGTCCGGGGAGCGGATCCAGTCGCCGATGCTAAAGGGTCTGTCGAAGTAGAGCATAATCCCTGAGAAAAAGTTGCTCAGAATGTCTTTGCCTGCCATACCTACAGCGATACCGCCGATGCCGCCGAAGGTTAACAGGCCGGATAAGCTCATACCGAAATGTTCGCCATACAGCAAAATGATAGCAACCACGATGGTAATTTTGATGATTCGCGACAGGATCCTCGCGCTGGTGATATCTCTGCCTTTATTAATCTGCGTCTTTTCAAACTGATTAATTACCAGAAAAAGTTTGATGGTAAGGATCAGCGCAATCAACGAGGTGCAGATAAAGTCGACCACGCTGGAGGAGATAAATTTCAGGCTGTAATTTTCGATAACGTTATTAGCAATACTGCCTAACGTCCCGATGATAATGGCATAGACAAGAAATTGCGCGGCATGAAATATGAATCCTTTGCAGCGACGCTCTCCACGATGATACCAGACGCTCATCAGAACCAGCGCGGCACAGCAGCTGAGAATTACCGTCAAATTAAACGCATTATTTATAAACAGTTCAGCGATCATGATTCTTCCAACAGCTCCGTGGTAGTGAAATATCTTCTGATATCCTAATCCTCGAATATTTTACTCAGTTCTGGCGGTCAGATCATTAATCCATAGGGGAGATATATAATGCAATTAGCGCTATTTTCGGCGAAATAGCGCTGGTATCCACCCTGAAAGCGGTTTATGTAGCAGACAGTCAGTTGATGTCATGGTATTGTTAGCGCAAAGTAACAAGGTTTTCATCTGCAAAAGGACAGTACTATGATCATGGCTAAGCTGAAGACAGCGAAGGGACGGAAGTTTCTGTTGTGCCTGCTTGGGGTGTTTATTATCGCAGCGTCGGTCGTGACGCGAGCGACGATCGGTGGTGTGATTGAACAGTATGACATTCCGCTATCCGACTGGACCGCTTCAATGTACGCCATTCAATCGGCAATGATTTGTGTCTACAGCATGGTGTTTACGATTCTGTTGGCTATCCCGCTGGGAATCTATTTCCTCGGCGGCGAAGAGCAACACTAAGCGTTTGTTATGCCGGATGAGATCGCCATCCGGCATTGAGTTGTGTGGTTAATCGTCTTCTTCATCATCCAGTTCAACTGGCGTCTGATATTCATCCGGCTTGATGACCAGCAGGTCGCAGCGTAGGTGATCGATAACCTGTTCAGCGGTGTTACCAAGGAACGCGGCAGAAATACCGGTACGACCGACGGTACCCAGTACTACAATACCCGCCTGCAAGTGCTCGGCTAAATCAGGAATGACCTCTTCAGGCAATCCTTTTTCAACGTGCGTCACTTTCTCATCGATACTGAATTTCTGGCGCAACGCCTTCATGGCCAGCAGATGCTGTCCACGGATCGCGTCGTTATAAACGCTGGGGTCAAACTCAGGTAGTTCAATTGCGATATTGATTGGCGTAACAGGGTAGGCGCCAACCAGATGCACTTCAGTATGGTTAACCTGTTCTGCCAGTTGCAGCGTCTCTTTGACCAGTTTTTCATTGAGCGCGTTGTGATAAGGCTCTTCACTGGCGAGGTTCACCGCAACCAGCGCTTTACCTTCTTCAGGCCATGGCTGGTCTTTAACCATCCATACCGGGCTTGGACATTTGCGCAATAAATGCCAGTCGGTAGGCGTGAAAATTACGGCTTCGAGGCGGTCGTGTTGGTGTGCCATTTTGAGGACCAGGTCATGCTGAGCACTAATGACTTCCTGGATGATGGCTTCAAAGGGACGGTTGTGCCATACCACTTTAATTTCAAGAGGGATCCCTGCTTCGATGTAGTATTTTGCTTGTTCACGGATCCATGCTGTTCGCTGGCTGATGACCCCCTGACGCATTGCCGTACGCTCATCGGGCGACAGCAGGGTAGTCATCTCGTAGGAAAAGTCATAGATTGGCAAAAAGGCTTTAATTTTGCCACCAATCCGTTGATGCAAATAAACAGCTCGCCGTAATGCTGGTTGATCGTCCTGGTTTGGATCGATGACGACCAGCATATTTTTATACATAGCCATACAGGGTCTCCTTACAACTGTCATCGCAGTTTGTAATTAAAAGAGTAACCCAATAATGTGGATTGAAACAGGGGAGAACCTCCTGCCAGATCAATAAATCGGGAAAATTTAGCGATTTGACAGAAGGATAACAGAAATGCTTGCGGAAAGATTACGCAACGTTACGCGTGTGGCCAGCAAGAACTGCCAGCGCGTCGCTATTCTCAATAGTTATGTATTTGCCTTTCACTGCCAGCATACCGCTTTTCTGGAAACGACCCAACAGGCGGCTGATGGTTTCAACCGTCAGACCCAGGTAGTTACCGATGTCGCCGCGGGTCATGGTCAGACGGAACTCACGAGGCGAGAATCCGCGCTGGGCAAAGCGGCGAGACAAGTTGTAGATAAAGGCCGCCAGGCGCTCTTCTGCATTTTTCTTCGACAACAGCAGGATCATATCCTGGTCGCCTTTGATTTCGCCACTCATCAGACGCATCATCTGCTGACGCAGATTCGGCATTTTTCCGGACAGGTCATCAAGGGTTTCGAAAGGAATTTCGCAAACCATTGAGGTTTCCAGCGCCTGGGCAAAGCTCGGGTGATGTCCGCTGCCAATCGCGTCAAAACCGACCAGATCACCCGCCAGATGGAAGCCGGTAATTTGCTCATCGCCTTGTTCGGTAATGGTATAGCTTTTAATCGTTCCGGAGCGGATAGCGTAGAGTGATTTAAGTTCATCACCTGCTTTAAAGAGCGTTTGCCCCTTTTGGATAGGCTTTTTGCGCTCGATGATGTTATCGAGCTGGTCAAGCTCATGCTCGTTAAGTGTGAACGGGATGCAAAGCTGGCTGATGCTGCAATCCTGGCAATGGATAGCACAACCGCCAGACTGAATGCGCCGTATAATTCGCTTTTCCGGGATCATAGGTCTGCTCAAGCCGTAATTGATATTTGTCAATTTTAACATCTTTTTGGTGAGCACGTAAGCCTGAGCTACTCCCAATAGAGAATAATTCAGGTATAACCGGAATGAATGTTTGTATCTCCTTGATTAACCGCATTAAATTTGTGGTCACATTATGCGAAAGTGTGACGAATAAGGCATTAATTGCCTGGAATCTAGAGTAGCAAATAGCCTTCGTGACGCAATAACCACTCTTTTCGCTGCACGCCGCCAGCATATCCAGTCATGGTGCCGTTACGCCCAATGACGCGATGGCAGGGGACCACAATGCTTACCGGGTTGGCGCCATTGGCCGCACCGACGGCTCTTGCAGCACCGGCGCGCCCTAACTGTTCGGCCAGTTGACCGTAGTGCATGACCTGCCCACACGGGATAGTGCGTAATGCTTGCCAGACTTCGCGCTGGAAAGGCGTGCCAGCCGTTGCTGTTTCCAGCGTGTCAATAATGCTGAGATTCCCGGCAAAATACTCCGACAGTTTATCGCTTAATCCGCCAGGGTTTTTGGCTGTAATACGCTGATAACCTTCTGTGCGATAATGAATATCCAGCAATTGTTCCATGCGATCGCGGTGCTGATCCCATTCCACCGCGCGCAGGCGAAATTGCTCATCACAAATAACCCACAGCGGGCCCAGCGGCGTGTCGATGGTGTCTTCCAGTAAGTTCAGCATCCGTTTCTCTCATTACAGCGTTCAGGCGAGGTTACACATTATCATGCCAGCGACAGTCGCAGCTATACCCCTAAAAACGGATATCTGTATGTCGTGAGTAGATCTTTTCAGCGGAGCGAGTCGGGTGAATTATTGGAAATAATCGTAAACCGTTGTCGGTATAATAGTGCGCGGTTATGATAATGCTCGTCGTAATTCGCTGGAGGAAGAAACATGAATCTTGATGATGCTTCGCTGTTTCTGGATGCTATGGGGGATGTCCAACCGCTGAAGGGCTGCGCCGATGTACATTGGCAGCCAACGCGTAATATCCGCACTCCGGCGCGTATCGATACGCTTCAACTGGATAACTTTCTCACGACGGGGTTTCTCGATATTATCCCGTTGAACGAGCCGCTGGAGTTTCGTCGCGAAGGTTTACAGCACGGCGTGACTGACAAACTGCGAACCGGAAAATATCCGCAGCAGGCGAGCCTTAATCTCATCCGCCAGCCCGTAGAAACATGCCGCCAGATGCTATTCAGTTTTATTCTACAGGCACAGCAAGATGGATTACGTAACGTGCTGGTGATACACGGTAAGGGGCGTGACGATAACGCTCATGCCAATATTGTTCGCAGCTATGTGGCGCGCTGGCTGACAGAATTTGATGACGTCCAGGCCTACTGCGCCGCTTTGCCGCATCACGGCGGCAGCGGAGCATGCTATGTGGCATTACGTAAAACCGCGCAGGCAAAACAGGAAAACTGGGAGCGTCACGCTAAGCGCAGCCGCTGATCAACGTATTCATCAGGCGGCCAGTACTCTGTTCCTGCCTTCGTGCTTGGCTTTGTACAACGCGTCGTCCACGCGTTTGAATAATTCATCAATACTTTCGTTCGTTTCGTGCCGCGCAACGCCAATGCTGACGGTAAAGCGGGGAAGACCAGGGAGAGTAACCTTGGCTACCGTCGCGCGGATCACTTCTGCAAGATTGAGGGCGACATCCAGCGAGGTTCGCGGTAGCAGCAGCACAAATTCTTCACCACCCCAGCGAAAAATAAGATCGTCTTTTCGTGCACAGGATTCCAGTGTGCGGGCCAGAGCGCAAAGCACTTCATCGCCTTTTAAATGACCGAAGAGATCGTTAATGCTTTTAAAACGATCGGTGTCGATCAACAACAGGCTGTAGTCCTGCGTCAATGATACCGCATGCGTCTGCTCCGGCTCGGTTACCTGATAAAAATGCCGGCGATTAAGTAATCCCGTTAAGGGGTCACGCAGAGCGGCATGCTCAAGCTCCTGTTCCAGCCGTTTTTGTTCGGTAATGTCATGAATAATGCACAACATGAGTTTATTACCGTAAATTTCAATCGGTCCGGCGTAGGTTTGCACATGACGTGAGGTGCCGTCTGCCAGTTTATGGACAAAGTGCAAAGGCTTATGGCCGCCGGGCAGATGGGCGATTTCATGCATTACCGGCAATATATGGCGGCCCAGCATGTTGATCTCCCAAGTATGTTTCTGGCACATCACATCAAGGTTGTAACCATAAAAATTCAGGGCACTGAGGTTTGCATCAACGATCAGGCCATCGCGGGACGGATCAATCAGTAACATTGGCGCGGAGTTTGTCTGGAAAAAACGCGCATAAAAGCCCTGTTTTTTTCGTTGATAAGTTGCTGAACGGCTGGCTTTCAGACCTTGCGCAGTAGGCGTTTCAATGCCTTCGAAAAGGATAACATCCCCCACGCCCGGCAGAGATTTAATGGACAGGCGGCTGGCCAACGCGATTTCCTCACCATCGCGGTAAACCGTGAGGATCTCAACAACGTGATGATGATTGCTCAAGTCACTGAGATACATTGTTAAATCATGTTGAGAATGCGTTGAGAATATGCCTTTGCGCAGTGGGGAAAAACAGAGATCCTGCATTAACTCACGTGCAACGATATTAGCGAACACCAGTTCTTCGGTTTGTGGCGAAACAATCCACACCGGAAAGGTTAACAAATCCAGTGAATGCAGCTCGGTTGTGCTCATCGATAATCCCGTTATCTTTATCTGCTGTGTTGCCCGTTTAATGGCGAATATTTTAGATATTACAGTCTCACAAAGTTATTGATTGTCGGTGAGACAAGGGTTGTACGACTGGCTTTTGTTTGATGCTGTTTTCTTGTTGGATCAGTTCATGAATCTTATGCGCTGGCAGCGGTTTTGCAAACAGGAAACCTTGCAGCATGCTACACCCCATCTGGGTAAGAAGTATTTCCTGCTCCTGAGTTTCTATTCCTTCAGCCACCACGCGCATATTCATGGAGTGAGCTATGTCAATAATGGTAGACACAATTTTTGTATTTTTACTGTTCTCGCTAATATCTTTGACAAATATCCTGTCGATTTTTAATTCCCGTGCCGGCAGTGACTTCAACATCAATATATTTGAATAACCAGTGCCGAAATCATCAATAGAAACGGTGATCCCCAAAGCAGAGAAAGCATTCAGGATTTCAATACTGCGTTTTAAATTTTTAAGTGCGGTGCTCTCCGTGAGCTCCAGCGTGAGACAGGCAGGTGAAAGTTGGTATTGCGCCAGGGCGTTGCAAACAACATCAATAATATCATGCTGTTCAAACTGGGCGGGAGAGAGGTTAACGGCGAGCGTCCATTCTGTATTCCCTTGTAATGTCCACTGATGCAACTGCAAACATGCCTGTTGGATAACCCATTTGCTGACGGGAATAATCAGGCCCGTTTCTTCCAGCGCAGGCAGAAATTCAGCCGGTAGCAGCATGCCGCGCTCCGGATGATGCCAGCGTAATAACGCCTCAAAACCAGTCAGGGAATGATCTCCGGCGGTATATTTAGGCTGATACCATAGCTCAAACTGATTGCGTTCAAGCGCTTGTGAAAGTTCCTGTAGAAATGTCGGCGGCGTATCAGCGATAGCTTCCATCTGGGGACTATAAATAGCCCAGCCGTTTCTGCCCGCCTGTTTGACATGATACATCGCCATATCGGCCTTCACTTTTAGCTCATGCAGTGTCGAGCCATGTTCGGGATAAATACTGCTCCCCGCACTTAACGAAACCCGAATGGTATGACCGAATAAGGTAAAGGGGTCACCGATCGCATCTGAAATTCGCGCAAGCAAGGCGGAGATAGCCTGCGGGTTGCAGTCTGGAACCAGCAAGATAAATTCATCTCCCCCCAGTCTTGCCAGCGTCATTGAATCATCAAGGCAACTGTAGATACGCTGTGTACTGGCAATCAGCAGTTGATCGCCGATGTGATGCCCCCAGGTATCGTTAACGACTTTAAAACGATCGAGGTCGATAAATACCAACGCGAAATGCTGTTGATGCAATTTGGAATGCCGCAGGCAGGCCTGTAAGCGGGTATCTATTTGCGTTCGATTAGCAAGTCCGGTCAGCGCGTCGAAGTGGACCTGATGTTCAAGCTGGCAGTTCAACTGATGCAGGTTGTCAGCCAGTCGGGAAGTGCGCAGTTGTGAATCCACCATCGAGACGACCAGCATGATACCCAAAATAATTAGCGTGACGGCGCAGACCCAGACAGAGAGTTCCAGCGTACTGAGCCCATCGTGCGCAGTGTGTCCAAAATGGGTGAACGTTGCCGCTCCCATACCGGTGTAATGCATAGAAGCAATTGCCAGCGCCATAATAAGGGCTGCAATAAGTCGGTTAATCAGCACGCGACGGGTGTTTTGGCGTAAATGGAAGGCCAGCCATAAACCTACGCCAGACGCAACGACGGCAATAATTACAGAGAGCAAAATCAGCGAGCGATCCCATGAGATGGCCACATGTTCGATAATGGCATACATGCCAACATAGTGCATCGTGACAACGCCGGCACTCAATATGCTGGTGGCAATGACCAGTCGTTTTGTTGATAGCGTATTACCGGAAATAGCGATATTGATGGCGAGAGTTGCAGAAATGAGCGCAATAAAGAACGAAAACGCGGTGAGTGATAGGTGATAATTGATCGGCATAGTCATTTTCATGGCCAGCATACCGATAAAATGCATCGACCAGATGCCCATACCCAGCGTAGCGCCGCCAGATAGCCGCCAGAAGGTAGATTCACGTTTGCTGGAGATTGCTACCTTACCCGCGCTGTCGAGGGCAATAAAGGAGGCAATAAATGCGACAACAAAGGAAATCCCAATCAATACAGGGTCCCACGACACGTGCAACATCTTACTACCTATCGAAAAAAAGCCGTGATGATAAATCTAGCAGGTTTTGTCCAGTTAACCTGATAAAACCAGGAATGTTCTTGTGTTTTTGCAATGAGTATTAGAGCGAAGGGCAAGATATTGAAAATGACAAGCCATTACTTATATAAACATTCATAAAAATTATGTTTCTGTGTGTTTTATGCTCGTCACGTGCTCGCCATCACAATAATCTGATGGTGGGGAACATTACAGCCATTGGTGGGATAAAGTGCTGACCTATTATGAATGACTAGTGTAATTTATTGACTTAAGTAAAAGGTCTTCTGGCTCTCATTGAAAGTTCAGCTTTCGTCACAGAGCAATGGAAATCTGTATTGCAGATGCTATAAAAATAACATCTACGTTATTTCTTGGTGCACAGGGTTAAAATGTTAAATGATATTAGCGTCAGAACCTTTATTGTTTTATTTCTGCTCATTACGGCGGTTGCGCTCAATGTTGTTGAAATGATTTTTTCGGCTACCCCAGAAATTATTATTGGTACTAATGCGGTAAGCATTATTTCTATATTATGTTTGTGGTGGTACATGACGAAATATCTGGTCATGCCGATTAATACGGTCAAAAGAAGCATTGAAGAGGTAACATCCGGGAATCTGGCAATCAGTATTCCCGAGTTTGGTAATAACTGTGCGGGTAGACTAATTCCTGGCATCAATAGCTTATCAAGTAATATTTCAGCACTCGTTAATGAGATCAGAACATCCTCGCAAACGGCGATGACGCTTTCTGAACAGCTGGCGGAACGCAGCGCCGAGCTTTCAGTGAAAACAGAACAGCAATCCGGAGCATTAATGCAGACGGCTGCCAACATGGATGAAATAGCGGTTAATACGCGGAATAATGCTGATAACACGCAAATAGCCAGCGCCCAGGCAACAATTGCCACGCAATGCGCCCGTCAGGGTGGCGAATTAATGGTGCAGGTTGCGACAAATATGCGTTCAATCACCGAATGCGCACAGCAAATGACAGAAATTATTACGCTGATAGATGGTATTGCATTCCAGACAAATATTCTGGCATTGAATGCTGCTGTGGAAGCTGCAAGGGCCGGTGAACATGGCAAAGGTTTTTCTGTGGTGGCCGGTGAGGTAAGAATGCTTGCACACCGCAGTGCAGATGCCGCTAAGAATATTAAGCAACTGATTGCCCAAACCCATCAAAATGTTCAGCAAGGCGCTGCTATTGTGCGTGAAGCTGAAAAAAACATGCATGATATTGTCGGGGGGGCAGGGCAATTAAACCAACTGATGGGCGAGATATTAACCACTACGCAGGAGCAGGAGAAAGGGATTATCAGAATTACCCATGCTCTGGCCGAACTGGAGAACGTCACTCAAAGTAATGCCATTATGGTTGATGAGCTTTCTGACTCCTCCGGTATCCTGAAAAACCAGGTGATTGACCTTCAATCGCGAACGCATAAATTTCGCTTAAGTCATACGCTTGAATCAGAGAGACGCCAGCGGGCCTGAGAGGGGCATCTCGTAACCAGCGCCGCATTCGTCGGCGCTTTTCTTATTATCAGATACTTTTTATGAATCATTTCAGCACAATGGGACAATGAGATATTGCTTAACATATTCTGACAGCTAGACTAACGAAAAAAGCTGAATGTTTGTGGAGGCGCTGTGGAAGCCATTAAGGGAACGGATGTTAATGTGCCGGATGCCGTGTTTGCCTGGCTGTTGGATGGCCGTGGTGGGGTGAAACCACTGGAAGATAACGATGTTATCGACAGTCAACATCCCTGCTGGCTGCATCTTAATTATACCCATCCTGAAAGCGCGCAATGGCTGGCGACAACGCCTTTACTTCCCAATAACGTGCGTGATGCGCTGGCGGGTGAAAGCACACGCCCACGCGTAAGCCGGGTAGGGGAAGGTACGTTGATTACGCTGCGCTGTATTAACGGCAGCACCGACGAGCGACCTGACCAACTGGTTGCGATGCGCTTATATATGGATGAACGTCTGATTGTCTCAACGCGTCAGCGTAAAGTCTTGGCACTGGATGATGTGGTCAGCGATCTCCAGGAAGGCACGGGAGCGGCTGATTGTGGTAGTTGGCTGGTGGATGTTTGCGATGCACTAACCGATCATGCCAGTGAGTTTATCGAACAACTGCACGATAAGATTATTGATCTGGAAGATAACCTGCTCGATCAGCAGATTCCGCCGCGTGGTTTCCTGGCATTGCTGCGTAAGCAGTTAATTGTGATGCGCCGCTATATGGCGCCTCAGCGCGATGTCTATTCCCGGCTGGCGAGCGAACGTTTTTCCTGGATGACCGACGACCATCGGCGGCGGATGCAGGATATCGCTGACAGGCTAGGGAGAGGGCTGGATGAAATAGATGCTTGTATTGCCAGGACCGGTATTATGGCGGATGAAATTGCGCAGGTTATGCAGGAGTCTCTGGCTCGCCGAACGTATACAATGTCATTGATGGCAATGGTTTTTCTTCCCAGCACATTTTTAACCGGGCTGTTTGGCGTTAACCTCGGCGGTATCCCTGGCGGTGGCTGGCAGTTTGGCTTCTCACTTTTTTGTATTCTGTTAGTGGTCCTGATTGGTGGTGTTACTTTATGGTTGCATCGTAGTAAATGGTTGTAACAACAACGTTTTTTAGTGACTTTTGCGCATGAAAACGTCCTGGTTTTTGAGCGAAGTCAATAAACCATCTACCTATTCGGGGCAATATCTCTCTCGCAGGTGAATGCAACGTCAAGCGATGGGCGTTGCGCTCCATATTGTCTTACTTCCTTTTTTGAATTACTGCATAGCACAATTGATTCGTACGACGCCGACTTAGATTAGTCGGCTTTTTTTTGCCTGCAGGAAATCAGCGTCTACCCTAAAAGAGCCAACCTGAATAACTGGAGGGGTATATGAACTGTCTGATTGCAACGCCGCACACTGATTCGCTACCGACCGACCCGGTTCCCATTCCCGATCCCATACCTCGTCCGCAGCCAATGCCGGATCCGCCACCGGATGAAGAGCCGATTAAATTGTCGCATCGCGGGCGCAGATCTGCGAGGATACGCGCCTGCTGATTGTGAGTTTTTACCGCGAGATTAAATTGTGACCGCTTTTTCAACCCTGAATGTTTTACCTGCTGCCCAACTCGAGAATCTTAACGAGCTGGGTTATCTTGAAATGACGCCTGTTCAGGCTGCTGCGTTACCGGCAATTCTGGCGGGGAAAGATGTTCGCGTGCAGGCTAAAACCGGCAGTGGCAAAACGGCGGCTTTTGGTCTTGGATTATTACAGCATGTTGATGTCGCGCTGTTTCAGACACAGTCCCTGGTGCTGTGCCCAACGCGCGAGCTTGCCGACCAGGTGGCGGGTGAGTTGCGTCGCTTAGCGCGCTTTCTGCCAAACACCAAGATCTTAACGTTGTGCGGTGGGCAGCCCTTTGGCGCACAACGTGACTCCCTGCAGCATGCGCCACATATTATTGTCGCCACGCCGGGGCGTTTACTCGACCATCTGCAAAAAGGCACTGTTTCTCTGGAGGCCCTGAATACGCTGGTGATGGATGAAGCCGATCGCATGCTGGATATGGGCTTTAGCGATGCGATTGATGATGTCATTCGCTTTGCGCCGGCTTCGCGTCAGACCTTACTGTTTTCTGCGACCTGGCCGGAAGCCATTGCCGCCATTAGTGGCCGGGTGCAACAAAATCCATTAACGATCGAAATTGATACCGTTGACGCGCTGCCGGCGATTGAGCAGCAGTTTTTCGAAACTTCCAGCCACGGCAAAATTGCGCTGCTGCAAAAATTGCTCAGTCAGCATCAACCTGCATCATGCGTAGTTTTTTGTAATACCAAAAAAGATTGTCAGGCCGTGTGTGACGCGCTGAATGCGGCGGGGCAAAGCGCTCTCTCACTGCATGGCGATCTTGAGCAGCGCGATCGCGATCAGACGCTGGTCCGTTTTGCCAACGGTAGCGTGCGCATTCTGGTTGCTACCGATGTGGCCGCGCGTGGTCTGGATATTAAATCACTTGAGCTGGTGGTTAACTTCGAACTGGCGTGGGATCCGGAAGTCCACGTCCATCGTATCGGACGTACCGCGCGTGCCGGCAACAGTGGTCTGGCGATTAGCTTCTGTGCACCGGAAGAAGCGCAGCGGGCCAATATTCTTTCTGAAATGCTGCAACTGAAGCTGAACTGGCTGCCAGCTCCCGCTAACGGCCCAATCCTGCCGCTGGAAGCTGAGATGGCGACGTTATGCATTGATGGCGGTAAAAAGGCTAAAATGCGTCCCGGCGATGTTCTCGGCGCGCTGACCGGTGATATTGGTCTGGAAGGCGCCGATATCGGCAAAATTGCCGTTCATCCGGCGCATGTCTATGTCGCTGTTCGCCAGACTGTAGCGCATAAGGCATGGAAGCAATTGCAAAACGGTAAGATAAAAGGCAAGACTTGCCGGGTTCGGTTATTGAAATAACCACTCGTCGGAGCGCCTGATGGCGCTCCGCTTATCCGGCACTATCGACTTACTTCACTTCCACGACGTTCAGGCGCAGCTCATCCAGTTGAGCATCATCTTCTTCTGGCTGCCAGCCCGCAGGCTGCAGCGGGATCTCTTCACGATCGAACGCTAAATCACCGCCGTCCACAACCTCTGAACCGTGCCTGATACCTTTGAAATCGAACAGATTGATATCGCTCAGATGTGAAGGTACAACGTTCTGCATTGCGCTGAACATGGTTTCAATACGCCCTGGATAGCGTTTGTCCCAGTCGCGCAGCATATCGGCAATGACCTGGCGCTGCAGGTTAGGCTGTGAGCCGCACAGATTACATGGAATAATCGGGAAACCTTTCGCTTCGGAGAAACGCTCGATATCTTTCTCACGGCAGTAAGCCAGCGGACGGATAACGATATGTTTACCGTCATCGCTCATCAGCTTCGGCGGCATACCTTTCATCTTCCCGCCGTAGAACATGTTTAAGAACAGCGTTTGCAGGATATCGTCGCGATGGTGACCGAGCGCAATCTTGGTGGCGCCTAACTCAGTTGCCGTGCGGTACAGAATGCCGCGACGCAGGCGAGAGCAGAGCGAGCAGGTCGTTTTGCCTTCAGGGATTTTATCTTTGACGATCCCGTAGGTGTTTTCTTCGACAATCTTATACTCCACGCCCAGTTGTTCCAGATATTCCGGCAGAATATGCTCCGGGAAGCCAGGTTGTTTCTGATCGAGGTTAACCGCAACTAAGGAAAAACTGATCGGGGCGCTTTGCTGCAAATTACGCAGGATCTCCAGCATGGTATAGCTGTCTTTCCCTCCGGAAAGGCACACCATAATGCGATCGCCGTCTTCGATCATATTGAAGTCGGCAATGGCTTCGCCCACGTTACGGCGCAGACGCTTTTGCAATTTGTTCAGGTTGTATTGTTCTTTCTTTGTAACTTTTTGATTTTCTTGCATTATTTACTGTCTCTGACTCCAAAAGGGGCATATAAGGGGCAAAAATTTTTTACAGGGCAAGTTTGGCATTGAGCATTTTCACCTGTTCGCCGTTCAGTTCTTCAATCCATGCACTGTAAATTTCGTATACCATCTGCGCGTTTTCATGCCCCATCTGATTAGCTATAAATGATGGGTTCGCTCCAGCCGATAACAGCCAGCAAGCAAAAGTATGCCGCGTATGGTACGGATTACGGCGACGAATACCAGCACGTTTTACAGCAGCGTTCCATCTGGCACCTATGCTACTCATAGAGTAGTAGGGTTTTTGTTCCCCCTTGCGCATCCTGGGCATGAAAACAAAATGCACTTTCTGGATCCCGGTAGCGCCATACTCACGGTGGTGAAAGATTATTTTTGTCTTAGGGTGCCAAAAGCGCTAGTTAGTATTCTCAACGAGGCGTTAGCGGACGATGATGCAGATTTTATGGAGCAGTGCGTGCTGGAGGCGTTCGAACAGAATGATCCGGTTTATATTATTGGTGCGAGCTACTACACGACGAGAAAAAATTTCGGACCTGACCCGGAATATTCAGCAGATTGCGCCCTGGCTGACAGCAGACGAGGCCCGCAAGCGCGTGCGCTGGTGCGTTGAGATATTCGGAGCGCGGGTGTATCTGGAGGCCCGTCGTCAGTTGCGTACTGAAAAACACTAACGAGGAACCGGGTAAACGTAATCCTAAAACACCGAGTAGCTGTATGTTTCCCTAAACTCATTGCTCATTATGAAAAAACCTAAAAGGAATAGGGTTTATCATGAAAAAAATATCATTGTGTTGTTTGTGTGTTTTAGCGCTATCCGGCTGTACCGTTCAAAAACAGATGACGCCTGTCAGTGGGAGCAAAGCCGACGGGACAATTAGAATGGGTTATCACGTTGGTGATAGCTATGGAGCGTTTGAAAAAGCGAATGTTGATATCATTTTTGCTTTCCGGCGATACGACAGGGGTATTCGCGAGGTGCATTGCACCAGTACCCCTGTCACATCGTCGGTTTGCAGGGTGTGCAAAAAACTCTTGGCTTCAGTTTTTTTTCAGAGAGTTATTCTTCATGTATACCATGTTAAATATAATGTGGCTTGACTTGATATAGTTATTCACAATATTAATTGAATCTATTGTTATATTTTTGAAATAAATAAATTTGGTTGTTTTATGTTCCAAATTTACAGGTTGCTTTTTGTCAATATATGTATAAATGGCTGGTGGATATTTTTGGTTAAGTCTGAAATTGAGTGGTTTGTCACAAATTTAACACCATCTAAATGGTACTAATTATTCGTCGATACAGTCGAGTAACGATAAATTATTTTATATTCCAATGAAAATTAAGGATGAATTATGGCTTACGCTCAATGGGCAGAAATTAAAATAGTTGTCGCTGAAGGACAATCCGTATCCATTAGAAACGCATCACACGATAGTGGAAAATTTTATAAACTAGGAAATAAAGATCAGGAGTTATCACCAGATAGAATAAATGAAATGGTGATTACCAGCTCTTCGACTGCCGATGAGGCCACGATCTGCGCATGTGGGCGTTCAGATGCTGCTGTTGGCACTGAGGGCAGTTTCGTTATGTATAATGGCCCTGAAAAAATTGGCCGCTTTTATTGGGATTGCCCTTGGGGGAAAAAGACCAATAAGAAAGAATATACAAGTGCCTCTAATAAATATGTTGTACAAGTTGAAGGCGGTAACGTTGACTCTGGTGCGTTAGGTAATATAACGCTTACTGTTGTGAAAATCAGATAATACTATCTTTAACTTGATTAAATTAATATAGGCCCTGGTATTCGCCGGGGCTTTTTCATATCCGCTTTCCGTAAACCCCATAGTTAACCATCAACTTTCTAGTCTGGTCGTTAAATCCAATCTGTGGGATTTGCAGAAAAACAAAGTAGCAATCCACTCCCCGCGCTGACGGGGTTTTTATTCAAATACGCGTCTGCCTGTAAGTCTCCCGCATAATCGTGCCATTCACATTTAGAGATCCTCCGGCATAATCAATCTGCCAACAAAGGAGGTCGCTATGCGTAAAGCCCGTTTTACTGAGCATCTGATCATCGCCGTGATTAAGTCGGTTGAAGCCGGACGAACTGTTAAGGATGTCTCCCGGGAGACCGGTATCTCTGAAGCCACCTACTACAACTGAAAGTCCAGATACGGCGGTATGTAGGCTTCTGATATTAAAAAGATTAAGGATCTTGAGGACGAGAACCGGGCGCTGAAAGACATTATCGAAAAAAAGCTTTAAAACCAGCCTTTAAGCGTGAGCTGGTCACTCATCTGATAACGACATTTGGACTCAGTATCCGTCAGGCCTGCCGGAGTCTGAACCTGAGCAGAACGGTTTACCATTACCGTCCAGATACCACGCGTGACGAACCCGTTATTGTCGCGTTGCAGGCAGTGGCAGAGCGATACCCACGATACGGTTTTCCGAAACTTTTCCTGGTTCTGCGGCGGCAGGGATACCCGTGGAATCACATATTTACTGTCTGCTGGAGCTGAATTTTCGCCGAAAGGGCAAACAGCGCTTGCCGGTGCGTAATCCCTCGCCACCGGCCACGCCTGAAGCGCTGAACCAGAGCTGGTCTGTCGATTCTATGCATGATGCTCTGGTCTGTGGCCATCGTTTTCGCACATTCAATGTTGTTGATGACTTTAACCGTGAGGCATTGTCGATTGAAATCGATCTGAATCTGCCAGCTTTGCGCGTGGTCCGTGTACTCGACAGGATCGCGGCAAATCGCGAACTGGATGATTCAATAGGTATCATGGTCCGGAATCACTGGCCGAATGGGCAGAGAAACATGCAGTAAAACTGGAGTTTATCCAGCCAGGTAAGCCGACGCAGAACGCTTTCATTGAACGCTTTAACCGGACATACCGTACAGAAAAACTCGATTTTCATCTGTTCAGAACGCTGAATGAAGTGCGGGAAATCACGGAGAAATGGTGTCAGAATATAACTGTGAACGCGCGCATGAATCACTGAACAATATGACACCGGAGGAATATCGACAACACCATTATTTGGCCGGGATCTCAAAAAATGCATGGAACTAAAACGGGTCTATTTACACGCTTATCTTTTTGATTATTCGATAAAAATAGTCTTATCAATAAGCTACGTTTTTTAATCCTTCATGTTCAGGTTGTATTGTTCTTTCTTGCTAATATCTTGATTTTGCGACATTTAATAGAGGCTCAATTCATAGTGTGGCATCAGAAGAGTATGCATCACGCCGGATAGTCCGGCAAAAGAAGTCTGATATAAAAACTGTGGCGTGTATGGTACGGATAAGCGGGAAAAATGTCAGCACATTTAGGACAGGAATCGTGGGGTATAAGAGGTAGAAACAAAAAGCCCGCAGCGATGTGCGGGCCAGACAGCTTAGCGGACTACCAGTACCGAACACTCCGCATGACGCACCACGGCTGCGGCGTTAGACCCCAGCAGGTAGGTGGTGATGTCAGGTCGATGTGAGGCAATAATGACCATATCAGCCGGTAATTTTTTGGCCATCTCCAGAATCTTATCTTTTGGCGCACCTTCTGTGACATGAACGTGCACTCTGTCCGTTGGGATATTGAACTTCTTGATAATCTCTTCCAGTTGAGATTTTGCTTCGGCTTTCAGATCTTCCATGGCCGGTAACTCTGCCGAGTAGGCCAATCCCAGGGAAGCATAATAGGGCAGTGACGGAATTACGGTCAAAAAATGAACCTGTGCATCGTCAATTTTTGCCTCTGCTTCAACATGGGCTATAACACGTTGAGTTAATTCTGAGTCTGAAATATCGATGGGTACAAGAATCGTTCTGTTCATAAAACCTCCTGTTTAAGTATCCACCCAAAGCTTACCGCGTAATGGCACTTTATGTACAATGACAAAGATCACATTTTGGCATCACTTTATTTTTATTTCAGGAAACTTTCCTTTTATTACTCCATCGTAAAATCGACCTTTAGAAACGACGCTTAGGAAATCACGAAAAATACGAGCAGGGACATGCTGATATTGCAGAGTAGACAACTGGTGAAAGCGAATTTCTAGCGTGCGGGAGGATTCGTCATAGCCGACGGATGCAATACGGGATGATTTTACAGGATGATGATTCATTGCAGGTATCCTCTACTACAGGTCTTAATGCAAGATATCATCTATCAGAGATGTGTTTTAGCGCAACAGATATAATGTTTTGATCTGGATAAAACAGAATTGTTAGAACATAAAGAGAGCCCGCTGTTGCCAGCGGGCTGACGGATTAGAATTGGTAAACCATACCCAGTGCTACTACGTCATCGGTAGAGATGTCGTTTTGGCTGTAGAAGTTTTTATCTTCATCCAGCAGGTTGATTTTGTAATCAACGTAGGTGGAGAAGTTTTTGTTGAAGTAGTAAGTAGCGCCAACGGATGCGTATTTCACCAGATCCTGGTCGCCATCAGATCCGTTTACACCCAGATCCTTACCTTTAGACATCAGGAAAGAAACTTCCGGACGCAGACCGAAGTCGAACTGGTATTGCGCAGTCACTTCAAAGTTCTGAGTTTTGTTGGCAATCGTATTATCACTACCGTTTGAGCCACCATAAGGGGTCATGTTGCGGGTTTCGGAGTACATGGTTGCCAGGTAGATGTTGTTCGCGTCGTATTTCAGACCGACTGTCCACGCGTCAGCTTTATCACCGCCCGCGGTAGAATCGTTAACCTGCTCGTTAGTACGGTCAGAAGAGGTGTATGCTGCACCGAAGCTTACACCCATACCCAAATCGTAGGTCGAGGAGATACCGAAGCCGTCACCGTTGGAGTTCTTCATGTTACGATCGTCGCCACCGTTATTGGTGCCTTCCTGCTCTGGTGACTGATTTTCGTTCGCGCCCTGATACTGCAACGCCACGTTCAGACCGTCAACCAGACCAAAGAAGTCGGTATTACGGTAGGTCGCCACGCCGTTCGCGCGACCGGTCATGAAGTTGTCTGCTTTGGTGTAAGAGTCGCCACCGAATTCCGGCAGCATATCGGTCCAGCCTTCAACGTCGTACATTACGCCGTAGTTACGGCCGTAGTCGAATGAGCCGTAGTCGCCGACTTTAATACCTGCGAATGCCAGACGAGTCCAGGAGTCGCCTTTATCACCTTCGGTGCCGTTAGCCTGAACCTGATATTCCCACTGGCCGTAACCGGTGATCATATCGTTAACCTGAGTTTCGCCTTTGAAGCCCATACGCATATAAGTCTGATCGCCATCACTGTTAGCGTCATCAGAGAAATAATGCAGGCCGTCTACTTTGCCATAGAGATCTAATTTGTTGCCGTCTTTATTATAAACTTCAGCAGCGTGAGCAGCGCCTGCAGCCAGCAGGGCAGGAATTACGAGAGCCAGTACTTTTCTGTTCATTGAAATAATCCTTTAGTTTTTTTATTAACCTGTGACTACCCATGTAGGGAGTAAAAGCATGCTAAAGGAGAAGTTCCGTAAAGGGATAAATATGAATTGTTACGCCTTAAGTAAAACCTTAAAGAAATAATTCTACGGAAATGATGATAATTGTGGTGAATGTATGGATGGTAAATATATAAAATAAAAATTATACAAGTGAAGTGTGTTGGGCTATTCTGCGCGTGTTATATGCCTTTATTGTCACGTTTTATTTTTCGTTGACGTATTGATAGCTATTATTAATTAGCCAGCGAATAAATTGACAAGCCCGAACAACTGTTCGGGCTTTTTTTTGGGTTCCAGGTTAATACTGAGATAAACGCATTACTCGGTACCGCTCTTTTCCGCTTTTCCAGCCAACTGCGCAAGGAAGTCGTAGCGTTTTTGCAGATCGGCTGCGGCGTCTTTCCAGAGCTGTTCTGCGACTTCTGGCTGTTGGGCATTCAGGCGACGGAAGCGCTGCTCGTTAAGCAATGTTTCGGCCAGGGCGTCTGACGGTGGCCGAGAGTCCAGCGCCAGCGGCAGCTTACCTTCATCTGCTCGACGCGGATCAAAGCGGTACAGCGGCCAGAACCCGGTTGCCGTGAGCTGACGCATCTGATCATGGCTTAGTGCGAGATCGTAACCATGCTCTTCACATGGGCTATAGGCGATAATCAGCGACGGACCTGGATAGGCCTCCGCTTCCTGGATAGCTTTCACCGTCTGGTTCAACTGCGCGCCCAGAGAGATTTGTGCAACATACACGTGCCCGTACATCATCATACTGACGCCAAGATCTTTGCGAGCTTTGCGCTTGCCATGTTCACCAAATTTAGTGACGGCCCCGAGCGGCGTAGCTTTCGACGCTTGTCCGCCTGTATTGGAGTAACACTGGGTATCCAGTACCAGAATATTGACGTTCTCGGTCAGGCTCAGGACGTGATCCAGGCCACCAAAACCAATATCGTAAGCCCAGCCATCACCGCCAATCAGCCAGATAGATTTCTCGACCAGCGCGTCGGCATCGGTTAACAACTGCTGTGCGCCTTCGACATCTTTCAGGTGCTGGCGCAGTGCTGCAACTTGCTCACGGCGCACCTCTGGCGTAGCTTCAGCGTGCAGGGCGTCATTCAGTTCAGCCGGAATGTTATCAGCAAACTGTTCCACTAAACGCATGACGCGTACACGGTGCTGATCCACCGTCAGGCGGAAGCCCAGCCCAAACTCGGCGTTATCCTCAAACAGGGAGTTTGCCCACGCAGGCCCGCGACCATTGGCGTCGGTGGTATAAGGCGTTGAGGGCAGGTTACCGCCATAAATTGATGAACAGCCGGTCGCATTGGCGATCAGCATGCGGTCGCCGTACAACTGCGTAAGCAATTTGATATACGGCGTTTCACCACAGCCAGAGCAGGCCCCAGAGTACTCAAACAGCGGTGTTATCAACTGCGAGGTACGAATATCAATGCGTTCCAGTTTAGTGCGATCGATTTCCGGCAGATTGAGGAAGTAGTCATAGTTAACTTTTTCTTCTTCCACGTGCTCAAGGCGCGACATCATATTGATGGCCTTGATCTCCGGGTTTTGGCGATCTTTCGCCGGGCATACTTCGACGCACAGATTACACCCGGTGCAATCCTCTGGCGCAACCTGCAGGACATATTTCTGACCGCGCATATCGCGTGATTTCACATCCAGAGAATGCAGGCTGGCAGGGGCATTTTCCATCGCTTCTGGTGAAACCACTTTGGCGCGGATAGCCGAGTGCGGGCAGGCGGCTACGCAGTGGTTGCACTGGGTACACAGCTCTTCTTTCCAGATGGGGATCTCTTCAGCGATATTGCGTTTTTCCCAACGCGTGGTGCCCATCGGCCAGGTGCCGTCTGGCGGCAGCGCTGAAACGGGGAGGGCATCGCCCAGACCGGCGAGCATTGCCGCGGTGACGGTTTTCACGAAATCAGGTGCGGCATCAGAAACCACCGGTGGGCGATTAGCGCTATGTGAGTCAACCGGCTGAAGCGCCACTTCGGCAACGGATTCACGCGCCAGGGCCAGCGCCTGCCAGTTACGTTCAACCAGATCCTGACCTTTACTGCTATAGCTTTTCGCAATCGCACCCTGCAATTCAGCCAGAGCGCTGTCGCCTGGTAAGATTTGCGTCAGATGGAAGAACGCCATCTGCATAACGGTGTTAATACGTGCAGCCAGACCACACTCGCGGGCGATTTTGGCCGCATTAATCACGTAGAAACGCGCTTTCTTCTGATTCAGAACAGCCTGAACTTCCTGCGGCAGACGTGTCCAGACTTCATCCACACTGTACGGGGTATTAAGCAGGAATATACCGCCAGGTTTCAGGCGCTCAGCCATCTGATACTTATCGATAAATTGCAACTGGTGACAACCAACAAAATCGGCTTGCGACACCAGATACGCTGAGCGAATAGGTTGTTCACTAACGCGCAGGTGAGAAACCGTCAGACCGCCTGCTTTTTTCGAGTCATAGACGAAATAACCCTGCGCATACCACGGCGTAGAGTTACCGATAATCTTGATGTTGTTTTTGGTGGCCGACACGCTACCGTCACTGCCCAGCCCGTAAAACAGTGCCTCGAGCTTCGCGGTACCGGGCAGGGTGTTTTCCGGTAACGGTAGCGACAAGTTGGTGACATCATCATAGATACCGACCGTAAAGCGAGATTTCGGCTTCGCGCTACTCAGCTCATTAAAGACCGCCATGACGCAGTCCGGGCCAAACTCTTTGGAAGAAAGGCCATAACGCCCGCCAATCACGCGCGGTAGCGTTTCTCGTTCGCCGCAGTTAAAGGCTTCCGCCAGCGCGGTCATTACATCCAGATACAACGGTTCAGCTTGCGCGCCGGGCTCTTTGGTGCGATCCAGGACGGCGATGCTCCGTACCGTTTCCGGCAGAGCGCGCAGTAAATGTCTGGCAGAGAATGGGCGGAACAGACGCACTTTCAGAACGCCAACTTTCTCGCCGCGCGCCAGCAGCTCTTCGACGACTTCTTCACTGGTTCCAATCGCCGAGCCCATCAAAATAATGACGCGTTCTGCCTGCGGATGACCGTAGTATTCAAATGGCTGGTACTGACGGCCCGTCGCAGCAGCGAAATCGTTCATCGCCTGTTCTACGTGATCGTAAACCGCGTTGTACCACGGGTTTGTTGCTTCGCGTGACTGGAAGTAGGTGTCCGGGTTCGCAGACGTACCGCGAATAACCGGATGCTCTGGGTTGAGCGCGCGCGCGCGATGAGCATCGATTTCTGCCTGCGGCATCAGCCCGAGGATTGTGTCATCGGCCAGCGGCACTATTTTATTAATTTCATGCGATGTGCGAAAACCATCAAAGAAATGAATAAACGGGACCCGGCTTTTCAGGGTGGCCATTTGCGAAATTAGCGCAAAGTCCTGAGCTTCCTGAACGCTGCTGGCGCACAGCATTGCGCATCCCGTTTGGCGCACCGCCATCACGTCGGAATGATCGCCAAAGATGGATAATGCGTGAGTGGCAATCGTACGCGCCGCAACGTGCAGCACAAACGGAGTCAACTGACCGGCCAGTTTGTACAGCGTCGGGATCATCAGCAACAGGCCCTGCGATGAAGTAAACGACGTAGAGAGCGCACCGGTCTGCAACGCGCCGTGAACGGTCGCTATCGCACCGCCTTCCGACTGCATTTCTACGACACGAGGGGTATCCCCCCACACGTTTTTAAGCCCGTTCCCGGCCCAGGCATCCGCCTGTTCCGCCATCGTCGAACTGGGCGTAATCGGGTAGATGGCGATAACCTCGCTGGTACGAAATGCGACCGAAGCAACCGCACCATTACCGTCAATTGTGATCATACTGACACCCTTACATTGCGCAAAAAAAGGGACACGCGTAACAGCGGCGAATCCTGTAGTTATCCTTTTAGTTTAGCAAAAGCGCTAAAGACAGATTTTCGCTTTTGTGTCCCTCGAATAAACAGAATGAATGGTTTGATCAAAGGAGCAGCCAAAAAATTGCCAGAAAATGTAAACAGTGCGCATAAATGCGCATATTGCCTCTCGACGGCGGTGTTTCCGCTGCCTATTATTTATGGCTGTGTCGTTTGGTTAATATTCAGAGGGGAGTAAGATGCGCGCAGCGTTTTGGGTAGGGTGTGCCGCGTTATTATTATCGGCTTGTAGTAGTGAACCTGTTCAGCAGGCAACCGCCGCGCATGTCGCACCGGGGATGAAGGCCGCAATGTCCAGTTCTGGAGAAGCTAATTGCGCCATGATTGGTGGTTCGCTCTCCGTTGCCCGTCAGCTTGATGGTTCAGCTATCGGAATGTGTGCGTTACCCAACGGCAAACGCTGTAGTGAGCAGTCGCTTGCCGCCGGAAGCTGTGGCAACTATTAAGCCACCGCGTTTCCTACATTAAATCCGCGAGTTTATACGTCAGCGTTTGTTCTGCTGTCGCCAGTGTTAACTGGTCAGCAGTCAGATCGACCTGTGCGCCTTGCTTAAACATGTCGCTGACGATCCCGTCGAGCGCGTTAAGCTGTGGATCGGCGCACATCATGCGGGTCATCGCCATATCTTTAACCTTCAACTCGCCGTCGGACAGTTTGCCCTGACCGTGGAATTGATTACACATCTTTCCCGATACCGTCATGTTTTCGCCAAAACTCAATTCGGGTGGGTTATTAGCGACGGTGACGGCTTTACCATTCACGCTCTGCAAAACGAAGCGGTGATGCTGCAACTGTTCGCGATTGACGGAAACTTTTCCATTGCTCACACAGCCAGCCATCAGCATGCTGAGCGCAATCAACGTGACAACTTTTTTCATTCAATTTCTCTACGTTTGTGACGGGAATACATTCAATATAATAATGATACTGAAGATTTTAGCATCGGTGATTATCTGAAAATGCCCCCCTGAATCCAGGGGAGCACAGGGATTAGAAGAGGGCGTTTGGACAGGTTTCGCCTTTGGAGATCTGTGCCAGATTCTGCAGCGTGGTCTCAGAAATGCTGGTCAATGCTTCGGCCGTCAGGAACGCCTGGTGACCGGTGAACAGCACGTTATGACAGGCCGACAGGCGGCGGAACACATCATCCTGAATCACGTCATTGGATTTATCTTCAAAGAACAGGTCGCGTTCGTTTTCATACACGTCCATACCCAGAGAACCAATTTTCTGGTTTTTCAGCGCATCGATAGCGGCTTGTGAATCGATCAATGCCCCGCGGCTGGTGTTAATAACCATCACGCCATTTTTCATTTGCTCAAAGGCTTCGTGATTGAGCAGGTGATAATTCTCCGGCGTTAACGGACAGTGCAGGGAGATGACATCGGACTCCGCGAACAGCGTTTTAAGATCGACATATTCAACGCCTAACTCCAGTGCGGCAGCGCTTGGGTAGGGATCAAACGCCAGCAGGCGCATCCCAAAACCTTTCAGGATCCGCAGTGCCGCAATCCCAATCTTACCGGTACCGATCACCCCAGCTGTTTTGCCATACATGGTAAAGCCGGTCAGCCCCTCAAGAGAGAAGTTGGCATCACGAGTACGCTGATAGGCGCGGTGAATACGGCGATTCAACGTCATCATCATGCCAATCGCATGTTCAGCGACGGCTTCCGGTGAATAGGCTGGCACACGGACGACCTGCAGGCCGAGCTCTTTTGCCGCGTCGAGATCGACGTTATTGAAGCCGGCGCAACGCAGCGCAATATATTTCACGCCATGCTTTTTCAGCTCTTCCAGAACCGGGCGGCTGCCATCGTCGTTGACAAAGATACAGACGGCTTCACAGCCATGGGCTGTTTTGGCTGTTTTCTCCGTCAGCAGAAAGTCAAAGAATTCAAGTTCAAAACCAAAAGCCTCGTTAACCTGCTGCAGATACTTCTTGTCGTACTGTTTTGTACTATAGATGGCGAGTTTCATAAGACTTTCTCCAGTGATTTTGACGTCACATTAATCCAATTCAAATTATTTTACAAAATCTAAAAAGTTATTGATAGTCATAGGCGTAATGAATAATTTCAGCGCATCTGTTGTTAGTGTGGGCAGGTTACTCAATTTCAACAACTGGATATTTTTCCGTCCAACTCAATACCCGTAATCGATGCAGGTAAAAAGCCAGCCGAATCACATCCAGACAGCTACGCTTATACAGGTAGCAAATATCGGGAGGGGTCATGTTAACTCACTCTGAAGCAAAGCGATGGGCCACCTTAATGCTTAAGGCGGCATTATGTGATGGTATGAAACCTGAGGAGATTTCCCGGCAGGTACATCTGGTCTGCGATCATCATGGTAGAGAGTGCCTCGAAGAGCTCATTGAGGAAATTCTGATAGAAGCTGGTCGTTTAGGACCTAAACATAGCGATGGAGAACTGAGGCCTCATTGAGTCTGAGTTTTTTATATTCCCGACGGCACGTGTAACAGCGTGCCATATAAAATAATGCGCTATCTTATTGAATTAATTATTATTTTATTAATTCCCGTTGATTAATAAATAGTGCATATACTTCATGGGAATTTATTCTTAATGTGGGCATATCCTGTTAAACATGCCACAATACTGGCCTAAACCGGCTTAAATTTTCGCTAAATCAGGATATTAACTACCCATGAAGGGTAAATATAAAGCCGCTCTGGCACTTCTCTTATTATTGATTCTCGTGCCGCTGACGTTGGTCATGACGCTTGGCCTATGGGTTCCTACGCTGGTGGGCGTCTGGTTACCTGTTGGCACGCGCATCGCGCTGGATGAGAGCCCACGGCTGACACGGCATGGGCTGCATATCCCGGAACTCCGCTATCTGGTCGATGATTGCCCACTAGCGCGCATTACTCAGGCCGATCTTTCCCATCCCAGCCGCTGGTTGCTCAATGTCGGGACTATTGAGCTGGATTCCGCTTGCCTGGCTAAATTACCGCAGACAGAAGCGTCTCCGGCAGCGCCCAAAACGCTGGCTGAATGGCAATCGATGCTGCCCAATACCTGGATTAACATCGACAAAGTTATTCTCTCCCCCTGGCAGGAGTGGCAGGGAAAACTGTCTCTCTCGCTAACGCCATCGACCCAGCAACTGCGCTACCAGGGTGAAAAAGTGAAATTCCAGGGGCGTCTGCACGGGCAAAATCTCACGGTAAATGAGCTGGATATAGCCGCGTTTGAAGGGCAACCGCCGGTAAAACTGGTCGGTGAATTTACCATGCCGCTGGTTCCTGATGGACTACCGGTGAGCGGTCATGCGGTTGCAACTTTGAGCTTGCCGCAGGAGCCCTCACTGGTGGACGCCGAACTGGAGTGGCAAGAAAACAGCGGACAACTGATCGTCATGACGCGGGATAATGCCGATCCGTTGCTCGATCTTCCGTGGGAAATAACCCGCCAGCAATTAACCATCAGCGACGGTCGCTGGAACTGGCCTTATCAGGGATTCCCGCTCAGCGGGCGGTTGGGCATGAAAGTTGAAAACTGGCAGGCCGGGCTGGAAAATGCGGTGGTGAGCGGGCGTCTGAACATACTGACCCAAGGCGATGCAGGTAAAGGAAACGCCGTATTAACGCTGGGGCCGGGTAAGCTGGGTGTGGATAGTAGCGATATGCCGTTACAGTTGATAGGCGAGGCGAAACAGGGTGACCTGATCTTCTACGCCAAATTACCCGCCAGACTCACCGGAAGCCTGAACGACCCGCAGCTGGCTTTCGAGCCAGGAGCGCTGCTGCGTTCGCGTGGACGGGTGATTGACTCGCTGGATATTGACGAAATTCGCTGGCCGCTGGCGGGCGTAAAAGTAACGCAGCGCGGCGTAGATGGCCGTCTGCAGGCTATATTGCGCGCGCATGAAAACCAGATGGGCGGTTTTGAATTGCATCTGGATGGTCTGGCAAATGATTTTCTCCCTGACGCGGGCCGCTGGCAGTGGCGGTACTGGGGCAAAGGCAGCTTTACGCCAATGCATGCGCGTTGGGACGTGGCGGGTAAGGGCGAATGGCATGACAACACCCTGAAGCTTTTTGATCTCTCCACCGGATTTGACCACCTGCAATACGGCACCATGAAGGTGGAAACCCCACGCCTGGTGATGGACGAGCCGATCGTCTGGGTACGGGATGCCAACAAGCCGACGTTTAGCGGCGCGCTGTCGCTGGACGCAGGGAACACCACCTTTACCGGGGGGAGCGTGTTACCGCCGTCAACCCTGAAGTTCAGCGTGGAAGGCACCGACCCGACGATTTTCCAGTTTAAAGGCCAGCTTCACGCGGGCGCGATAGGTCCAGTACAGGTAAATGGCCGTTGGGACGGGATCCGTCTGCGCGGACAGGCCTGGTGGCCAAAACAATCGCTCACCGTATTCCAACCGCTCATCCCACCAGACTGGAAAATGAAGCTACGTGAAGGTGAACTGTATGCGCAGGTTGCGTTTTCGGCTGCCCCGGAACAGGGCTTTGAAGCGGGCGGCCATGGGGTATTAAAAGGCGGTAGCGCCTGGATGCCCGATAACCAAATTAATGGCGTCGATTTTGTGTTGCCTTTCCGGTTTAGTGAAGGCGCATGGCAACTGGGTACGCGTGGACCTATTTCACTGCGTGTTGCGGAAGTGGTGAATCAGGTGACGGTGAAAAATATCGCCGCCGATCTACAGGGGGCGTATCCCTGGAGTGAAGACAATCCGTTACTGTTAAGCGATGTCAGCGCCGAACTGCTGGGGGGCAAAGTCATCATGCAACAACTGCGGATGCCGCAGCACGATCCGGCATTATTACGGGTGCAGAATATCTCTTCCAGCGAGCTTATCAGCGCGGTTAATCCCAAACAATTCGCCATGTCTGGCCCGGTCAGCGGTGCGTTGCCGTTATGGCTGGATAACGAAAAGTGGATCATTAAAGACGGCTGGCTGACCAACCCGGGGCCTATGACGCTGCGTATTGATAAAGACACGGCGGATGCCGTCGTCAAAGATAATATGGCAGCCGGTGCGGCCATTAACTGGCTGCGTTATATGGAAATAAGCCATTCCTGGACGAAAATAAATTTGGATAATCTCGGTGTCTTAACCATGCAGGCAACCGTAACTGGCAATAGCCGGGTGGATGGCAAAGTGGGGACGGTTAATTTGAATTACACCCATGAGGAAAACGTCTTTACGCTATGGCGTAGTTTGCGTTTTGGCGACAATTTACAGGCATGGCTTGAACAAAATGCAGCGCTGCCGGAATCCCATTGCCCGGAAGGCAAGGAATGTGAGGAACAACAATGAAAACGATAGCTGCCATGCTGGGTCTGCTGGCTTCATCTCTGCTGATCGGCTGCACACCCAGAATCGAAGTGGCTGCGCCTAAAGAGCCGATCACTATTAATATGAACGTCAAAATCGAGCATGAGATCCATATCAAAGTCGATAAAGACGTTGAGAGCTTATTAAAATCGCGCAGCGATTTGTTCTGAGGTCACGATGAAAAAACAGCTTGCAGTGATCCTGGTGGCATTGAGTTTATTCAGTGGCAATGGGTGGGCATTGACCTTGAATGAAGCCAGATCCCAGGGGCGGGTGGGCGAAACGCTTAATGGTTATCTGGTGGCATTGCAAACCGACGCCGAAACGCAGGCGCTGGTGAGTGAGATTAATAAAGCACGCAGCGCCAGCTATCAGCAACTGGCTGAGAGCAATAACATTCCTCCAGATGAAGTGGCGAAAATGGCCGGACAAAAGCTGGTCGCTCGGGCTAAACCAGGGGAGTACGTCCAGGGCATCAATGGTAAGTGGTTGAGAAAATAATAAATCTTCTCTGCACACAACCGGAGAGGCACGACGCTGACTTATTCATCGACATCGCAATAGTTGCCACACGGCATCAAACTGAGGCTGATATAGTTCAACACCGGTCGCGTTGCGGAGTTAAATCATGTGGCTTTTCAAGTGGTATGTCTGGAATCGTTGGATATTCAAGCTGTTAAGCCGGGATGTTGCCGAGCCAGAACAATTTTTGCTGCATTGCTGGGAAGAGAATCTGGCGAAGTGCAGAGATTATGCAACCATCTGGCGTGATATTAACCGCATTCACGGCAAACAGGTGCAGGTAAAGAAGTAAATGCTGGAGAAACCCTCCCACCGTATGGTGAGAGGGTGAATTATCAGGCAGCGACGACGCTGTCGATAGCGGCTTTCGCATCGGACTGCGCTTTGGACGCCACTTCCGGGCCGTACGCAATGCCTTCAGCAAAGACGACGTTCACGTCGGTGATGCCGATAAAGCCCAGGAATACGTTCAGATACGGCGTGATCAGGTCAGTCGGCGTATCTTTATGGATACCACCACGGCTGGTCAACACGACTGCGCGTTTACCCGTCACCAGACCTTCCGGACCTTTCTCGGTATAACGGAAAGTCACACCTGCACGGGCAATCAGATCGAAATAGTTTTTCAGCTGGGTTGGGATGTTGAAGTTATACATCGGCGCGGCGATAACAATCACATCATGCGCTTTCAGCTCAGCAATCAGCTCATCGGACAACGCCAGCGCTTCCTGCTGACGCGGTGTCAGCGGCGCATCGCTCGGGCGCAGCGCACCCACCAGTTCGCCATCCAGTACCGGAACAGGATTTGCAGCCAGGTCACGGACGGTGATTTCATCAGCGGAGTGCTTTTCACGCCACTGTTCAACAAAATAATCAGACAACTGACCAGACTGAGAGTACCCTGCCAGAATACTGGATTTAAGAACTAATACCTTGCTCATGGGTGTTTCCTTTTATGTGTTTGAAGGGGGAGTGCCCCGTTGCTTGTTGACACTTTATTCACAATCCTGTCGCAGTGATAGCGCAATATATCGAATCCTATGTTCGAAATTATTGAACAACACATGAAAAGCGCTGATGTGGTACTCTATACCTATCATCTAAAAGAGATTTAACCCGGCAGAGCACTGCCTTTTAACGCTATGACAGAACAACAAAAATTAACCTTCAACATGTTGCAGCAACAGCTGGATTCACTGATGCTGCGTGACAGACAGCGTTTTGCCCGCCGCCTGCAGGGCGTGAAGAAGGTTAAAAATCCTGATGCACAACAGGCCATTTACCAGGAGATGGCAAAAGAGATTGATCAGGCTGCAGGTAAAGTTGTGCTGCGTGAAGCCGCGCGTCCGGTCATCAGCTACCCGGAAAACCTGCCCGTCAGTCAGAAAAAACAGGATATTCTGGAAGCGATCCGCGATAACCAGGTGGTGATTGTCGCCGGGGAAACGGGGTCAGGGAAAACCACTCAGTTACCCAAAATCTGTATGGAGCTCGGGCGCGGGGTAAAAGGGCTGATCGGCCATACCCAGCCGCGTCGTCTGGCGGCGCGTACCGTGGCGAACCGTATTGCAGAAGAGCTGCAAACCGAGCCGGGCGGTTGTATCGGTTATAAAGTCCGTTTTAGCGATCATGTCAGCGACAACACCATGGTTAAGCTGATGACGGACGGTATCTTGCTGGCGGAAATCCAGCAGGATCGGCTGCTGATGCAGTACGACACCATCATCATCGATGAAGCGCATGAGCGCAGCCTGAATATCGATTTTCTGCTCGGCTATCTGAAAGAGCTTCTGCCGCGCCGTCCGGATCTAAAAATTATCATCACTTCGGCGACCATCGATCCGGAGCGTTTTTCAAAGCATTTCAATAATGCACCGATTATCGAAGTCTCTGGTCGAACCTATCCGGTGGAAGTTCGCTATCGTCCAATTGTTGAAGACGCAGATGACACCGAGCGTGACCAATTGCAGGCAATTTTTGATGCCGTAGATGAGTTAGGCCGTGAAAGTCAGGGCGACATTTTGATCTTCATGAGCGGCGAGCGCGAAATCCGCGATACCGCCGATGCGCTGAATAAGCTGGATTTGCGCCATACCGAAGTGCTACCGCTGTATGCGCGTCTTTCCAACAGCGAGCAGAACCGTGTGTTCCAGTCGCACAGCGGTCGCCGTATCGTGCTGGCGACCAACGTGGCGGAAACCTCGCTGACCGTTCCGGGGATCAAGTATGTGATTGATCCGGGTACTGCGCGTATCAGCCGTTACAGTTACCGCACCAAAGTTCAGCGCTTGCCGATTGAACCGGTGTCGCAGGCCTCTGCCAACCAGCGTAAAGGCCGTTGCGGTCGTGTTTCGGAGGGGATCTGTATTCGTCTGTATTCCGAAGACGATTTCCTGTCGCGCCCGGAGTTTACCGACCCGGAGATCCTGCGTACCAACCTGGCGTCCGTTATTTTGCAGATGACCGCCTTGGGGCTGGGCGATATCGCGGCGTTTCCGTTTGTTGAAGCGCCGGATAAACGTAACATTCAGGACGGTGTACGCCTGCTCGAAGAACTGGGGGCGATAACCACCGACGAACAGGCAACCGCTTACAAACTGACGCCATTGGGTCGTCAGCTCTCGCAACTGCCGGTGGATCCACGCCTGGCGCGCATGGTGCTGGAAGCGCAAAAACATGGCTGCGTACGTGAGGCGATGATTATCACCTCGGCGCTGTCTATTCAGGATCCGCGCGAGCGCCCGATGGACAAGCAGCAGGCCTCCGACGAGAAGCATCGCCGTTTCCACGACAAAGAGTCTGATTTCCTCGCATTTGTGAATCTGTGGAACTATCTCGGCGAGCAGCAGAAAGCGCTGTCGTCAAACCAGTTCCGTCGTCAGTGCAAACTTGATTTTCTGAACTACCTGCGCGTGCGTGAATGGCAGGATATCTACACGCAACTGCGCCAGGTGGTGAAAGAGTTGGGGATTCCTGTTAACAGCGAACCCGCTGAATACAGAGAGATCCACGTCGCGTTGCTGACCGGTTTACTGTCACATATCGGGATGAAAGATGCCGATAAACAGGAATTTACCGGGGCGCGTAACGCTCGCTTCTCGATCTTCCCAGGCTCTGGTCTATTTAAAAAACCGCCGAAGTGGACGATGGTAGCGGAGCTGGTGGAAACCAGCCGCCTGTGGGGACGTATTGCTGCACGCATCGATCCTGAGTGGGTCGAACCGGTTGCCCAGCATCTGATCAAACGTTCATACAGTGAACCGCACTGGGAACGTGCGCAGGGCGCGGTGATGGCAACAGAAAAGGTTACCGTCTACGGTTTACCGATTGTTGCAGCCCGTAAGGTGAACTACAGCCAGATCGATCCCGCGTTGTCGCGTGAACTGTTCATCCGCCATGCGCTGGTGGAAGGCGACTGGCAAACGCGCCATGCGTTTTTCCGTGACAATTTGAAGTTACGCGCTGAGGTGGAAGAGTTAGAGCACAAATCGCGCCGTCGCGACATTCTGGTTGATGATGAGACGCTATTTGAGTTTTACGACCAACGCATTAGCCATGATGTGGTCTCCGCGCGTCACTTTGACAGCTGGTGGAAAAAGATCAGCCGTGAAACGCCGGATCTGCTCAACTTTGAAAAGAGCATGCTCATCAAAGAGGGCGCGGAAAAAATCAGTAAGCTGGATTACCCGAACTTCTGGCATCAGGGCAATCTCAAACTACGGTTAAGTTACCAGTTCGAACCCGGAGCCGATGCGGACGGTGTGACCGTACATATTCCGCTCCCGCTGCTCAATCAGATCGAAGAGAGCGGTTTTGAATGGCAAATTCCGGGGCTGCGCCGTGAACTGGTTATCGCCCTGATTAAGTCTCTGCCGAAACCGGTACGACGCAACTTTGTGCCCGCGCCAAACTATGCGGAAGCGTTTTTAGGCCGCGTCACGCCGCTGGAACTGCCGCTGCTGGACTCGCTGGAGCGTGAACTGCGCCGCATGACCGGCGTGACCGTTGACCGTGAAGACTGGCATTGGGATCAGGTGCCCGATCACCTAAAAATCACCTTCCGGGTAGTGGATGATAAGAACAAAAAGCTGCAGGAAGGACGTTCGCTGCAGGATCTGAAAGACGCACTGAAGGGTAAAGTTCAGGAAACATTGTCTGCGGTGGCGGATGACGGTATCGAACAGAGCGGGTTGCACATCTGGAGCTTCGGTCAGCTTCCGGAGAGTTACGAGCAAAAACGCGGTAACTATAAGGTAAAAGCCTGGCCAGCGCTGGTGGATGAGCGTGACAGCGTTGCCATCAAACTGTTTGATAACCCGCTGGAGCAACAGCAGGCGATGTGGTGCGGTTTACGCCGCCTGTTGTTGCTGAATATTCCTTCACCAATCAAATATTTGCATGAGAAACTGCCCAACAAAGCCAAGCTGGGGCTGTATTTTAACCCGTACGGTAAAGTGCTGGATTTGATTGACGACTGTATATCCTGTGGTGTGGATCAACTGATCGACGCCAACGGTGGTCCGGTGTGGACCGAAGAAGGCTTTGCGGCGCTGCATGAAAAAGTGCGGGCTGAACTGAACGATACGGTGGTGGATATTGCTAAGCAGGTCGAACAAATTCTGACCGCGGTGTTTAATATCAACAAACGTCTGAAAGGACGCGTGGATATGACCATGGCGCTGGGGCTTGCGGATATCAAATCGCAGATGGGCGGGCTGGTGTACCGTGGATTTGTTACCGGCAATGGTTTCAAGCGTCTGGGCGATACGCTGCGTTATTTGCAGGCTATCGAAAAGCGTCTGGAAAAACTGGCTATCGACCCGCATCGTGACCGTGCGCAGATGCTGAAAGTGGATAGCGTGCAGCAGGCCTGGCAGCAGTGGTTCAATAAACTGCCTCCCGCGCGCCGTGAAGATGACGATGTCAAAGAGATCCGCTGGATGATAGAAGAGCTGCGCGTCAGCTATTTTGCCCAGCAGCTTGGTACGCCGTATCCGATTTCCGATAAACGTATTTTGCAGGCGATGGAGCAGATTTCGGGATAAATCGGTACCAGACAGCATACCGGGTAAGGTGACGTCACCGCCCGGTATGCAACCCGATAAAGTATTAAGATCAGGAGTCATGAGTATGAGCCAGTTTCCGACACTTTCCGCAACCACGCTTGCGGCGATCAATACCGTAGGGCGATGGTTGGCGCAGAATGATTTTACGGGGAATATCACCGTTCAGTCAGATTGCGTGATTCTGGCAGGGAACGCGGTTATTCCGACCATCGACGCCGCCTGCCGGATCGCGAAAGAGCAACAGGTTCCCTTGTTGATTAGCGGTGGCATCGGTCACTCCACACGATTTCTGTATGACGCGATTGCAGAGCATCCTCGTTACAACATCATTCGTACCACCGGGCGCGCGGAAGCGGCGATCCTTGCCGATATCGCACATCAGTTCTGGCAAATCCCGGGGGAGAAGATTTGGGTGGAAGACCAGTCAACAAACTGCGGTGAGAATGCCCGTTTTAGCTGTGCATTATTGAATCAGGCGACGGAAAGTATTCATACCGTCATTGTGGTACAGGATCCCACTATGCAACGTCGCACGATGGCAACCTTTCAGCGCGTAACCCGCGATGAGCCGCATGCGCCGCGCTGGTTGAGTTTCCCTGGATTCATCCCTGAGCTGACCCAACAGCAAGACGGCGTGGATTTTGTGCCAGCAGCAGAAGGTTTGTGGTCAGTGGATCGCTATCTGTCTCTCATAACCGGTGAGCTTCCTCGCCTGCGTGATGATGCCACCGGTTATGGGCCGTGCGGCCGCGATTTTATCGCCCATGTTGATATTCCTCAGAACGTTGAGCAAGCCTGGCAGCAGTTGCAAAATGACATCGTGCTGACTGACTTACTGGAGAGCCGCTCTCTGTAATTCCTGTTGCCCGTTTGTCGGCGTTTTGCGGCAAACGGGCAAAAATCACACCTGTTTTTTCCCTTCATCATCACTTTGCCAGACGCTTTTATGAAGCCGCTCACAGAACAGCCACTCCAGCCATAATACGACCTGCATGATTGATATTAATTAACAATAGTTTTACTTGTTAAGAACAAATCAATCACAGGAGAGCCGCATGTCAGTACCCGTACAACATCCTATGTATATCGATGGGCAGTTTGTGACCTGGCACGATGATGCCTGGATTGATGTCGTCAATCCTGCCACGGAAGAGGTGATCTCGCGTATTCCCGATGGACGTGCCGAGGATGCGTGTAAAGCGATCGATGCTGCACAGCGCGCTCAGCCGCAATGGGAAGCGCTGCCCGCCATTGAACGGGCGAACTGGTTACGCAAAATTTCTGCGGGTATCCGTCAGCGAGCCAGTGAAATCAGTGCGCTGATTGTGGCGGAGGGTGGAAAAATACAGCAACTGGCTGAGGTCGAAGTCTCGTTTACCGCCGACTATATCGATTATATGGCGGAGTGGGCGCGTCGCTATGAAGGCGAGATCCTGCAAAGCGATCGTCCGGGCGAGAATATTCTGCTGTTTAAGCGCGCTTTGGGCGTGACTACGGGCATTCTGCCGTGGAACTTTCCATTTTTCCTGATTGCCCGCAAACTGGCTCCCGCACTGTTGACGGGTAATACCATTGTCATTAAGCCGAGTGAATTTACACCGAATAACGCCATCGCCTTTGCCAAAATTGTTGATGATATTGGCTTGCCGCGCGGCGTATTTAATCTGGTACTGGGACGTGGTGAAACGGTCGGTCAGGCGCTGGCCGCAAACCCGAAGGTGGCCATGGTGAGCATGACCGGTAGCGTCGGGGCGGGTGAGAAAATTATGGCTGCGGCGGCTAAAAATATCACCAAAGTTTGTCTGGAGTTGGGCGGCAAGGCCCCGGCTATCGTGATGGATGATGCCGATCTTGAACTGGCCGTAAAGGCAATTGTTGACTCGCGGGTGATCAACACCGGACAGGTATGCAACTGTGCCGAGCGCGTGTACGTTCAGAAAGGTATTTATGACCAATTCGTCAATCGTCTGGGCGAGGCGATGAAAGCCGTGCAGTTTGGCAATCCGGCTGAGCGTAATGATATTGCGATGGGGCCGCTGATTAACGCCGCTGCGCTGGAGCGTGTAGAGCAGAAAGTTGCACGAGCGGTGCAGGAAGGCGCCAGAGTGGTGCTGGGCGGTAAGGCCGTTTCCGGCAAAGGGTATTACTATCCACCGACGTTACTGTTAGACGTGCGCCAGGAGATGGCGATTATGCACGAGGAGACGTTTGGTCCAGTGCTGCCGGTAGTAGCGTTTGATACGCTGGAACAGGCGCTGACGATGGCCAATGACAGCGATTACGGTCTGACCTCATCGATCTATACGCAGAATCTGAATACGGCGATGAAGGCGATCAAAGGGCTGAAGTTTGGCGAAACCTATATTAATCGTGAAAACTTCGAGGCGATGCAGGGCTTTCATGCTGGCTGGCGCAAGTCCGGGATTGGCGGGGCTGACGGTAAACACGGTCTGAACGAATATCTGCAAACGCAGGTGGTGTATCTGCAGTCCTAAGTTTTCGCCGGGTGAGCCTGTATGCCACCCGGCGCAATTCTCACACTTTGCTGGCGATCCAGTTCATCATCAATTCCGGCCAGATGGCCAGCGGCAATCCCTGCGCATCGCGAATACCAAATCCGTGCTTACCGCGTTCAAACAGATGCATTTCGACCGAAACCCCTGGCCTACGTAGCGCATTAAAGAAGACCAGGCTGTTTTCCACCTTCACCGCCGGATCGTCAATGGCGTGTAGCAAGAACGTCGGCGGCGTTGTGTTATCCACTCGCTCTTCAAGAGAATAGCGCTGCAGGTCTTCCTTTTCGGGCGTTGCGCCAACCAGCTCAAGGCGAGAGCCTGGGTGACCGATATCTTCGCGCAGGGTGATCACCGGGTACACCAGCGCCATAAAAGCAGGGCGCGCAGATTGTTCGTCTATGCTATCAATCGGCGTATAAACCGATTCGTCAAACCGGGTTCCCAGACTGGCGGCCACGTGTCCCCCGGAGGAGAAGCCCAACACGCCGATACGGTCAGGGTTGATTTTCCATTCATGAGCGTTGGCGCGAATGTAGCGCATGGCGCGTTGGGCATCGGCCAGCGGCGCATTTGCGCCTTCCTCGTGACCATCGCCCGGCATGCGGTAGGTCATCACAAACAGGGTATAACCGTGAGCGTTAAAGAACGGTGCCAGTGCGCTGCCTTCTTTATCCATCACCACGCGACGATAAGAGCCGCCAGGGGTAACAAGGATCCCTGTGCCGTTAGGTTTTGCAGGGGCGTAAACGGTAATTTCTGGTGCACGAATGCCGGTTACCGCACGATCATAAGCAGACGTTCCGGTATGCCGGGGTTCAGGCGTGAATACCGCATCGCTGTTTTTTGCTCCGGGGGCTTCACCCTGCGGCCAGCATGAGAAGGTGGCCGCGTGGGCAACGGCTTGCTCCATCATGTTTTCTAACGCTTCACGACTCAGTGCTTCCATTACTATGCTCCCTCATTGGCAAAGGTTAGCTATAACATAGTTAATGAATTGAAAACGGGGAGAGACTCACGACGTATTGAATTCGCGGGAAATGAAAGACGGTGGAGGCGAATCTCCGCCGGAAGGCGAGAGCTTGATAAATTTATCCCGCGTACGAATAAGCCGGGTGAGCAAAAGTTAATGAATTTTTAACAAAAGCCCGTTATGGTGACGCATTATTATTTTTATTCAGGAAGTGTTATGGGGAATAAGTATTCTGGCCTGCAAATTGGCATTCACTGGCTGGTCTTTTTGTTGGTCATTGTGGCCTACAGCGCTATGGAGTTTCGCGGATTTTTCCCGCGCAGCTATCGTCCCTTATTTAACATGGTGCACGTATCCTGTGGCATCACTATTTTAACGCTGATGGTGGCGCGTCTGCTGGTCAGGCTAAAATATCCGGCACCGCCGATTGTGCCAAAACCGAAGCCGATGATGACCGGAATGGCGCATCTGGGGCATCTGGTTATCTATCTGCTGTTTATTGTTCTGCCGATTATTGGACTGGTGATGATGTACAACCGGGGTAACCCGTGGATTGCATTCGGCATCGTTATGCCGCATGCGGCAGAGGCCAATTTTGATGTAGTGGATATGCTGAAGTCCTGGCACGTGACGCTGGCAAATCTGGGCTATTTTGTTATTGCTCTGCATGCCGCTGCGGCTCTGATGCACCACTATTTCTGGAAGGACAATACGCTGCTGCGCATGATGCCGCGAAAACGCTCCTGATGTAATGCCCCGCAAATGCGGGGTATTTTTTTAGCCGATTATTTTTCCAGACATCATAAAAACTTACCGACAAGATGGTTAAACAACGTCCAGTTCATCACACTCGCTACTTGATTGCTGCTCTTATTAAAACTACTGTATATAAATACAGTAAATGAGAGGCAGATTATTATGTTGTTTTTCCAGCCTGCGGAACGCCGCGAAATTAAACACTTTCCGTTATTTAGCGATCTTGTGCCCTGCGGTTTTCCATCTCCTGCACAGGACTACGTTGAGAAACGTATCGACCTCAATGACCTGCTGGTACGGCATCCCAGCGCAACCTATTTTGTTAAATCATCTGGCGACTCTATGAGGGGAGCAGGGATCGGCGAGGGCGATTTACTGATTGTCGACAGCGCCAGAAAACCTGCCCATGGAGACATCGTTATTGCCGCCGTTGAGGGCGAATTCACCGTTAAACGCCTGCAATTACATCCGGTTGTGATGCTGAAACCAGAGAACAGCGCCTACGCGCCGATCATGATTAGCAGCGAGGACACGCTGGATATATTTGGCGTGGTGACATTTATCATTAAAGCAGCGGGCTGATGATGTTTGCACTGGTGGATGTTAACGCGTTTTATGCCAGCTGTGAGTCGGCATTCCGGCCTGATCTGAAAGGGAAGCCCGTTGTCGTTCTTTCAAACAACGATGGCTGCGTTATTGCCAGCAGCGTAGAGGCAAAGGCGCTTGGCGTTAATATGGGCGCTCCGTACTTCAAACAGAAAGATCTGTTCAGGCGCTATGGCGTGTTCTGTTTTAGTTCGAACTACGAACTGTATGCGGATATGAGCAGCAGGGTGATGTCGATTCTGGAGGAGTTATCGCCACGCGTGGAGATATACAGTATTGATGAAGCCTTTTGTGATTTAACGGGCGTGCGAAACTGCAGGGATCTTACGGATTTTGGTCAGGAAATCAGAGCAACCATTTTGCAGAAAACACGTCTCACGGTTGGGGTCGGTATCGCTCAGACCAAAACCCTGGCCAAACTGGCAAACCATGCGGCCAAAAAGTGGCAGGAACAGACGGGCGGAGTCGTGGATCTCTCAAATATTGAACGCCAGCGTAAGCTGATGGCAGCACTCCCGGTTGATGAAGTCTGGGGCATCGGACGCCGTATCGGCAAAAAACTGGACGTTATGGGCATTAAAACGGTTCTCGACCTGGCGGATACCGATATTCGCTTCATTCGTAAACATTTCAGCGTCGTGCTTGAGCGAACCGTCCGGGAATTGCGCGGTGAGCCTTGTCTGGCGCTGGAAGAGTTTGCGCCGGATAAGCAGGAAATTATCTGCTCAAGATCGTTTGGTGAAAAACTCACGGATTACAACGCCATGAGAGAGGCCATTTGCACCTATGCTTCACGTGCTGCGGAAAAGCTGCGCAGAGAACACCAGTACTGCCGGTTTATCTCTACGTTTATCAAAACCAGTCCGTTTGCCCTGAATGAACCTTATTACGGTAACAGCGCATCGATAAAACTGCTGACGCCAACTCAGGATAGCCGGGACATTATTACAGCAGCCACGCGCAGCCTGGACGCCGTTTGGCGAGAGGGGCTACGTTATCAAAAAGCGGGCGTTATGCTGGGGGATTTTTTTAGCTCTGGCGTTGCACAGCTGAATCTTTTTGATAATAACGCCCCGCGGCGTAACAGCGATAAATTGATGGACCTACTGGATACTCTTAATGCTGAAAAGGGGAAAGGAACGCTCTACTTTGCCGGGCAAGGGATACAGCAGCCGTGGGCGATGAAGCGAGACATGCTTTCACCACGTTATACAACGAGATACAGTGATTTGCTGCGGGTAAATTGATAGCCAAACAAGGCTTCCGCCCACCTTATTTATACCGGATCAATTATCCTTTCAATGACAGGACGTTGTAAATTGCCAACGATTCCATAACCTTGGATACCTTTCCAGTGCGGCTAAATTAGCGCTCCTTTAATACTTCGATAAGAGACAAAGTTGATATTCAAAAAGTTGGATTGTTGTGAACTCAGGAGTAGGATTATTTCTATCTGATAGAACCAGTTATCGAACTGGCTTATACGAGTTGTTTGTTTTTCACTTACGAAAAGGTGGTGCTGGTAATGAGTACATTCATCATTCGTTTATTATTTTTTTCTCTCTTATGCGGTTCTTTCTCAATACATGCTGAAGAGCAGAACGGTATGAAACTTGAGCGGGTTGTGATAGTGAGCCGTCATGGAGTAAGAGCACCTACGAAGTTCACTCCAATAATGAAAGATGTTACACCCGATCAATGGCCACAATGGGATGTGCCGTTAGGATGGCTAACGCCTCGTGGGGGAGAACTTGTTTCTGAATTAGGTCAGTATCAACGTTTATGGTTCACGAGCAAAGGTCTGTTGAATAATCAAACGTGCCCATCTCCAGGGCAGGTTGCTGTTATTGCAGACACGGATCAACGCACCCGTAAAACGGGTGAGGCGTTTCTGGTTGGGTTAGCACCAAAATGTCAAATTCAAGTGCATTATCAGAAGGATGAAGAAAAAACTGATCCTCTTTTTAATCCGGTAAAAATGGGGAAATGTTCGTTTAACACATTGAAGGTTAAAAACGCTATTCTGGAACGGGCCGGAGGAAATATTGAACTGTATACCCAACGCTATCAATCTTCGTTTCGGACCCTGGAAAATGTTTTAAATTTCTCACAATCGGAGACATGTAAGACTACAGAGAAGTCTACGAAATGCACATTACCAGAGGCTTTACCGTCTGAACTTAAGGTAACTCCTGACAATGTATCATTACCTGGTGCCTGGAGTCTTTCTTCCACGCTGACTGAGATATTTCTGTTGCAAGAGGCCCAGGGAATGCCACAGGTAGCCTGGGGGCGTATTACGGGAGAAAAAGAATGGAGAGATTTGTTAAGTCTGCATAACGCTCAGTTTGATCTTTTGCAAAGAACTCCAGAAGTTGCCCGTAGTAGAGCCACACCATTACTCGATATGATAGACACTGCATTATTGACAAATGGTACAACAGAAAACAGGTATGGCATAAAATTACCCGTATCTCTGTTGTTTATTGCTGGTCATGATACCAATCTTGCAAATTTAAGCGGGGCTTTAGATCTTAACTGGTCGCTGCCCGGTCAACCCGATAATACCCCTCCTGGTGGGGAGCTTGTATTCGAAAAGTGGAAAAGAACCAGTGATAATACGGATTGGGTTCAGGTTTCATTTGTTTATCAGACGCTGAGAGATATGAGGGATATACAACCGTTATCGTTAGAAAAACCTGCCGGCAAAGTTGATTTAAAATTAATTGCATGTGAAGAGAAAAATAGTCAGGGAATGTGTTCGTTAAAAAGTTTTTCCAGACTCATTAAGGAAATTCGCGTGCCAGAGTGTGCAGTTACGGAATAAGTAACTAATTATTATATATATAGCGTATTAAAAAATAGAAACCCCCGGTTTGTAGTCGGGGGTATTCGTATTGATCATAATTACATGAGTCTTTCAATTGCCTGTTCTTTGCGAGTGACAATCCAGTTACGCTGCTCCAGAAAAAATCCGGACTGTTCAGCGATGCAGAATCCATCGACAAAGCGCTCGGTGTTGCGGCTCTAAAACCGCTTTACACGGTGATATGTCTAAATGTGCTGTTTGTGCAACTCATTAAAGAATAACAAGTTATTAATTTTACAATTAGTTAAAAAGACTGATAGTATACCCCCTTATAGTATTTGGAGGGCGTATGCCGCATTCACCCGAAGATAAAAAACGCATTCTCACCCGTGTACGCCGTATTCGCGGTCAGGTTGATGCGCTTGAGCGCGCGCTGGAGTCCGGCGAGCCGTGTTTGGCTATCCTGCAACAAATTGCCGCCGTGCGCGGCGCATCCAATGGCCTGATGGGCGAAATGGTTGAGATCCACCTGAAAGACGAACTGGTCAGCGGGGAAACAACCCCAGACCAGCGTGCCGTGCGCATGGCTGAAATCGGCCATCTTCTGCGTGCTTATCTAAAATAACACCATCACCTCGCAATAATGGGAAGAGACAAATGAAATCACGTGCAGCAGTTGCATTCGGCCCTGGCCAACCGTTAAAAATTGTCGAAATCGATGTCGCACCGCCAAAGAAAGGTGAAGTGCTGGTTAAAATTACCCACACCGGCGTGTGCCATACTGATGCTTTTACGCTCTCAGGCGACGATCCGGAAGGGGTTTTCCCGGCGGTGCTCGGCCATGAAGGTGGCGGCATTGTGGTTGAAGTGGGTGAAGGCGTTACCAGCCTGAAACCGGGCGATCATGTGATCCCGCTATACACCGCAGAATGTGGCGAGTGTAAGTTCTGTAAATCGGGTAAAACTAACCTGTGTCAGGCCGTGCGTGCGACCCAGGGCAAAGGTCTGATGCCGGATGGCACCACCCGTTTCTCGTATAACGGCGAGCCGATTTATCACTATATGGGCACCAGCACCTTCAGCGAATACACCGTTTGCGCGGAGATCTCTCTGGCGAAGGTTAACCCGCAGGCTCCGCTGGACAAAGTGTGTCTGCTGGGGTGTGGCGTGACCACCGGTATCGGAGCGGTCCATAACACCGCAAAAGTGAAAGAAGGTGATACCGTCGCCGTATTTGGTCTGGGTGGTATTGGCCTGGCGGTGATTCAGGGCGCGGCGCAGGCGAAAGCCGGGCGTATTCTGGCCGTTGATACCAATCCGGAAAAATTTACGCTGGCAGGTGAAATGGGCGCGACCGATTTCATCAATCCGAAGGATTACGACAAACCGATTCAGGATGTGATTGTCGAGCTTACCGATGGCGGCGTGGACTTTAGTTTCGAATGTATCGGTAACGTTAACGTGATGCGCGCTGCGCTGGAATGCTGCCATAAAGGATGGGGCGAAAGCATCATTATTGGCGTGGCAGGAGCCGGACAAGAGATTAAAACGCGTCCGTTCCAGTTAGTTACCGGGCGTGTCTGGCGCGGTTCCGCGTTTGGCGGCGTGAAGGGGCGTACTCAGCTTCCTGGTATGGTTGAAGATGCGATGAGCGGGAAAATTCAGTTAGATCCGTTTATTACCCACCGTTTACCGCTGGAGCAGATTAACGACGCGTTCGATTTAATGCATCAGGGTAAATCCATCCGTACCGTTATCCACTTTGGCGATAACTAATTCATTGGCCAGCGGATTTCACCGCTGGCACTTTCCTGAATTTTTTTGAATTATGTTGTGAAAGTGTGACGAATCCGGCGCTTTTCACGGTAAGTAAACTTCCCGGATTGCCGATGACTATCTAACGGGCGTGTTTTCACGCATAAACCCTACAAGAGAGTCGACGGTCATGGACAACACTACATCGATGCAAGCCCAGCATAAACTGGGCTTTCTGCATCAAATCCGGCTGGTTCCGCTGTTTTCCTCCATTCTCGGTGGCATCCTTCTGCTGTTCGCCTTAAGTTCCGGGCTGGCAAGCTATTTTCTTATGCAGGCCGATCGCGATCAGCGCGACGTAACCGATGAGATTCAGGTCAGGATGGGGTTATCTAACAGCTCTAACCACTTGCGTACCGCGCGTATCAACATGATCCACGCCGGCGCGGCGAGCCGTATTGCCGAAATGGATGACATGAAGGCCAATATCGCCGAGGCAGAAAAACGGATTAAGCAGTCGCAGGACGGTTTCAATGCTTATATGTCACGCGCGGTAAAAACGTCTGCCGATGAAGCGTTAGACGCTGAACTGAGCGCCAGCTTCAAAGCCTATACCGACGGCTTACAGCCGATGCTGAAGTACGCTAAAAACGGCATGTTTGAAGCGATCATCAACCATGAAAATGAACAGGCCAGACCGCTGGACTCTGCTTACAACAAGGTGCTGTTAAAGGCGATCGACATTCGTACCACCAGGGCGAATCAGTTAAGCGAACAGGCGCATCAGCGTACACAGCTTGGTATGGCTTTTATGCTGGGCGCATTTGTTCTTGCGCTGGCGCTGACCGTGATGACGTTCATTGTTCTGCGCCGTACCGTCATTCATCCTCTGTTGCGTGCCGCCCAGCGTATTGAGCAAATTTCAGCGGGGGATCTCACCATGCCGGAGGAACCGACCGGGCGCAGCGAAATTGGTCGCCTGAGCCGCCATCTGCAAACAATGCAACGTTCGCTGGGGAAAACGGTAGGCACGGTGCGTCAGGGCGCGGAAGAGATTTATCGCGGTACCAGTGAGATTTCGGCGGGGAACACCGATCTGTCTTCACGTACCGAACAACAGGCTGCGGCGATTGAACAAACGGCGGCCAGCATGGAAGAGTTGACGGCGACGGTGAAGCAAAACGCCGACAACGCGCATCATGCGAGCAAGCTGGCAGAAGATGCCTCCGGCAAGGCCAGTCGGGGCGGTCAGATGGTTTCTGGCGTGGTCAAAACCATGGGCAATATCTCAACGAGTTCGAAGAAAATCTCCGAAATCACAGCCGTTATTAACAGCATTGCTTTCCAGACCAATATTCTGGCGCTGAACGCAGCGGTTGAAGCGGCGCGGGCAGGAGAGCAGGGCCGTGGGTTTGCCGTGGTTGCCAGTGAGGTGCGCACATTGGCAAGCCGCAGCGCTCAGGCGGCAAAAGAGATTGAAGGATTGATCAGCGAATCAGTCCGACTGATTGACCAGGGCTCCGGAGAAGTGGTCGCTGCGGGCAATACGATGACGGATATTGTCGATGCGGTAAAACGCGTCACCGACATTATGCTGGAAATTGCGGCGGCCTCTGATGAGCAGAGCCGGGGTATCGTCCAGGTGAGTCAGGCAATTTCAGAAATGGATAAGGTAACGCAGCAAAATGCCTCGCTGGTTGAAGAAGCCTCTGCCGCAGCGGCATCGCTGGAAGAGCAGGCGGCGCGCTTAACGGAAGCTGTTGGCACATTCCGTTTAACAGGGACAAGTGCTATTAAACGCGCGCCTGTGACGACAAAGCCTGACCATTCACGTCCGCAGGCGGCAACTGCCAGTGGCGATAACTGGGAAACGTTTTAACAATAAAATCAATTAAGGGACCTGATGGTCCCTTAATTTTTGGCATCAAAACGGTACAGTTTTGCGTATTGCGGCGATCAGGATCTGCGCGGCCTGAGAGAGTTGCACATCGACACGGGTAAGAATGCCGATGGGTTCACCCGCACCGTGGGTGGGTATCGGCAACGACACCAGCGTCGCCTTACGTAAATCTTCTCTAACCGCGCCTGAAGGGACAAACCACACATAGTCGTAATCGACCGTCAGTTGGCGGGAGAGTGATGCTGACAGCGTTTCAATACAGCCCGGCGGCATTTTGCAGCCCTGACTTTGCAACAACGCCTCTGCGTGCTGGCGAGGGGCGGTTCCTTTTGGTGAAACCACCACCGGCCACTCCATCACCCGACTCAGCGTGATGGTTTCCTGTAACAACGGGTGGTTAGGGCGCACGACCAGTTTGAGCGATTCCAGAAATAACAGCTCGTAGTTCAGACCAACCATCAATTCCGGATCGGCCATACGGCCAATGCCGAGATCAATTTCCCCTGACTTTAAACCCGCCAGGATCATGGGATTGCTCATGGTGGCAACCTGCAGCGTGGTCTCCATTTGCTGCTTATGGAACGGGCCAATGACCGCCGGCAGAATGCCCAGGGCCGCGGTGGGTAAGGCGCCAATCCGTACGACATCCGTCTGTGACTCTTCGCGCTGGTTTAAGGCTTGTCCGGCGGTGTTGAGCGCATCCAGCACTCTGACTGCGTGGGTAAGAAACTGTTCTCCGGGCAGCGTTAATTGTGCGCCAAGGCGACCACGCTCAAAGAGCCGGGTACCGGTCAGTTGCTCCAGTTCATTCAGCGTTTTGGAGAGGGCTGGTTGGCTCAGGTTAAGGGTCTCAGCCGCGCGGCCCAACGTTCCCTGCTGTGCAACGGCGACAAAAGTATGAAGGTGGCGCAAGCGAATGCGCTGATTGAACAGAACATTTTTTTCCATAAGCGATGTTAAAAACAGAGTTGTATCGGTGACAAGTGAAGTTGTTTGATTTTGATAACTTGATAGCAAAATATTATTAACATTTATCCTATTTTACTTACAACTGATTTATTTTGCTTATGTTTTGTACAGCGCCACCGGGTGGTGGGATCATGGAAAGAATCCGTCCAGTCGATATACTTTCGTTATTGTTTGCTTTTGAACCATTCTCTTCACAAGGCACTGATTAATGATAGATGTAATAGGGCACCTTAACCCCGATAGCGATGCCATTTGTACCGCCGCCATGACCGCGCGTTGGCTTACTTTACGTGGCCAGCAGGCGACGGCATGGCGTCTGGGCGAACCTAACCGCGAAACGCAATTTATCTTTGAGCATGCGGGACTGACGATGCCCGAACGGCTGACGTTTGAACTGACCGATCGTGATGTGTGGCTGGTCGATTTCACCGAGCCTGCCCAGGGGCCGGCATCGCTGGCAGAAAGTAACGTCGTGGGAATTATCGATCATCACCGACTCGGTGGATTAGTCACTCGTCTGCCACCTGAAGTATGGGTGAAGCCAGTCGGCAGCAGCGCGACGCTGTTATGGCAACTGATGTCGGAAGAGGAGCGCAGCCAGTTGTCTGCCGCTGAGGCCGTTTTATTGCTGGGTGCCGCATTGAGTGACACTGTCACGCTTCGTTCGCCAACGACCACCTCTGACGATCGCCTGGCGGTGGAGGCCCTGGCCCAAAAAACCGGTGTGGATCTCGAGGCGTTTAGTCGCGACCTGCTGTCTGCTAAAACAAGCGTGGAAGGCATGAGCGCTCGCGAGCTTCTGCAGAAAGACATTAAAACCTTCACCATTCATGGACATTCGGTTTGTGTGGCGCAGCTTGAACTGTATGCGCTGCAACAGGTGGATGCGGTGCTGGACGATCTCCGTCTGGAAATGGCGCGCTATGCAGAGGAAAAGAATGCCGCTCTGGTTGTACTGATGCTCACCGATATCAATCTGGGCGACACCAGCCTGTGGTTTGCCGGTCCAGAGCTGTCAGACATCCCGCAGCCCTGTAAGGTGGAGGGGATGCTCAGCCGTAAAAAACAGATGTTGCCCTGGCTGGAAAGTCATTTAAAACCACGCCAGTAGGTTCTGTTCACCGTCTGTAGGGGTGGGAAATTTACGCGGGGTCACACTTTGTAAATTCTTCCCACCGGAGTCAGCGGCGTTTTCTACACTCCAGGTAATATTCACTGGAGGCATGACATTATGGCGAACACCATCACGGCAGATGAGATTCGGGAACAATTTTCGCAGGCAATGTCAGCAATGTACCAGCAGGAAGTCCCGCAATATGGCACGTTGCTGGAACTTGTCGCTGATGTGAATCTGGCGGTACTGGAAAATAATCCTACGCTGCATGAAAAACTGGCGAATGCAGATGAGCTGGCCCGGCTAAACGTTGAGCGCCACGGCGCCATTCGGGTGGGCACTGCGCAGGAGCTTTCTACGCTACGCCGGATGTTTGCCATTATGGGCATGTATCCGGTGAGTTATTACGATCTCTCCCAGGCCGGTGTTCCCGTGCATTCCACCGCGTTTCGTCCCATTGACGATGCGTCGCTTTCGCGCAACCCGTTTCGGGTATTCACCTCGTTATTGCGGCTCGAATTAATCGAAAACGCCGCGCTACGGCAAAAAGCCGCGGAGATCCTCGCGAAACGCGATATTTTCACCCGTCGTTGTCACGAACTGCTGGATGAGTTTGATGTGCAGGGCAGTTTTACGCCTGAGCAGGCGCAGGAGTTTGTGCAAGAAGCGCTGGAAACTTTCCGCTGGCATCAGCATGCCACGGTCGATGAGGCGACCTATCACGCATTGCACAATGAGCACCGGCTGATTGCTGATGTGGTGTGTTTCCCTGGGTGTCATATCAACCATCTGACGCCGCGTACGCTGGATATCGACCGGGTTCAGTCGATGATGCCGGAGTGCGGCATTGAACCCAAAATACTGATTGAAGGGCCACCGCGCCGCGAGGTGCCCATTTTATTGCGTCAGACCAGTTTTAAAGCGCTGGAAGAGCCGGTGTTATTTGCCGGTGAAATGCGTGGCACTCACACGGCGCGTTTTGGTGAAATCGAACAGCGCGGCGTGGCCCTGACGCCGAAAGGCAGAGCATTGTACGACGAATTGCTGAATAAAGCGGGAACGGGAAAAGACAACCTGACGCATCAGCTGCATTTGCAGGAGGTGTTCAAAGCATTCCCGGACAGCGAATTTCTGCTGCGCCAGCAGGGGCTTGCCTGGTTCCGCTACCGGCTGACACCGTCGGGCGAGGCGCATCGACAGGCGATTCGCCCGGATGACGACCCGCAGCCGCTCATTGAGCGGGGCTGGCTGGTTGCTCAGCCCATTACCTACGAAGATTTTTTACCGGTGAGCGCCGCGGGGATTTTCCAGTCTAATCTGGGGAATGAAACTCAGGCCCGGAGCCACGGTAATTCCAGCCGCGACGCGTTTGAACAGGCGCTGGGTTGTGCGGTTTATGATGAGTTTGCGTTGTATCAGGAGGCGCAAGATCGCAGTAAACGGCGGTGTGGTTTACTTTAATTGAATTTACATGGGATTCGGTCTGTTCCCATCGACATAAAATATTTTCGATTTTGTACAGATAATCGGCGACCAACAATTGGATTATTAATGAATTTTGTCTAGAGTGAGCGGTCAGAAATGTGCACTCTCTTGCCGCTGATTATGGCCGGCGCGGGACCATTTACACGACCAGAAGGACTCACTTTCAGGCATGAATCGCAGACGATTTATTAAAGGTTCAATGGCAATGGCCGCCGTGTGCGGAACCAGTGGTATTGCATCACTCTTTTCCAGCGCCGCCTTTGCGGCAGAGTCTGACATTGCAGACGGAAAAACCGTACGTTTTGATTTTTCCGTCCTGCAATCGATGGCCCATGACTTAGCACAGAAGCCTTGGGGCGGCGCACCGCGCGCGTTACCTGACACGCTGGCCAAACTGACGCCGCAGGCCTACAACAGCATTCAATATGACCCAGAGCAGTCTCTGTGGAACAATGTTGAAAATCGTCAGCTTGATGCGCAGTTCTTCCACGTGGGAATGGGCTTTCGTCGCCGGGTACGCATGTTCTCGGTTGATGGCAGCACGCATATGGCGCGCGAAATCCACTTCCGCCCGGAACTGTTTAAATACAATGATGCGGGTGTGGATACCAAACAGCTGGAAGGGCAGACTGACCTCGGGTTCGCCGGGTTCCGCGTGTTTAAAGCGCCAGAATTAGCCCGTCGCGATATCGTTTCTTTCCTGGGCGCCAGCTATTTCCGCGCCGTGGATGACACCTATCAGTACGGTTTATCGGCCCGCGGTCTGGCGGTAGATACCTACACCGACAGCAAAGAAGAGTTTCCTGATTTCACCTCTTTCTGGTTTGAAACGGTCAAACCGGGCGCAACCTCCTTTACCGTGTATGCGCTTCTCGACAGCCCCAGCGTAACCGGTGCATTTAAGTTCGTGATCCACTGCGAGAAAACGCAGGTGATCATGGATGTACAAAACCACATCTATGCGCGCAAAGACATCAAGCAGCTCGGTATTGCACCGATGACCAGCATGTTTAGCTGCGGCAACAACGAACGTCGGATGTGTGACACCATTCACCCGCAAATTCATGATTCCGACCGTCTGGCGATGTGGCGGGGCAATGGCGAGTGGATCTGCCGCCCGCTGAATAACCCGCAAAAACTGCAGTTCAACGCCTATACCGATAACAACCCGAAAGGGTTTGGCTTGCTGCAGCTCGATCGCGACTTCTCCCATTACCAGGATATCATGGGCTGGTACAACAAGCGTCCGAGCCTGTGGGTCGAACCGCGTAACCAGTGGGGCAAGGGGACTATCGGCCTGATGGAGATCCCGACGACCGGCGAAACGCTGGATAACGTCGTCTGCTTCTGGCAGCCTGAAAGGTCGATCAAAGCGGGCGATGATCTGGAATTCAAATATCGCCTGTACTGGAGCGCTCAGCCGCCGGTGCGTTCACCGCTGGCTCGCGTGATGGCGACCCGAACAGGCATGGGCGGCTTCCCGGAAGGATGGGCGCCGGGCGAGCACTACCCGGAAAAATGGGCGCGACGTTTTGCTGTTGATTTCGTTGGTGGCGATCTAAAAGCCGCCGCGCCGAAGGGTATTGAACCGGTGATTACCCTCTCCAGCGGTGAAGCGAAACAGATTGAGATCCTTTACGTGGAACCTATCGACGGTTATCGCATTCAGTTTGACTGGTATCCGACCTCTGACTCAACCGATCCGGTAGATATGCGTATGTTCCTGCGTTGTCAGGGCGACGCCATCAGTGAAACCTGGCTGTATCAGTACTTCCCGCCAGCGCCGGATAAACGTCAGTACGTTGACGACCGCGAGATGCGTTAATCACTCCCTTTACGGCTCTCCGAATGGGGAGCCGTATCTGTAATCCTCTTCACAACCATTCTGTACACTATTTACTCGATCCCGTTCGCATTTTTCTGTAAGTCAAGTGGGTACTCTGGAGGTGTGTATTTCTTATACACGTTCTTTTCCACTAACAGGGAGAAAGTATGTTTCCAGAATACAGAGACCTTATTTCCCGACTGAAATCCGAGAACCCTCGCTTTCTGTCCTTATTCGAAAAACACAACAGCCTTGATCATGAGATCTCCAGACTGGAAGGTTCGGATGGTCGGGGGTATAGTTTGGACATTGTTCGCCTTAAGAAACAGAAACTCCACCTGAAGGAAGATCTGCTCAAAATATTGCAAAAAGAGAGTGTCAGTGAGAGCTAAGTAAAACGGCGCTTGCTGTGTAAAAGGGCTTCCAAAAGGGAGCCCTTCCTGTTTTTATTTGATTGAGCAGGGTGGCCTGCTTAACCATCATAACGGAATGAAAATGTCAGAAGTGATTACCATCAATGACACGCTGGAACTGCGTGCCGTAGAAGAGCAACACGTCACGCCTCTGCATCAGTTGGTGCTTAAAAATAAAAGCTGGCTCCAGCAGTCGCTGAACTGGCCGCAGTTTGTTGCGTCTGAGGAGGACACCCGCAAGAATGTGCAGGGCAATATGATGTTGCACCAGCGCGGTTACGCCAAAATGTTCCTGATTTTTGCGCAAGAAAATGTGGTCGGGGTTATCTCGTTTAACCAGATAGAACCGCTGAACAAAGCGGCTTATATCGGCTACTGGCTGGATGAGGAGCATCAGGGTAAAGGCATCATGTCCCAGGCGCTACAGGCCTTAATTCATCATTATGCGCAGCGTCAGGAGATTCGCCGCTTCGTGATTAAATGTCGCGTAGAAAACGTTGAGAGCAATCAGGTGGCGCTGCGTAATGGCTTCCAACTGGAAGGATGTATGCAACAGGCGGAATTCCTTAATGGTGATTACTATGATGTGAATCTCTACGCCCGCATCATTGATGGCTCTTCAGAATAAACCTGCGATAGGCGTGCGCGTAATGCGCTGTTCACCGTTAATCACTTTCGGTCCGCGTAGGTGAATGGTATCGCCATCAAACGCCTGGATATGCGCCTGACCGGTTATCTCAATGTGATGCTCGATCAGCACTTCGCCCAGCACGCAGACGTGGCCTTCAATCAGGATGTGGTCATCTAACTGGAGCGGTCCACCGCGTAATTGCGCATGACCGCCGACCAGCACGTGGTGTTTCAGCACGCAGTTACCTTCAACTACCGCGTGCTCCGCCACCTGCGAACTGTAGCGTAGGGTAGGTATGGCATCTTCTTCGCTCCCGGCGATGACGCGCGCATATCCATAGACTTTGGCGCAATCGCAAATCCAGACATTGTTCTCTTCATTACCTTCCACCTGTGCGAAATCAAAAACTTCCGCCCGATGTTCAATAAAGGCATAGTTGATTTTCGCATCGCCATAGATCTGCGCCTGATGCACCACTCGTGAGTGGCTGACAAAAGCCCGATCATAAATTTGCAGGAGCTGGTCGCTTTCACGGGTTAGCCCCCTGGCGGCGATGATTTCAGAGTCACACATCACGCGCACATCACCAAAGAGAAGGCACTCGCCGCGAACCACAGAATCCTGAATGGTGACGTTGTCACGTATTTGAGCATTATGACTGATTTCAGCCCGGTCAATCCACACGTCATCGCTAATTTGCGCGCCATCTCTGACCACGCTTGCCTGAGTAATGCGGGCGTTTCCTGTAATCGTCGCGCCGGAAAATGCGAGCGCGTTTTCATCGTAAATCCAGCAATCACCGCTTTGTGACAGCACGCTTTCATTATCGATCCAGCCTCCGGGCGTACCGGCCTGGACATCATTAAAATCAGTGAGCGCAATGATTTGGCGTAGTAATACGCTTTTTTTATTGCCATTATCCTGGTAACTAAAGGATCGAGACTCATCGCTGAGACGATATTTGGTCATAGCTCATTTCCATGTTGCGCACCTTAGTTAAACGTAGCAAAGTTTTCCGCACTGGCTAAATCAGCGGAAATTCCATAAAATGCATTTCAAATATACTTTATAAAATAAACAAAATGAGTAAGAACAAACAGAGTGAGCGGGTCCTCAATCTTCCGGCCGGTTATTTTGGCATGGTACTGGGCATCATTGGGATGGGGTTTGCGTGGCGTTATGCCAGTCAGGTGTGGCCAGTGAGTCACTTGATTGGCGACGGTTTAGTGATCCTCGCAATGGTCATTTGGGGGCTGCTGACGCTGGCCTTTCTTAGCCGTTTACTGCGTTTTCCGCAGAGCGTATTGGCGGAAATTCGTCACCCGGTGATGAGCAGCTTTGTCAGTCTGTTTCCGGCCACAACGATGCTGGTCGCGATTGGTTTTGTCCCGTGGTATCGACCGCTGGCGATTGGGTTGTTCAGCATTGGCGTGGTGATACAGCTGGCCTACGCCGCCTGGCAAACGGCAGGGTTGTGGCGTGGATCGCATCCAGAGGAAGCCACCACTCCGGGTCTGTATCTGCCGACCGTCGCCAATAACTTTATCAGTGCAATGGCCTGTGGCGCACTGGGTTTCAACGACGCAGGATTGGTGTTTTTGGGCGCCGGGGTTTTTTCCTGGCTCAGCCTGGAGCCGGTGATTCTGCAACGTTTACGTAGCTGCGGTGAGTTGCCTGCGGTGTTACGTACTTCACTTGGCATTCAACTGGCGCCTGCGCTGGTCGCCTGCAGCGCCTGGCTTAGCGTTAACGGTGGCGAGGGCGATACGTTAGCCAAAATGCTGTTCGGCTATGGTCTGCTGCAACTGCTGTTCATGCTACGGCTCATGCCGTGGTATTTGTCACAGCCATTTAATGCATCTTTCTGGAGCTTCTCGTTTGGCGTGTCGGCTCTGGCGACAACAGGGCTGCATCTGGGCCACAGTAGCGAGTCAGGATTTTTTCATACGCTGTCGATCCCACTGTTTATTTTTACCAATTTTATCATTGCATTATTACTGGTACGTACGTTTGCATTGCTGATGCAGGGGAAACTGCTCATCCGCACGGAGCGTGCTGCATTACTGAAATCTGAGGATAAATAATGACCCTTTGCGACGAAAACTACTTTACTGAGAAATACGATTTAACTCGTACGCATTCCGATGTTGTTGAAGCGGCAAAAATTGTTAAGCCAGGTAAAACGTTAGACCTGGGCTGCGGTAACGGTCGTAACAGCCTGTACCTTGCGGCAAACGGTTATGACGTGACAGCATTAGATAAAAATCCCATGAGCATCGCTAACCTTGAGCGTATCAAAGCGGCGGAAGGGCTGACCAATCTGCACGCGAACGTCGCGGATCTCAACGCATTACGCTTTGACGGCGAATATGATTTTATTCTTTCTACCGTTGTGCTGATGTTCCTTGAAGCCAAAACTATCCCTGGCCTTATTGAAAATATGCAGCGTTGCACTAAACCGGGCGGATATAACTTAATCGTCGCGGCGATGGATACCGATGATTTTCCGTGTACCGTGGGTTTCCCGTTCGCGTTTAAAACCGGAGAATTGCGCAATTATTACAGCGGATGGGAGCTGCTGAAATATAACGAAGACGTGGGTGAACTTCATCGTACGGATGAAAACGGTAATCGAATTAAACTGCGCTTTGCCACAATGCTGGCACGCAAAACTGCCTGAACCTCCCGCCTGGGTTAACTCTTTCTGCGCTCAGCATTTTTTGTGCCGGGCGCAGAGAGAAAATTGTGCGGTGTTTACCATTTTTAGTACATCCAAAATGAAACGGTTTTGCTATGCTTTTTAAGCATCATTGCGAAAACTAAAGGGATCGTTTCATGCGTACTCAAACTTTATTTAAAGTTGCAGTGCTTACTGGCTTGTTGGCATTATCCGGCTGTGCGTCAAAAGTGACCGCGCCGGATAAATATTCTGGGTTTTTAAAAAATTACTCTGATTTGAAGGAAACACAATCAGCATCGGGACAAACCGTACTCCGTTGGGTTGATCCGAGCTACAACGAATCCAAATATGACAACATTGTATATAACCCGGTAACGTATTATCCGGTTCCTAAACCTACCACGCAGGTAGGGCAGCAGGTTCTTGATCAACTGCTGACCTACACCAATACCCAGTTGAAATCCGCCATCAGCAAGCGTAAGCCCCTGGTTACTACCCCTGGGCCACGTAGCCTGATTTTCCGCGGAGCGATTACCGGTGTTGCAACGAGCAAAGAAGGACTGCAGTTCTATGAAGTGATCCCGGTTGCGCTACTCGTTGCGGGAACACAAATGGCAACGGGTCACCGTACCATGGATACCAACCTCTATTTCGAGGGTGAGTTGATTGATGCGGCGACCAATAAACCGGTAGTTAAAGTTGTACGTAAGGGTGAAGGTAAAGATCTGAGCAACGAAAATACGCCGATGACATTCGAAACGTTGAAGAAAGTTGTTGATGACATGGCGACGGATGCCACCATGTTTGACGTGAACAAAAAACCACAATAATAATCAACGCACCATCTCAGGATGGTGCGTTTTTTTATGCCACCCGGCGTCGATAGAATAGTTTACCCATCAGCACTTCTGGTCGGGCAAACATCACCATATTCCCCAGTAAAATCAATACTAATCCGGCAATAGCGTTAACCTGCCAGACGTATCCTTCATACAATGTTGACAGCGTTAGCGCAACCAGCGGGAAAAGCAGGGTGCTGTATGCCGCCCTACTGGGACCAATGCGACCTACCAGTGTGAAATAAGCGCCGAAAGCAATCACTGAGCCAAAAATAGCCAGATATAACAGCGCGCTGAGATAGCTGAATGTCCATTGTGGCGTAAAATTGTCCCCGCGCATCAGCGCAATGGCAGCGATCAACAGCGTGCCGTACAGCATGGCCCAACTGTTGGTCGTTAACACTTCCAGCCCTTTTTTCTGGTGACGCATGCTGATCATATTACCCAATGAGAAACCGAAGGTTCCAAGGGCGCTTAAGCCGATACCCAGCAGCAAGGAATGATTGAATCCGCTGTTGAGCAAATCCTGCCAGAACAGAGTCACAATGCCCGTCAGTCCGAGACCAGCTGCGATATAGAAACGCAGCGGTGGTCTTTGCCCAAAAAAGATGAAGCTATTGACCGCATTGAACAGGACGGCCATTGAGAAAATCACCGACTCCAGGCCGGTATTAATCCAGGCTGCAGCCGTATAAAAACACCAGAAGTTGAAGCAAAAAACGCATCCACCCTGTAACAGACAAAACAGATGATCGCGACCAGACAGTTTGCGTAATTTACCGCTAACCAGCAGGATCACTATCATCAGCGAACTGGCAACGGCGAAGCGCCAAAAGATAGAAACCGGCGCAGAAACCGGGCCCTGCTGCAAATAAATCGCAATCCATGTCGTTCCCCAAATTACCACCACCAGGCAGTACAACAGTGCGTTCATACAACTCTCTCTTTTTTGGATTCAGGTTCACACTGTGTCATGTCTGGCGGCAGGAGGCTTTCATCGGTTTGCGGCGGACTTGCAAAATCTTGCGCTTTTTTAGCGTAAAAGCGAAAAGGAAGCTGTTAACAATATGTGGCTGTTATAGACTGAAAGCCTGCTAACTTATTTTGAATGTGATGGTATGCCTCAGCCCTACGATGCCTTTGAAAACTTACGCAAACATAATGCCGTGCTGCATGAATCGGTTGCGTTACATTCAGGGATCCAACTGGCGGCCTGGTCAAACAAACGCGATACCATCACCCAGTATTGCGATCACCATACGCTCAGTTTATATATCGCGGATGGCTACGAGAGTTATCACAAAACGGCGGGGGGCTGGAAGAATGGCGGCGGACCGGACCGTTTTTGCCTGATGCCGAAAGAGAGCGAGTCAAGTTGGGATATCCGCGACGATCTTTCCTTTGTTCATCTCTATTGTACCGACGCACATCTGCGCGAAGTGGGGGAAAAAGTCTGGGATAAAAGCCCCTATAGCTTCACGCTGGACGAGCACACGTTTGGCAGTGACCCGGGGATCACGGCGGTTTACCGTCAGTTTCTGCTTGATAACGACTGGCAGCAACCGGCCAATCATCTCACGCTCAGCGCGGCATCTTCGCTACTGTTAACGCATCTGATCCAGCATTACAGCAACGTTCAATGGCGACTGCCCACCGTCACCGGGGGACTCGCGCCCGTCACCCTGCGTAACGTGCTGGCCTATATTGACGCGCATCTGGCGTATCCAATCACCCTGAACGACCTGGCTAGCGAGGCGGCGCTCAGCGAATTCCATTTTGCCAGAATGTTCCGCCAGTCGATGAATATGGCACCGCATCAGTATGTGATGCAACGTCGTATGGCGCTGGCGCAGCATCTGGTCTGTTACACTTCACGCAGTTTGTCAGATATTGCGATGACCTGCGGATTCAGTTCGGCAAGCCATTTTAGTAACCGGTTTAAACAGGTAACCGGTAAAACGCCAACGCAGCTACGTGCGGCGAAATAACGTCAACACGGCGTAGCAGATACCGCCGACGACCAGCCCCCAGAATGCAGATCCAACCCCCAATAACGTCAGGCCGCTGGCCGTGACCAAAAACGTAACGATGGCTGCGACGCGTTCCGCTTCATTATGCAACGCCTGATACAAACTACCGCTAATTGTCCCGAGCAAGGCCAGACCGGCCAGCATCTGGATCCAGCTTACGGGCAGTGCCGCCATTAGTCCTGTGACTGAACCGCCAAACACCCCAGCCAGAAGATAGAAGACGCCAGCCGCGGCGGCGGCGAGCCAGCGTCGTTTGGCATCAGGATGCGCTTCGGGACTTTGGCAAATTGCGGCGGTTATGGCGGCAATGCAGATGGAGTAGACGCCAAACGGCGAAAACATCAGCGCCAGCAGGCCGGTAAAGATAATGAGCGGTGAAACGGGTAATGAATAGCCCGACGCATTCATAGTGGCAATACCTGGGGCATTTTGCGAAGCCATGGTAACCAGAAACAGCGGTAGCGCAATGCTGATACTGTGGGCAAATGAAAAGTGTGGGGCAATAAACGCAGGCATGACCGGCGATAAATTCACTCCGCTTGTGACAATGTCACCTTTTATTAGCGCGATAGCGATACCCGCCAGCATCGCGGCGATCGTCGCGTACCGTGGGGCTGTGACTTTAAATACCAGCCATGCCACCAGCATACTACCGCACAAAATAAGCTCACTGTTGAGGCTATTAAAGGCCTGCAGACCAAAGCGCAGCAGGATCCCGGCCAGCATGGCTGATGCCAGTGAGTGGGGGATTATTTTCATCAGACGGGCAAACAATCCGGTTATGCCGCACAGCACGATCAACGAATTAGCCACGATAAAAACGCCGATAGCATCCTGAATCGATACCCCGTGCAGACCCGTAACCAGCAGCGCGGCGCCAGGTGTTGACCAGGCCGTGAGCACAGGAGCGCGATACCATAACGTCAGCGCCAGCGTACTGACGCCCATTGCAATCCCCAGCGCGGTCATCCAGCCCGCGATTTGATCGGTGGTCGCACCTGCGGCCAGGGCCGCTTGCCAGATAATGGCAGCCGAGCTGGCGTAACCGACCAGGACAGCCACAAAACCCGATAATACGGTGGGTAGTGGGATGGAGAATGCGCGCATAGTCACTCCGTGTGCGTTATAACGGTCAATCAATGTAGCACTGTGCGTTATAGCGTACAAGTGCTAAGCTGTAGCCTTGAGAAAGGAGAGTCAGGAAGGCGAAAAATGGAAAACTTAACCTACTATCTGGCCACAACGCTCCGCACGCTACGTCACCAGCGGGAATGGAGCCTGTCACGTTTGGCGGAGGAAACCGGCGTGTCAAAAGCCATGTTGGGGCAGATTGAGCGCAATGAATCCAGCCCAACGGTGGCGACATTGTGGAAAATTGCCACCGGACTGAACGTGCCATTCTCGACGTTTATTTCACCGCCAGAGTCAGACGGCGCGCCAACATTCGATCCCCAGCAGCAGGCGATGGTCGTCACGCCACTGTTTCCGTGGGACCCACAGCTGTGCTTCGATCATTTTTCGATACAGCTGGCACCTGGCGCACTCAGTGAATCGACTCCGCATGAAACCGGCGTTATAGAGCACGTGGTGGTGATAAATGGGCTGCTGGATATGTGTATTGAGGGGCAGTGGCGCACCATGAAATCCGGCGAGGGGGTGCGTTTTGCGGGAGACAGGGCGCATAGCTACCGTAACAGTAGCGAACAAACGGTTCACTTTCATTCCCTGATCCATTACCCGCGCGGTTAATCGGGAAAACTATTCCGAAAAGCCGCGCTTGTGACTACAATAGCCGCCATTTTTACCACTTGTGGATGGTAACAACTGTATGCGCCAGCAGCCTCATCACCTTGAATTGTTAAGCCCGGCCCGGGATACCGCCATTGCACGTGAAGCCATTTTGCACGGCGCTGACGCCGTTTACATTGGCGGACCGGGTTTTGGCGCGCGTCATAACGCCAGTAACAGCCTGAAAGATATCGCCGAACTGGTGCCGTTTGCGCATCGTTACGGGGCGAAAATCTTTGTGACGCTAAATACAATCTTGCATGATGATGAGCTGGAGCCCGCACAGCGATTAATTACCGATCTGTATCAGACCGGCGTTGACGCCCTGATTGTGCAGGATATGGGGATTCTGGAGCTGGATATTCCTCCCATTGAGCTGCACGCCAGCACCCAATGTGATATTCGCAGCGTCGAGAAGGCGAAGTTTCTTTCTGACGTCGGATTCACCCAAATTGTCCTCGCGCGTGAACTGAGCCTTGAGCAAATAAACGCCATTCATCAGTCTACGGATGCGACTATTGAATTTTTCATTCACGGTGCGCTGTGCGTCGCCTATTCAGGCCAGTGTTATATTTCACATGCGCAAACCGGACGTAGCGCTAACCGCGGTGACTGTTCTCAGGCTTGTCGCCTGCCGTATACCCTGAAAGACGATCAGGGGCGCGTGGTGTCCTATGAAAAACATCTGCTGTCGATGAAAGATAACGATCAGACCGCCAACCTCGGTGCGTTGATTGACGCAGGCGTGCGATCCTTCAAAATTGAAGGGCGCTATAAAGACATGAGCTATGTGAAGAATATTACCGCGCATTATCGTCAGATGCTGGACGCCATAATTGAAGAGCGCGGCGATCTTGCCCGTTCTTCAGCCGGGCGTACCGAACATTTCTTTACTCCATCCACGGAAAAGACCTTCCATCGCGGCAGCACCGATTATTTTGTGAATGCCCGTAAGGGGGATATCGGCGCATTCGACTCACCAAAGTTCATCGGTCTGCCGGTTGGCGAAGTCCTGAAGGTGGCAAAAGATCATCTCGATGTTGAGGTAACAGAACCGCTGGCCAACGGGGATGGCCTGAACGTGTTAATCAAGCGTGAGGTCGTCGGATTTCGCGCCAACACCGTTGAAAAAACGGGGCACAATCGTTATCGGGTGTGGCCGAATGAAATGCCCGCCGACCTGCACAAAGTGCGCGCCAACCATCCGCTGAACCGCAATCTCGATCATAACTGGCAGCAAGCGTTGACCAAAACCTCCAGCGAACGCCGCGTCGCGGTTGATATTGAGCTGGGCGGCTGGCAGGAACAGTTGATCCTGACGCTCACCAGTGAGGAGGGGGGGAGTATCACCCATACGCTGGACGGCCAGTTTGAGGAAGCGAACAATGCAGAAAAAGCGTTGAGCAACCTACAGGATGGCCTGGCAAAACTGGGACAAACGCTGTATTACGCCCGTAATATTCAGGTGAATCTGCCGGGAGCATTGTTCGTGCCTAACGGTCAACTGAATCAGCTGCGACGTGAAGCGGTCGACATGCTGGATGCCGCTCGTTTGCAAAACTATCAGCGCGGTCGCCGTAAACCGGTTGCCCAGCCGGCGCCGGTTTACCCGCAAACGCATCTGAGCTTTCTGGCTAACGTCTACAACCATAAAGCGCGAGAGTTTTATCACCGTTATGGCGTGCAGTTGATTGATGCCGCCTATGAGGCGCATGAAGAAAAGGGCGATGTGCCGGTGATGATCACCAAACATTGCCTGCGTTTTGCATTTAACCTGTGTCCGAAACAGGCGAAAGGAAATATCAAAAGCTGGAAAGCCACGCCGATGCAGTTGGTTAACGGCGATGAGGTCCTGACGCTGAAATTTGATTGCCGACCGTGCGAAATGCACGTGATCGGCAAGATGAAACATCACATTCTGAAGATGCCGTTGCCGGGCAGCGTGGTGGCTTCCGTCAGCCCTGAAGAACTGCTGAAAACGTTGCCAAAGCGTAAAAGCTAACGGTTAGCTCTGATGTGTATCGGGTTTGCGTGATTTTTGCCAGTAATGGTGTTCGCGAAGATCGGCGGCGGATTCTTCCGCCGTCATTCGTAGTTCATCGCTGTCGGCTGTGTGTCGTAATAAGTGATCGGCATCCTGCACCTGAAGATATTCATGTCCCTGATTAGTAGCGAGAAGCTGACCGGAAAAAAGCGCGCTGGCCAGCAATAACACCGTTAACCCTTTCTTAAACATCATGCACCCTCTGGTACGTTAGCTGCGGAATTGACGATAATTTCGCCAGGTGACTATTCAATATTTTAATCGGGTTAATGACAATCTCTGTTTTGTCATTTCGATGTTTTTTACATTTTTGTTTAGATAACGTTGGGATTTGTCACAACCGGGCAGTGCAGCGCTGCCCGGTTGTTATCAGGGAGAGAATCAGGATTTAAACCCGGCGGCCGTCATCAGGAGACGAAAGAACATACCAACGGCGGCCAGGGCCAGCACGCTGCCGCCCCAGAGGATCACCAGCCACATCAGGCGTTTCCAGATTGTTTGTTGCATCAATGATACCCCTCACCATGTTGAACTTTGCCGCGGAAAACGTAGTAGCTCCAGAAGGTGTACACCAGGATTATCGGGATAATCAGCAGCGCGCCAACCAACATAAAGCCCTGACTCTGCGCCGGAGCTGCCGCCTGCCACAGCGTAATGGACGGTGGAATGATGTGGGGCCAGATACTGATCCCCAGCCCGCTGAACCCGAGAAAAATCAGCCCCAGCGTCAATACAAAAGGCAGCGTATGGCTGTTTTGCTGACCCAGCGAGCGCCACAGCCAGAGGCTAATCAGCGCAACCAGGAGCGGAACCGGCATCAGGAACCACAGATTGGGCAGGCTAAACCAACGCTCGGCAATGGCGCTGTGCGCCAGCGGCGTCCACAGGCTGATAATGGCAATAACAACCAGCATCGCCAGCAGCAGTTTTCTTGCCACGCAGCGCATTTTATCCTGCAACGGATTTTCGCTTTTCATCACCAGCCATGTTGCCCCCAACAGGGCGTAGGCTACAACCAGGCCCACGCCGCAGAACAGGGTAAAGGGGGTCAGCCAGTCGAAAGGACCGCCGCTGTAGCTGCGTCCGGTGACGGAAAATCCATTGAGTACGGCACCGACCACAATACCCTGAGTGAATGTCGCGAGGATTGAACCGCCGAGAAAAGCTTTATCCCAGAATGGTCGATGCGCCGGCGTGGCTTTGAAGCGAAACTCAAACGCGACGCCGCGAAATATCAGGCCGATGAGCATCAGGGTCAACGGGATCGTCAGCGCATCGACAATCACCGCATAGGCCAGGGGAAAAGCGCCGAATAATCCGGCGCCACCCAACACCAGCCAGGTTTCATTACCGTCCCATACCGGGGCGACGCTGTTGACCATCACATCGCGGTCATCCGCATCCGAAATCGCAGGGAATAAAATACCGATCCCGAGATCAAAACCGTCCATCACGATATACATCAGCGTGGCGAACACGATAATTACAAACCAGATAACTGATAAATCGATACCCATTAGCGGTGTGCCTCCGGTTGAGAATCGAGAACGACAGCAGAAAGCGGCCGCGCCGGCGTGCCTGTTGGTGGAATGGTCGGCTCATCTTCCTGTGGTCCTTTGCGGATCAGGCGGATCATGTAGCTGTAACCCACGCCAAACACCGAGCTATACACCACAAAGAAAGACAGTAGGCTGATGCTCATATGTAAATCACCATGTGCGGAAACCGCATCCGCCGTACGTTGCAAACCGTAAACCACCCACGGCTGACGGCCAACTTCGGTGGTCACCCAGCCAGCAAGGATGGCAATCAGACCGGAGGGGCCCATCCACAATGCAAAACGCAGGAAAGGACGTGAGGTGTATAGCCGCTGCTTATAACGCAGCCTCAGGGCAAACGCGCCCAGCAGGATCATCAGCATGCCTAACCCTGCCATAATGCGAAACGACCAGAACACGATGGTGGAATTGGGCCTGTCTTCCTTCGGAAATTCTTTTAACGCCGGGACCTGTTTATCCAGACTATGAGTCAGGATCAGGCTGCCCAGCGCCGGGATTTCCAGCCCATAGCGGGTGCGCTCCTGCTCCATATCCGGCCAGCCGAACAACAGCAGCGGGGTCGGTTCACCGGGCGGATTTTCCCAGTGTCCTTCAATCGCCGCAATTTTTGCAGGCTGGTGCTTCAGCGTATTCAACCCGTGCATATCGCCAATTAAGGCCTGCAGCGGAGCGACGATTAACGTCATCCACAGCGCCATTGAAAACATAGCGCGAATTGCTGGCGTGCTATTACCGCGCAATAAATGCCATGCGGCTGATGCCGCGACAAACAGCGCGCTGCTCAGGAAGGCGGCAACGGACATATGCAGCAAACGATAAGGGAATGACGGATTGAAAATCACGGCGAACCAGTCGACGGGAACGACTTGCCCGTTAACAATTTCATAGCCCTGTGGCGTTTGCATCCAGCTGTTGGAGGCGAGGATCCAGAAGGTAGAAATAATAGTACCCAGCGCAACCATACAGGTCGCGAAGAAGTGAAGTCCTGGGCCAACCCGGTTCCAGCCAAACAGCATTACCCCAAGGAAGCCTGCTTCGAGGAAGAAGGCGGTTAATACTTCATAGGTCAGCAGCGGCCCGGTGATGCTACCGGCGAACTCGGAAAAACCACTCCAGTTCGTGCCGAACTGATAAGCCATCACCAGCCCGGAAACCACGCCCATACCAAAGTTTACGGCGAATATTTTCGACCAGAAATGGTATAGCGAGCGCCAGGTCGGATTTTTCGTTTTTAACCATAACCCTTCGAGCACCGCCAGATAACTGGCGAGGCCAATGGTAATCGCCGGAAAGATGATGTGAAAGGATACCGTAAACGCGAACTGGATCCTCGCCAGGTGAAACGCGTCAAGACCGAACATGCTTAGCTCCGCAGGCAAAATTGATTTAGCGCAATTCTAAGGCTGCGAAGCAATGGAAGGCAGAAACAGAACAGTTCTTTTTAACCATAACAGTTGTCGTGCTGTTATAGGTTGGCCTGGCTGATATGAAATCTGGAACCTGGATTCCTGTTATTGAATCGCGTCCTCCCCACGCGAGTGATTTTACGCTATCACTAGCGAGGTAATGAAAAGGTAATCATAAATGTTTACTTTGTGCGTATAATAGACGACAGGGAGGCGCAGTGAAGCAAAGTGAGTTCAGACGCTGGCTTGAATCTCAGGGAGTGGCTGTTACAAACGGCTCAAATCATCTGAAGTTGAGGTATCAGGGAAGGCGTAGCGTTATGCCCAGGCATCCTGGTGATGAAATAAAAGAAGCCTTGCGAAAATCGATCCTGAAGCAGCTTGGCTTACAGTCATCATCAATATGAGGTTAATTATATGAGAGATTTTGAAAAAATCATGCGTTATCCCGTTAATCTAATCCCCGCCGTGGAAGGTGGATTCGTGGTTTCTTTCCCGGATATTCCTGAAGCATTAACTCAGGGCGAAACCCGTCATGGGGCTTTGCAGGCTGCGCAGTCTGCATTGGTGACCGCTTTTGAATTCTATTTCGACGATAACGAACCGATTCCTTTACCTTCGGCGGTTGGCGCTGAAGGTGACTATGTGGAAATCCCCCTGAGCATTGCGTCGAAGGTTCTTTTGTTAAATGCCTTTCTTGAATCAAAAATCACCCAGCAGGAGCTGGCAAACAGAATCGGCAGGCCTAAGCAGGAAATTACCCGTTTGTTCGATTTAAAGCACGCGACAAAAATTGATGCTGTGCAAATAGCTGCACGCGCCTTAGGCAAGGAGCTGTCAGTAACAATGTTGTAAAACTGTTAACTATAACAGTTATAAAAAATGCCCTGATTATGTAAACTGATATATACAGTGCGTGTCACCGACACCGATCATCAGGACGAAAAATGAAAAAATACCAGCGACTGGCTGAGCAAATTCGCGATCAAATCGCGTCTGGCGTATGGCAGCCCGGCGATCGCTTGCCATCCTTGCGCGAGCAGGTGGTCAGCAGCGGCATGAGTTTTATGACCGTCGGACATGCATATCAGTTGCTGGAAAGTCAGGGCCGGATTATCGCCCGACCGCAGTCGGGTTACTATGTTGCCGCGCGCCCTGAACGTGAGCTGGCAGCGCCGCAGACGCAGGTGATGCGCGATGAAGCGGTGGATATCAACACCTATATTTTTGATATGCTGCAGGCCAGCCGGGATGCGTCAGTGATGCCATTTGCCTCTGCATTCCCTGACCCGCGTCTGTTTCCCCTCCAGCAGTTGAACCGCTCGCTGGCGCAGGTCAGTAAAACCGCGACCGCCATGAGCGTGATAGAAAACCTGCCGCCGGGAAATGATGAGCTGCGCCATGCCATTGCCCGCCGCTATGCTCAACAGGGGATGACCATTTCACCTGATGAGATTGTCATCACTACCGGTGCGCTGGATGCCCTCAACCTGAGCCTGCAGGCGGTTACCGAACCGGGTGACTGGGTGATTGTCGAAAATCCCTGTTTCTATGGGGCGTTGCAGGCCCTGGAGCGATTACGGCTGAAGGCGCTTTCGATTGCCACCGACGTGAAAGAGGGGATCGATCTTACCGCGCTGGAGCAAGCGTTGCAGGAGTATCCGGTAAAAGCCTGCTGGCTGATGACCAACAGCCAAAATCCGCTGGGTTTTACGCTCAGCCCAGAGAAAAAGGCGCACCTGGTCGCATTGCTGGAAAAATATCATGTAATGCTGATAGAAGATGATGTCTACAGCGAGCTGTACTTTGGTCGCGAAAAACCACTGCCTGCCAAAGCCTGGGATCGCGCCGACAGCGTTTTGCATTGTTCGTCTTTCTCGAAGTGCCTGGTGCCCGGATTTCGCGTGGGCTGGGTGGCGGCCGGGAAGCATGCTCGACGTATTCAGCGACTCCAGCTCATGAGCACGTTATCCACCAGTTCCCCCATGCAGCTTGCGCTTGTGGATTATCTGTCAACCCGGCGCTATGACGCGCATCTGCGCCGCTTACGCCGTCAACTGGCGGAACGCAAACAGCAGGCCTGGCAAACGTTGCTGCGTCATCTTCCGGCGGAAGTCAAAATTCACCATAACGACAGCGGCTATTTTCTGTGGCTGGAACTGCCTGAACCGCTTGATGCAGGCGTGCTCAGCACCCAGGCACTGGCGCACCATATCAGCATTGCACCGGGAAAAATGTTTTCGACCTCGGGGAGCTGGACTCGTTTCTTTCGCTTTAATACCGCATGGCACTGGGGAGAGCGTGAGGAACAGGCTGTGGAACAGCTGGGAAAATTAATTCGCGAGATGATGAAATAAAACGTAACGCGCTATTCAATATAAAAGAATAGCGCGTTCTTATTTTCGAAATAGAGAATACCTAACCCCGATGTTATTTATATCGGGTGCTACCATACAAAAAATCAATAGTTCTTACTATTGCCACCGTTGCACCTAACTCCTTGTCTATACTCCAGAAGATTAAAGCTCCCGATCAGCATCAGTAGCGTAATGAGCGTTAGCTCACAACCTGATTAAATTTCCTTGCGCCAGCAGGAACGCTTACAACACCCCGACTATTTTTAGGAAAGGACATATATTTACGGCAAGGCTGCCGCTCAATATTTTTTAGACAGGAGTAAGACGTTATGAGCAAGCAGTTTGCCCTCAGTAGCCTGTGCGCACTCAGTATGACGCTGATGACTGCACAGGCAGCCGAACCCCCGACATCCTTAGATAAACCGGAAGGCCGTCTGGATATTATTGCCTGGCCGGGCTACATCGAACGTGGACAGACCGATAAACAATATGATTGGGTCTCGCAGTTTGAAAAAGAGACCGGCTGCGCGGTCAATGTTAAAACAGCGGCCACTTCTGATGAAATGGTCAGCCTGATGGCAAAAGGCGGCTACGACCTGGTCACCGCTTCCGGTGATGCCTCCTTGCGTCTGATTATGGGAAAACGCGTTCAGCCGATTAATACCGCGCTGATCCCTAACTGGAAAAGCATCGATCCGCGCGTGGTAAAAGGCGAGTGGTTTAACGTTGGCGGAAAAGTTTACGGCACACCGTACCAGTGGGGACCAAACCTGCTGATGTACAACACCAAAATCTTCCCAACGCCGCCGGATAGCTGGAACGTGGTATTTGTTGAGCAAAAACTTGGGGACGGAAAAAGCAATAAAGGGCGCGTTCAAGCCTACGATGGCCCGATCTATATTGCCGATGCTGCATTATTCGTTAAGGCGACTCAGCCGCAACTGGGCATTACCGATCCCTATCAGCTCACCGAACAACAGTATCAGGCGGTGATCAAAGTCCTGAGCGATCAACACGCGCTGATCCATCGCTATTGGCACGATACCACCGTGCAAATGAGCGACTTCAAAAACGAAGGTGTGGTGGCGTCCAGCGCCTGGCCTTATCAGGCGAACGCCCTGAAAGGAGAAGGGCAGCCTATTGCCACGGTCTTCCCAAAAGAAGGGGTTACCGGATGGGCTGATACCACCATGCTGCACAGCGAAGCCAAACACCCGGTGTGCGCTTACAAATGGATGAACTGGTCATTAACCCCGAAAGTTCAGGGCGACGTCGCAGCCTGGTTTGGTTCTCTGCCAGTCGTGCCTGAAGGTTGTAAAGCCAGCCCGCTGCTGGGTGAAAAGGGCTGTGAAACCAACGGCTATAGCTACTTTGACAAAATTGCCTTCTGGAAAACGCCGATCGCAGAAGGTGGCAAATTCGTTCCTTACAGTCGCTGGACGCAGGATTACATCGCCATTATGGGCGGTCGTTAATTCCGCTGGGGGTTTTATGACGTACGCAGTGGAGTTTCATAACGTCTCGCGTCTGTACGGGGATGTTCGTGCAGTTGATGGGGTGAGTATTGCGATTAACGACGGTGAGTTTTTCTCTATGCTGGGGCCATCCGGCTCCGGCAAGACCACTTGTCTGCGCCTTATTGCAGGGTTTGAGCAACTGTCAGGCGGCGCAATCACCATTTTTGGTAAGCAGGCCAGCGAATTGCCGCCCTGGGAACGGAACGTCAATACGGTATTTCAGGATTATGCGCTATTCCCGCATATGTCGATTCTCGACAATGTCGCCTACGGGCTGATGGTCAAAGGTATTGATAAAAAACAGCGTCACGCAAAAGCACGTGAAACGCTGGATAAGGTTGCGCTCGGTTTTGTTTATGAACGCAAACCATCGCAACTCTCCGGTGGTCAGCGGCAACGCGTGGCGATTGCCCGCGCGCTGGTCAATGAACCGCGCGTCCTGCTGTTGGATGAACCGCTCGGGGCATTGGATCTTAAGCTGCGTGAGCAGATGCAGCTGGAACTGAAAAAGTTACAGCAATCCCTGGGTATCACCTTCATTTTTGTCACCCACGATCAGGGTGAAGCCCTGTCGATGTCCGATCGTGTGGCGGTGTTTAATAATGGTCGCATCGAACAGGTGGATTCTCCGCGTGAACTGTACATGCGTCCGCGCACACCGTTTGTGGCAAGTTTCGTCGGGACGTCAAATGTTTTTGATGAAACGATGTCAGCGAATGTTTGCGGGCTACAGGGTATGTTTTCCCTGCGTCCGGAACACATTCGCTTGAATGATAGCAGTGGCGAAGTCCAGGCCCGGGGGGTTATCCAGGCGGTGCAGTACCAGGGTGCCGCGACACGTTTTGAGCTGAAACTTGTCGGCGGTGAAAAATTGCTGGTTAGCCAGGCGAACCTGACGGGAGAAATGCTGCCGACAACGCTGTCGCCGGGTCAACAGGTGATGGCATCGTGGTCACGCGACGTGATGGTACCGCTGGTTGAGGAGAGGTGAATGGCTATGAATGTCTTACATTCGCCTCCACAGTCGACAAGTCTGAACCGGATCTCAGGGTTCTTCTGGCGTAATCCGGGTCTGGGGCTGTTTTTGCTGCTCCTCGGACCGCTGATGTGGTTTGGGATCGTCTACTTCGGCTCATTACTGACGCTGTTGTGGCAAGGTTTTTATACCTTCGATGATTTCACCATGTCGGTCACACCCGACCTGACGCTGGCGAATTTGCAGGCGCTGTTTAATCCCGCCAACTACGACATCATTTTGCGTACCCTGACGATGGCGGTGGCGGTCACCATTGCCAGCGCGATTCTGGCGTTTCCGATGGCGTGGTATATGGCGCGATATACCAGTGGCAAAATGAAAGCCTTTTTTTACATTGCTGTGATGTTGCCGATGTGGGCCAGCTACATTGTTAAAGCCTACGCATGGACGTTACTGTTGGCTAAAGACGGGGTGGCGCAGTGGTTTTTAACCCATCTGGGGCTGGAGCCGCTGCTGCTTTCGTTCCTGACGCTGCCTGCGGTAGGCGGCAATACGTTGTCGACTTCAGGGTTAGGGCGTTTTCTGGTGTTCGTCTACATCTGGCTGCCGTTTATGATCCTGCCGGTACAGGCCGCGCTGGAGAGACTTCCGCCTTCGCTCTTACAGGCCTCCGCTGATTTGGGCGCTCGTCCGCATCAGACTTTCCGCTATGTGGTCCTGCCACTGGCGATACCCGGTATCGCGGCAGGGTCGATCTTTACCTTCTCTCTGACGTTGGGCGATTTTATCGTGCCGCAACTGGTGGGGCCGCCAGGCTATTTCATCGGCAATATGGTGTATTCGCAACAAGGGGCGATCGGCAATATGCCGATGGCGGCGGCATTTACTCTGGTGCCGATTGTGTTAATCGCACTGTATCTGGCGTTCGTGAAGCGTCTGGGAGCTTTCGATGCACTCTGAACGCGCGCCCTGGTTACTCAAATTGGCGGCATGGGGCGGGGTTATTTTCCTGCACTTTCCCATCCTCATCATCGCCACCTATGCTTTTAATACTGAGGAGGCTGCTTTTAGTTTTCCACCGCAGGGGTTAACGCTGAAGTGGTTTAGCGTTGCGGCGCAACGTAGCGATATTCTGGAATCGGTGACGTTGTCACTTAAAATCGCTGCATTGTCGACGGCCATTGCCCTCGTTCTGGGGACGCTGGCCGCTGCCGCACTGTGGCGCAGGGACTTTTTTGGTAAAAGCGCAATATCGCTGTTGCTGCTGTTGCCGATCGCGCTGCCGGGGATTATTACCGGTCTGGCGCTACTGACGGCGTTTAAAACTATCAACCTGGAACCCGGTTTTCTCACCATCGTGGTCGGCCATGCGACGTTTTGCGTGGTGGTGGTGTTTAACAACGTCGTGGCGCGTTTTCGCCGTACCTCATGGAGTCTGGTTGAAGCGTCTATGGATCTTGGCGCCAACGGCTGGCAAACCTTTCGTTATGTCGTGCTGCCAAATCTGGCATCGGCACTGCTGGCGGGAGGGATGCTGGCGTTTGCTTTGTCGTTTGATGAAATCATCGTGACAACGTTCACCGCCGGACATGAAAGAACACTTCCTTTGTGGCTGCTCAATCAACTGGGTCGACCACGAGATGTGCCTGTCACCAACGTTGTGGCATTGCTGGTAATGCTGGTGACAACACTGCCAATTTTAGGGGCCTGGTGGCTAACGCGTGAAGGCGACACTCTCGCCGGAAACGGTAAATAAACGACGATATGGGAAATTGCTATGCAACATCAATTACTGATTAATGGCGAGCTGGTCAACGGTGAAGGTGAAAAGCAGCCAGTCTATAACCCTGCCACTGGAGAACGCATTCTGGAGATTGCCGAGGCGTCAGCCGGGCAGGTTGATGCGGCGGTACGTGCAGCAGACAGCGCATTTGCCACCTGGGGACAAACCACACCGAAAGTCCGTTCCGAACTGCTGCTGAAACTGGCGGATGCTATCGCCGATAACGCGCAAACCTTCGCTGAGCTGGAATCGCTTAACTGTGGTAAGCCGCTGCACTGTGTCCTTAACGATGAAATTCCGGCAATCGTCGACGTTTTCCGCTTCTTCGCCGGGGCGGCTCGTACCCTGCAAGGGCAGGCGGCCGGAGAGTATCTGGAAGGGCATACGTCGATGATTCGGCGGGATCCGCTGGGCGTGGTGGCCTCTATCGCGCCGTGGAACTACCCGCTGATGATGGCGGCGTGGAAGCTGGCACCGGCGCTGGCGGCGGGTAACTGTGTGGTGATTAAACCGTCAGAAATCACCCCGCTAACGGCACTTAAACTGGCTGAATTTGCCAAAGATATTTATCCGCCTGGCGTTATCAACGTGCTGTTTGGCCGTGGCAAAACGGTGGGTGACCCGCTGACCGGTCATGAAAAAGTCCGGATGGTTTCCCTGACCGGCTCCATTGCGACCGGTGAACACATTATCCAGCACACCGCGCCTTCGATTAAGCGCACACATATGGAGCTGGGCGGCAAAGCCCCGGTCATCATTTTTGATGATGCCGATCTGGATGCGGTGGTGAGCGGCGTGCGAACCTTTGGGTATTACAACGCCGGACAAGACTGTACTGCCGCTTGTCGAATCTATGCCCAGAAAGGCATTTATGACGCGTTGGTTGAGAAACTCGGTGCCGCGGTTGCCAGTCTGAAAATCGGTGCACCGAATGACGAATCGACGGAGCTGGGGCCGGTAAGCTCGCAGGCGCACCTCGATCGCGTGACTAAAGCGGTCGATGAAGCCAAAGCACTGGGGCATATCAAAGTCATCACCGGTGGTAAAAAAGTGGACGGCGCAGGCTACTACTTTGCTCCGACGCTGTTGGCCGGGGCGAAGCAGGAAGATGCTATCGTGCAGCGGGAAGTTTTCGGTCCGGTGGTCAGCGTCACCGTATTTGAGGATGAAGATCAGGTGCTGGCGTGGGCTAACGATTCGAAATACGGCCTGGCATCCTCCGTCTGGACTCGGGATGTGGGGCGCGCGCATCGATTTAGCGCTCGCCTGCAGTATGGTTGCACCTGGGTCAATACCCACTTCACGCTGGTCAGCGAGATGCCGCACGGTGGACAAAAACAGTCTGGTTATGGCAAGGATATGTCGGTTTACGGGCTGGAAGATTACACGATTGTTCGCCATGTCATGATCAAGCATGAGTAATATCTTAAGCGCGAGCGATAAATGCGGCACGGATAGCTAAATACTGGCAAACGTGTGTCTATATTATTCGCGCCACTGGCCTCGTCGCCATCGGACGGCGGTAAGTTGGAAATATCCGCGAGGTCAGGCTATTAATACAACAAAGCCCCGGCTTAATGTCAGGGCTTTGTGCTTTCAGGATCGTCATCCGATTATCCGCGCCGCAAGCTGCAAATCCAGGCGAGTAGCGCACAGACGCTCAGAACCAGCCCCAGTTGTTGCACCATGCCTGCCACCCCCAGCATCATTCCCAGCAACAGGTAATAGCTTAATCCGAATAATGCACCGGCGGCCCCGGCCTGTTCACGATAGTGGCGTAGGGCCTGACTCAGCACATTAGGGATTGCGATGCCATAGGCAATCACCGCGCCGAAAACCGGTATCAGAATCCACGCGGAGTGCTGTAACCACCACGCGGCGAGGCCTGACAATGCTGCCAGCGCACAGGCATAACGTACCCTCTGTTCCGACGTCAGGTCTGTCGTCAATAATCTCCGGTTCAGCAGGCTGCCCGACAGCGAAGCAAACGCAAGTAGTCCCCCCGTCCAGCCAAAGGCTCTGGAACTCCATCCCAATTGCCCGAAAAGAAACGGAGCCAGGCTGTAATAGCTAAACAGCATGGTATTCAGCAGCGCAACCAGCATAGTATTTTTCCACAGTTCGCGGTCACGCATCATGCGGGAGAGCAGTGCAGCAAGGCTGGGTCTGAGCGTATTTTCGGGCCGGGTTTCTGGCAGCATGGTCGCAGTCAGTACTAGCAGTAGTAGCGCCAGCAGCACAAGGGCAATAAATACACCGGTATGACCATACAGGCTAACCAACCAACCTCCGCTTAGCAGGCCGAAAACGGGACTCAATGCCAGCGCAGCGCCCATCACGGAAAAGACGCGGGATAGTGCAGTTGATTCATATGTGTCCCGTAACATGGTCTGTACCACCACTGACCCGGCAGCCGCGCCGATGGCTGAGATCATCCGCGCCAGCAGCAAAACGCTGAAGTCAGTGGCAACCACGGCCAGGGCACAACCTGACCCATAGCAGATAAGTCCTGCCAGCATCGCCCAACGTCGACCGATGCAGTCGCTCAGCCAACCCCACATCGCCACGCCGATGGCGAAGGCAATAAAATAAACGGAGAGTGTTTGGGCCGCGCGCTCACTGCTTACGTGATAAGACGTGGCGATTCCTGGCAATGCCGGGCTATAAATGGTTTCCACCAGTTGCGGAAACATAATCAGCAAAGTAAGAAGCCACAGCGGCGGGCGGCGAAGAGTGTTCATAGCAATATCCAGAGAGACAGAAAACTGGCGGGCATTATTGCTGAAAGGGAGGTGTCGCATTACCATTATCAAGACTTTAAATATCAACTATCGGACAGATAATGGAAATTGCCCCGGATGATGATTTCGATGCGGATAGCTTTGATAAACCGGTAATCGGGATTGCCTCCGAGATGGGCGTACACGATTCAGGCCGGCATCGCCATCTTCGTCATCAGCTACTTTTTTCGGCAGCGGGAAGCATTACGATTGAGCTGGAGCATGCCCTGTGTCTGCTACCGCCACGGCGCGCGGTCTGGATCCCGGCTGGTACGGTACATCGCGCCATAATGCGTGGCGTGATGGCTTATCGTTCGTTGTATTTTTCAACTACATTGCCGTTATCTAAGTTACCGCTGCAGATAGTCGACGTTAATCCTCTCTTTTTTGAAGTAATAGAACGTATGGCTTTCTGGCCGTGGGAAATGCCTGCCGCGCAGCAGGCCAGTCTTATCACCGTTTTTTGTGAGGAAATGCGGGCCGCCCGCAGTGAAAACTGGACGTTGCGGTTTCCCTCAGATCCACGGCTGAACGTGTGGCTTGAAGGAGTACGTATGGGCGAATTGCCACCACGACTAAATCAATTATCCCAACGGGTTGGGGCATGCGAGAGGACGATCAGTCGAATATTTACCAGGGATACCGGGATGAATTATCAGAGCTGGCGGCAGCAATTTAGACTATTAAAAGCCATGGAGATGCTGGCTGACGGGGGGCAGATCAGCCAGGTGGCGCAATATCTGGAATTTGTCAGTGACAGTGCTTTTATCGCTTTTTTCCATCAGCATACCGGCACAACACCGAGCCGTTATGCGGGCAATATAATGCCGCAGAAGGATTAGGGGTATTACATACTAAGGATAATTTACCGGGTGGCAGGAGAGTGGGAAAATCGTGTACTAATGGCAGAGAGAAGAGCCTCTCTGCCAGCAGACGCTGCAATTAATCAAGAAGAACGACATCAAGCAAACCAGCCAAACCTTGCGGAAATCAGACTGAAAAGTCCTACAGCAGCAAATATATTTATCAGCACCACAGTTTTACTGGAAACATTCATTTGTGCCACCTTTCGTTTTAACCCTTATGGGTATAGTACGGGTTATAACTATCCGCAATAGTACGGATTCTGAACATAATGAAAACGGCTTGTTTTACCGGCGTTTCTCTTAAAATAATTAATAAAACTTGATGTGGGTCATGAAAAAGAGCATATTGCGCGCGATTTTACCTTTCGGCCCGGATGCCTGACATGTCTCTGTACCAAAAAATGTTGGTTTTTTATGCGGTGATGGCCGCTATCACGGCAATCATCACCTGGTTTCTTTCCCGCGATAAAAAACGGATTCGTTTTCTCAGCGCGGTATTAGTCGGGGCGACCTGGCCGATGAGTTTTCCCGTCGCGTTAATGTTTTCTCTCTTCTGATGACGGCGTAAACGCCGTTTCAGGAGGAAAGCAGGGCATCTAATCGTTTTTTGTCGGCTGCGCAAACATCCTGCGGATGCTGATATCCCACGTTTTCATTGGCGCGGGTATACAAAGCGACCAGCCAGTCGTAAACGTAACGGCTTGCGCCATGCGAAGGTTGTTCATCCAGTTTCGTCAACCGTAACATCGGCTGTTGCGCCGGGGCACTAAAAATAGCCGATCCTTTTTGGATCCTGCTGGCCGGACGCTGTTCCTCTGCCACGCTGGCAAATCCAAGCCAGGTAATAAAATCCCCAATATCGGCGTGAAGCTGCGCGGCGCAGACGTTTTCTCGCTGCATAATGCGCTGTAAGCGTTGCGGCATTTCCAGCCGATAGCTGGTGGTGACGAGGATATCGGCAACCTGCCTTAGCGTACGCGGCTCGAGACGTAAACGGCGCGCATTATTTTCATCGCGACACCACTGGCGCACGTGGTTAACCCACATTTTGTGCACCTGATACCCGGTCTCTTTGCTTTCCGGCGAGTGCGGTGTGTCACGCACCTCGGCAAACAGGTCAATCTCTTCATTAAATAATCCGCTCACCTGTTCCTCGCGCGGCTGCTGAACACGCAGCAGCGACTCAAAGAGGCGCATCGGCGGGAGCAAACCGTCCAGGAGTTCGCCATGCTTTGCCGCCTGGGCCTGGAGCTGGCGGATCACCGACTCATTGCTACCCGATTCGGTTTCAACGGGGTTAATCCAGCCGATCAGGGTTTCGCGTACACGCTGCTGGTGCTGCTCACGCAGGGAGGTCAATCTAGCCTGGCGTTGCTGGGGTGAGGTTGCCTGAGTCAGCCATTCGACGAGGCGTTGTAAGCTGTGTTTATCCAGCGCCTGCAGCGTGCCCCAGTGCAGTCCGGGTTTGCCCATTAATTGCTGCACAGATTCATCAAGATTTTGCTGAGTGCTAAACCGCGCATCCTGCGGAGTAATGGCCCAGACCACCCCCGGCAATGCGGCGTCATGTACGGGCTGAGTATCGTTAACCCAGCCCAGTAGCTTGCGGGTGATGGCGGGCGTCTGGGAGCGGGTAGATACCGCATTACAGATTAAAAGTACATCCGGTTGCAGATGCTGGCGATAATGTTCCAGCATCCAGCCTAATTTGGCCTGCCACAATGGATGGGGATGAACATCCGGGGCGAGGGGAATATCCAGCAGATCGACATTCTCCAGTACCGCGTCTTCAACCGTCAGGACCAGCTCGCGCGTGAGCAGCGCCAGCGAAGCCTGAGAAAGGCTGACCGCATTGAGCAACTGATCATTTTCTATTGGATGAACCACCACATCGCTTTGCGCCTCATTCCCGTTCAATGCTACCTGAGTCAGGAAACTCTCGGCAGGTAAACCAAAATGGTCAACCAGCAGGCTCAGCGGAGCCGCGAGTTCTTGCGCGCTCCCGGTTTGTTGCAGCGTATGCGCCAGCGCCAACCACTGTTGCGTCAACTCTGGTTGTTCTCCCCACAGTAACGCCCAGGCGTTTGCCCGGGTAGTCAGATCCAGTGCGGGTAGCAGCGTGGCAAACTGATGCCATAGCGCGTCGTCAAATTGCTGCTGTCTGGCCGGTACGCAGGCGCGCCAGAAATGACCAATTGCCGCGACATCATGCGCGGTAATGCCCGGCACCGGATGACGCTGGCGCAACGTTTGCCATTTTTCCAGGCGCGCCTCAATAATCGATTTCTCGACCTGGCGGTTGTCCGCAAGCGCACAGAACTGGGTAATAAATAGCTGTACCAGTTCGGCTTCACTGAGTAGCCGCAGGCGCAACGGCCATTCACCATCGAGCGGATTTTCATCACGCGTAAAGCGGATCGCCATATTGGTTGGCGCATGACCAGGATTGATATGTGAAAAGTAATCAAAGCTGCGATCTGGGGTAACGATATTCACTTTGCCATTGGCGTTGCTGCACAATGCTGTGAGCAGGTGCGCTTTTGCCGATTGCGAATGTCCGTAAAGCCCAACGCATCCTCGCGATGAAAAGGTCGTCTTCAACGCAGATTCATTAACGGCGGCCAGGGTGAGCTGTGCCAACAGGGCATCCGCTTCATCATCAAGACGCGCCGCACGCTGACGGGTATCAGTTACCCACTCGATGGCGGCCTGCGCGGTGTTTAACATCTTACTCATTTCAGGTACACGCTCCCGCTATCAATCCAGTAATGGCTCCCGCTATGGCGTCGGTCTGCCAGCGTATTCAGTTTTAACGTTAAGGCATTGGCGGCAACGGGAGTGCCATCCTGTAACCACGCATCGCTCAGTACGAAGAATTCCGGGCCGCTTTCTTTGCTACCACCGCGTAGCTGCAGCCGTACATTCAACACGCCATCTCCGGCGATGGTTTTTGCCAGTTCGGCAGAATTTATGCTGAGCGTATACAGCGGTGTGGCAGGCCAACGGCTGTTGGCCAGTTGGCGGAAACCTAACGTAACGTTGCCGCGCAATGGGAAGTGCAGGCGGGCATCCAGTTTCGCGCCGGGCTTATCCAGATCGATATCGTGATACCAGATGTTCTCATCACGCAGCGTATTGACCGTATTATCCAACACGCCGAGATAACGTACGGTCGAGTAAGCGCCGATATCGGCAGCTTTAAAGTTGAAACGCGGCAAGCGTAGATCCAGCGCCAGGCTACACAACATGGCACCAACTGCTGCGGTGGATTTGGGGTTACCAATCCGCCCTTGTTGGCTGAACGGATACCACTCATGTACGCGGTAGTTATCCATCCAGATCATACGATTAACCGGAACGGGCTGCAGATGGCGGATCAACGCCTGTACGCCAGGTAAACAGGCGGGTCTGCCGGTCACTAATAAAATATCGCAGCGATAGTGTGAAATGGCCTCACAGACCGCGTGCAGTGGGGAGCTCAGGGTAAACTGGCCCGCCAGTAACGCTTCTTGTAACTGCCTGAACTGCACCTGTAACGGCACGCTCAGCACATCAAATGCTGGCGATCCCGCAGGTAACGCATGATCGATAGCCTGCTGGATGTAATTCAGTACGTTGCGCGTTGGTTGCTGGCTCAGGAGTTCGCCAAAGGTGGCATGCAGACCCGCTACCGGATCGTTAATATCACTTTGTTCCCAGGCTGAAAGTACCGCATGACCGAGCGGCATAAAGAGTTGTAACGCCGTTTGTTGACGCAAAATCGCCTGGGTGTCGATGCGCCCGGAATCGCCAAATAGCGTAGCCAGCAATGCGGCGGCGTCGGTCACGCCAGCCTGTTGCAGGCGGGTTTGCAGCGCAGGCAACACGCAACGCTGAATCACGTCCAGCAGCATGTCATCGCCCGCAACCTTAAAGCCTTCACGGAACAGCAGGTGCGGGGTAATTTTGACGTTTGTACCCACGCCGTCATCAAGCTGGTAATGGACGACGGCCATATCCGTTGTCCCGCCGCCAATGTCGATCGATGCCACGCGCAGCGCACGACCTTTAGTCTCACCAGGCTCCGGCAAACGGTCCGGGCGGGCAAGGGCGTTAAAGAACGACTCGGTGTGACCATCGTAGTGAGAGATTGCTTCGTTATACAGCCACACCAGTTGCCCGCAGCTGGCCTCATCCCATTCCATCTGGATCTCAGGTACGGGAACCACGCTCTTTTCCTGCTGTTTACGGGTGGTGAAGTCTTCATCCTGCGGGTGCCAGCCCATTGCTTTCCAGACCAACGCAATAGCTTCAAACATGCGCAGGCGGAAAATCTCACGCTCCTGTTTGGGCATCGCCGACGGCAGGGTCAGGATCAGCGTACGCAACTGACGAGGAGATGCCGGGAATCCGAGGCGCAAACGCGTCGCCACGCTGTTAATTTGCCCCAGCGCCTGGGCCAGTATTTCGCACAACATATGCGTCATCAGCGTACTGCGGCTGTATTGCGGTGAGAATACCGGCAGACGATCATCCTGCGGCAGGCTGAACAGCGGTTGCCCGTCATCGTTCATCAGGTTCATCAGCGGGAATGCGGTAGCCAGTGGTTCGCGCTGGGTTTTGCCATTCATCTGGCTAAAGCGCCAGTCATGCAACACCGGCGTTTCGTCCCACAGATAACGGCGCGGGCTGGAGATCCCACTGCTGCCTTCAGTGCCCATGCGCTGCATCGCCAGCTTTCGGGCTTCATCGCCAACGCGGACAATCGACGGCCAGACAAAGGCATCATCACGACCGCTCTCCACGGAAAAGTGCTGCTTACCAAAACGCGCTTCGGAAAACTCCAGTCGGCTGGTGAACAACGGATCGTTGAGAAACTGTGGCTCGCTTAACGAACGCACCTGCAATTCGGCTGTCTGGCGCAGTCCGTCATTGGCATCCCCGTGATCTTCAATCAGGACGCCACAGGTATGGGTGTTACCGATATCCAGGATAAGATCAACGGGAATGGCGGGCGTGCTGAGGGTATGCGTGACCAGTTTCACTTCCGGGACGGAAAGCTGCTCGCCTAACAGGGTTAGCACATTCAGCCAGTGCGCCTGATATTCAAAGTTACGCAGCGCCTGCTGGATCTCTTGTTCTGAGCGGTTCTCATGCTGTGTGACATGATGCATAAAGGATTCGCGCAACCAGCCGTCAATCCAGGTCTGGTCGAGGAAATCGGCAATTTCGTTGTCATGCCAGGCCAGCGCAAATCGCGTACCGTTCAGCAGGTCATTTTCGTTGGGGGTTAACGCCGCAGGGGCATTTTCAGTGAGCTGGCTGTCCAGCGCCACGGTGACGCGGTGGGTGTTGCCCGCGCTGTCAGGTTGCGCCAGCTTTCGCACCTGTACGCGCGCCCAGTTATCCGGGCCTTCAACGAACGTACGCGGCGGATTAAAGCGCAGGAACGGCAGCGGCAGCCAGACACCGTCGAGCACGTCCAGCGAATAATGCAGCTTCTGGGTGCTTTCCGGCTTCACCACTTCGGGCTGACCGCCGGTGCTGCCTGGTAAGGTATAACGTCCGGTTGTCAGATCGAAATCCAGCCGCAGCAGGGGACCGTTTGCCGTTTTGCGCACAAAGCGGCCATGATGCGCAGATTCCTGCGGCGTCAGGCCAAAATCCAGAAATTGCACACCGCTATTGGCGATGAGCGTCACGCTCTGTTTGTAGTCACACAGATTCACCAACATAAAATCAGGCACCTATCTTTTTGATCGTCAGAGGGATTTCCGCGTGATCGTCATAACGTGCGGTACAGGCGGCGACGTCATTGGTTCCCGCTTTGCAGGTAATTTCCGGCATCGGATAACGTGACCCGTCCGTACAACGGGCATTCCCGCGACTCTTAATCATTAATTCACCTGACTGATGCAAACCGGAGAAAATCTCGGCACGACAAACAATATTGTCGCCATGAACCACGCGCGCAGTGCCTTTATTGGCCTGGATCTGATAGCGCAGCGACGGCGCTTTACCGCTAACCGGATCTTTAACATCAACCATTACGCGCCAGTTACCGTTGAGAAAACGCGTCGTTCCTGCCTTCATTTGGTTGGCATCCATCACCAGCGCATCTTTCGGAATCGCGGCGATCACGACCGGTCCTTCGACAGGTTTTTCTTTTTTCGCAGCCGGAACCACTTCAGCCCGATGCAACGGCAGTGCAGATGTCAGTTCTGGCAGCGGTGCCATATCTGCCTTAGCGACGTCTCTTGGGGGAACAGCGGGTACGGGCTGGGAGGGCTGTTGCTTCCACAACAGCGGCCCAACCATGGCTGCAATGATCACCGCGGCAACGGGCAGGCTCCACAGCGGCAGGCGGCGTGCGGGTTTCTTCTGTGCGAGCGGCGGCGAGACTTCCGGTTCGTTAACAACGACCGGGGGTTGTGGTTCATGTTCAGGTTCAGGTTCAGCCGGTTTAGGTAGCTCAACGACTGGAGTCAACAAAGGCGCCTCGGCCTCGGCGAAGGTGATTTGGGCAGTGATTTCCTCTTCCGGCTCAGGCTCTGCTACGGTGACGACCGGAGGAATATCGGCAAGGCGCAGGCAATCGAGCACATCGTCGCGAGGATTTTCATTCAGATTGACGAAACCCCAGAACGTAATAACGGGTTTACCTTCAACCAGAAACACGTGATTCTCACCAGGAAACTGGATGGCTTTTTCCAGCAGGGAGCCAAACAGTTGCAGGGAGGTTTTACCCGATTGCAGGCTTTTACGGCTCAGCGCCGCCGCATTTTCCAGCGTGCTCCCCAGATAGCGCAGCGCACGAAAACGGGCCTCTTCATCAGCGGCTTTCCATGCAACAGCTTTCCCTTCAATCGGCGAATACCAGTCAACGCGATCGCCGTTGTCGTTAATTTGTGGGATCGCCAGACAATCCACCATCGCCTGCTGTTTACGCAGGCGAAGCGTTTCACGAATTTGCAATGCTGAATCAAACACGGCCTGACCACCGCCGCCCACGGCCTGATAGTCATCCAAATTGCCGCTGCGCAAGAGAGTTTTTGCCACGTTGTTACCCCTTAGACTTCTTCACGTATCTACTTTACGTTTTATAAAAACGAGCAAACGGTGGAAGAGAGGCAAAAAGGGGCGAATTTTCATGGCATAGAGTGCCGGGAAAAATCTTGACGTTTTCAAAAAGACTTAAGGGAAATTAATTCGCTTAGGGTGATGAATTATTCAGCGAAATACACCGGATTAGAATAACCTGATAGTGATTTGTTATTGGTCAGTTTTTGTCAGCTATGCTCTGATATCCCGGTTAATAATAAAATAAGAAGGCTTATAACCATGATTGCAAGGAAAACAACGTTACTCGCGCTGGCGCTCAGCGCCGTCTTACCATCAGGCGCGGCGTTCGCGGCCAATACTGACACTCTCATTTACTGCTCAGAAGCGTCGCCAGAGTCATTTAACCCGCAAATCGCCAGTTCCGGTCCATCGTTTGTGGCCAGCTCACAGGTGCTCTACAACCGACTCATCAATTTTGATCCGGTAAAAAATACGCCAGTTCCGTCTCTGGCAACGGACTGGACGATTTCGCCGGACGGTAAGACCTACACTTTTACCCTGCGTCAGGGCGTGAAATTCAACAGTAATAAATTCTTCAAACCAACCCGCGACTTCAACGCTGATGACGTGGTTTTCTCGGTATTACGACAGAAAGATGCCGATCATCCGTACCACAAAATTTCTCAGGGAAGCTACGAATACTTCAACGATGTCGGTCTGGATAAACTGATTAAAGAAGTGAAGAAGGTCGATGATTATCACGTTCAGTTTATCCTTAATGAACCTAACGCCGCGTTTCTTGCCGACTGGGGAATGGATTTTGCCTCCATCCTCTCTGCGGAATATGCCGACGTGATGCTGAAAAAAGGCACTCCGGAAAACGTCGATAACTGGCCAATTGGCACCGGGCCATACGTGTTGCAGCAGTACAAACAGGATTCGCAAATCCGCTATCTCGCCAACCCGAACTACTGGGACGGCGCCGTCCCCACGAAGCACCTGATCTTCTCAATCACGCCAAACGTTCAGACCCGATTGGCGAAACTGCAAACCAATGAATGCCAGATAATTCCGGCGCCTGCGCCCGTACAGTTTGACGAGATTAAGAAGAATAAAGATTTGACACTGCATTCGGTTGAAGCGCTGAACGTCGGGTATCTGGCGTTTAATACCGAGAAAAAACCGTTTGATAACGTGCTGGTGCGTCAGGCGCTTAACTACGCGACAGACAAAAAGGCCATTATTAACGCCGTCTTTTTAGGTTCCGGTACGGTTGCAAAATCGCCAATTCCGCCGAATATGTTGGGATTCAATAAAGATTTGCAGGATTACGCTTATGACCCGCAAAAAGCGAAAGATCTGCTGAAACAGGCGGGACTGGAAAACGGCTTTGAAGCGACGCTGTGGTCAATGCCGGTTCAGCGCCCATACAACCCGAACTCCCGACGGATTGCCGAGATGATCCAAAGCGACTGGGCGAAGGTTGGCGTGAAGGCGAAAATTGTGTCGTACGAGTGGGGCGAATATCTCTCCGGAATGCGTAAAGGTGAGCATGACACCGCGTTGTTCGGTTGGATGTCAGACAACGGCGATCCGGATAACTTCGCCGATGTACTGCTGGGCTGTGACAGCATTAAAACCGGATCTAACGCCGCGCGCTGGTGCGATAAAGAGTATAATTCGCTGGTTCAAAAGGCGAAACTGGTGAGTAAACCGGAAGAACGCGCCACGCTTTACCAGCAGTCGCAAGAGATTTTCTACCAGCAGGCTCCGTGGATCGCGTTGGCAAACGGGAAAACGTTTTACGCGACGCGCAGCAACGTCAGCGGATACAGCGTTAGCCTGATGGGCAGCGATTTTTCAAAAGCAAAATTAAATTAATGAGTTAAGGAGAGGTTATGTCGCATCTGGATGAGGTCAGCGCACGTGTTGATGCCGCCATTGAAGAGAGCGTCATTACGCATATGAATGAATTGCTGATTGAACTCAGCGATGATGTCGTGCTGAGCCGGGAAGAACGTTACACCCAGCAACAGCGTTTGCGTACGGCTATCGCACATCATGGCCGTCAGCATAAAGAGGATATGGAAACCCGTCGCGAACAGTTGACCAAAGGCGGCACAATCCTTTAATTCGTTGTGGCCAGATGGCGAAGTAACATCTTATCCGGCCTGCATGTTCAGGCCGGATAAGCGCAATTAAAACGAACGTCTCGCCACCAGCCAGGCCCCAACAACCAGCAGCACCGCGCCGCAGACCGGCCCCACCAACGCCCGCAGCGGCACGCCATGACTGCGGAGAATATCCAGCACCAGTCCGCCTATTAACTGGCTGGCCACCAGCACCGCGATAGTGGTTGCTGCACCCACATTTTGGTATCCACTGATGCTGGCAAAAACAAAGAACGATCCCAGCAAGCCAGGGATTAGCGTCCACCAGCGCACGCTGGAAACCAGTTCCCCAAACCCCGCCATACCTTGCTTAAACCACAGTATGCTGACAAACAGCACGATCCCGACCAGCGAGTTAAGTAACATGGCGATGAGGATCGTCGAGGACGTCTGCGTGATGCGTACCATCAAGGTATTTTGCACCACCAGACCAATACCTGCGGCAATCAGAAAGGAGAGGGTTAGCGTCTGGTTCATCTGCTGGCATCCGGTTCGCGGCGATCGTCTAACTGCAACTGCATAAAAGTCAGATCCAGCCAGCGCCCAAATTTCGTGCCAACCTGTGGCATTTGCGCGGTGGTTTTAAAACCCAGCGTACTGTGCAGATGCAGCGACGCCTGATTCTGAGACTCAATGCCCGCAACCATCACATGCTTGCCGCCCGCGCGGGCTTCTTCTATTAACCTGCTGAGCAGCGCTCGTCCCAGGCCTTTACCCTGATGAGCAGGATGGACATATACCGAATGTTCAACGGTATGACGGAATCCATCAAAGTTACGCCAGTCGCCAAAGGAGGCGTACCCTGTAATCACGCCATTCTCTTCACTCACCAGCACCGGATAGCCCATCAACTGGCGGGCTTGATACCATGAGATACGGTTTTCGGCATCGACCGTTTGATCGTTCCAGATAGCCGCCGTATGCAGTACCGCGTGGTTGTAGATTTCTGCAATGGCGGCACAGTCTTCTTTGCTGGCAAATCGAATGGACATGTTGAACCTCAGGGATTGTTCACTATAGTATTACAATATGAATACTATTGAAGACAGCATAAATCAACGGATCGGTGCAAGAATTCGCATTGAGCGGGAGTCTCGCGGCTGGTCTCTGACGGAACTCGCTGAACGCGCAGGCGTGTCGCGGGCGATGATCCATAAAATAGAGCGCGGTGAGAGCAGCCCTACGGCCACGCTGCTGGGCAGGCTCTCCGGTGCCTTTGGTATCAGCATGTCTATGCTGATGGCGCGGGCCGAAATGCAGGAGGGCAAGCTGCTGCGCTTCGCTGATCAGCCTGTCTGGCACGACCCGCAAAGCCACTATCTGCGCCGCCACGTTTCACCGCGCAGCGATCTGCCTATTGATCTGGTGCAGATAGAATTGCCCGCTGGAAGCGACATCCCGATGCCAGCCTCTTCCTACGTGCAGGCAAGACAACTTATCTGGCTACAGCAGGGGGAATTGGTCTTTGTGGAAGGGGACGTGCGTCATGAAATGCGGGCTGGCGATTGCCTGGAGCTTGGCCCGCCGAATGATTGTCGGTTTATCAATGAAACCGCACAACCCTGCGTTTACCTGGTTGTGCGGTTAAATCATGTCGTCAGCTAACTGGCGGACACAGGCTGCTACTATTGATGGAATCATGCCAAAAGCAGAGGAGCACATCATGGGTCAACAGACTAATCGCAATCGCCGCTGGGTACTGGCTTCCCGCCCGCATGGCGCGCCGGTCCCGGAAAACTTCCGTCTTGAAGAGGATGAGGTGGCAACGCCGGGTGAAGGCCAGGTTTTACTGCGCACCATTTTTCTTTCCCTCGATCCCTACATGCGTGGACGCATGAGCGATGAGCCGTCTTATTCCCCGCCGGTAGAGATTGGCGGCGTGATGGTTGGCGGGACCGTGAGTCGCGTGGTGTCCTCCAACCATCCTGATTACCAGCCAGGCGAGTGGGTGCTGAGCTACAGCGGCTGGCAGGACTATGACATCTCCGACGGTAACGGGCTGGTGAAGCTTGGCGATAATCCCGAACATCCCTCCTGGGCGCTGGGAGTGATGGGGATGCCAGGATTTACTGCTTATATGGGGCTGCTGGATATCGGTCAGCCAAAAGCGGGGGAAACGCTGGTTGTGGCCGCCGCCACCGGCCCGGTTGGCGCAACGGTAGGGCAGATTGGTAAGCTCAAAGGCTGCCGGGTGATCGGGGTTGCAGGCGGGGCAGAGAAATGCCGACATGCCACCGAGGTTTTAGGCTTTGATCTCTGCCTCGATCACCATGCACAAGATTTTGCGCAACAGCTGGCAAAAGCCTGTCCGCAGGGGATCGATATTTACTACGAAAACGTCGGCGGCAAGGTATTTGACGCCGTTCTGCCATTACTCAATACCTCTGCGCGCATTCCGCTGTGCGGACTGGTCAGCGGTTACAACGCCACATCGCTTCCAGGCGGACCCGATAGATTACCTTTGCTGATGGCAACGCTGCTGAAAAAGCGAATTCGGATGCAGGGCTTTATCATTGGTCAGGATTATGGTCACCGCATTCAGGAGTTTCAGCGGGAGATGGGGCGCTGGGTTAAAGAGGGCAAAATCCATTACCGCGAGCAAATCACCGACGGTCTGGAAAATGCGCCGCAGACCTTTATCGGCCTGCTGACCGGCAAAAACTTCGGTAAAGTGGTGATTCGTCTTGCAGACGATGCGTAAAACGGATGGCGGGAGTCATTCCCGCCAGTGTTACTCAAAACGCCAGGCCAGATTAATCCCTACGCCATAGTTTCGTCCTGGCGCCGGTTCGTAATATCGACCATTTGCCTCATTCACTATCACCGAACCGACGTAGGACTTATCAAACAGATTATCCACCCGACCGAACAGGTCGATCATCAGACTGCGGTAATAAAATTTATAGCCGGTATTTAAACCCACTACGGTATAGGACGGGGCTTGCGCCGTATTTTCATCATTGGCCATAATGTTGCTCATATAACGAACATCAGTTCCCGCATACCAACCTTCATCAGGCACGTAGCCCAGCGAAGCAAATCCCATGTTTTGCGCAATGCCAGGCAGGCGGTTGCCGTTGCAGTGTTGATCGCCACAGACGTTGCTGCGGTAGGTCGCATCCAGCCAGGTCCATGCAGCTTTTACGCGCCAGCTTGCGGCAAAGCGTTGGTCCCAGGATAACTCACCTCCCTGACGGCGGGTTTTTCCAGCGTTTTTGTAGGTTGTCCGCCCGCCGCTACTGCTGTCAACCACGATCTCGTCATCGGTATCGGTCTGGAATAGCGCTGCGGTGAACAGCCCATCGCCGATACGCGTTTTACTGCCGATTTCCACGGTATCGTTTGTGGAAGGCTGTAGGTCAAAATTCATCCCACTTTGGCCGTCGGAGCGGTAAGACAACTCGTTGATGGTGGGCGTTTCGAACCCGCGTCCTGCGGCCAGGTAGACGTTCCAGGCATCGGTGATGGCGTATTTTAACGATCCAGCAGGTAACCACTGGTGATAGCTGGCGTCACCGCTGTCATCTGCGTTACCAGGCGTAATATAGCGATCGTTAGAATCAAACCACACCGAACTGTAGCGAACCCCGGCATCCAGCGAGAGTTTCTGCGTTAATTGCCACTGGGTTTGCAGATAGGGATCGACATTCCACATCAGGTTACGTTCGTTACGTCGTAAGTCGCCTTTCTGACCATATTCTGGCACGCTATCATCAAGGCGAAAGTTGTTGTAGCCTTTACGGTTTTCGCTCATGTTTTCGTAATTCAGACCGGTGGTGAAGGTCACGGGTACGCCCAGCTCGCCACGGTGAGTCCAGCGGTTGTCTATCCCCTGATAATGACGTTGCAGGGTAATAACGCCTCCGGCATGAGACGGTTTTAACTGTGGGGCCATCGGGATTGACTGATACTGAGTGGTTTCACGCTCCCCCGCATAGGTCATGATGCTGATATCATCCTTCGCGCTAAGCTGGCGTTCATAGCGCAATCCTGCTTGGGTCTGCTTGATGGTTTTTCGCGTGTTGTATTGCTCAGCGCGGGGAGATTGCTGCGGATTGGCCTGCCACTCCGACTCGGTAAGACCACCAGGATCGTCAGCTTTACTCTCTACACTATTGAAAATCAGGGTTAGTTTGCTCGTATCGTCCATGCGCACGCCCAGTTTGGCATTGGCCAGATTTTTTTGTGCGCTGCTGCGATCGCGATAACCATGGGTGGTAAACCGGGTTGTTGAAACGGTGTAATCCACATCCCCTCGCTGTGTGCCATCGCCCAGTGCGCCCGTTGCTTTTAACCCGTAGCGCCAACTGCCAAAACTGCCGTAATAACTGCTGGCTTCAATGGTTGGCGGCTCATGTCCCGTTTCAGTGCTGACATTCATCACTCCACCAGACGCATTGCCATACAGAGCAGAGAAGGGGCCGCGTAAAACCTCAATATTTTGTACGCTGCTGATATCAATATTGGATGTTTGACCCTGCCCATCCGGCATGGTTGCCGGGATCCCGTCGACATACAAACGAATGCCGCGGATGCCATAAGTGGTTCGCGAACCAAATCCGCGAATCGACAACTGGAGATCCTGGGCGTAGTTCTGCCGATTTTGCACCTGTAGCCCAGGGACGCTGGTCAGGGATTCAGACAGATTAATTCGCGGCGTTGCCAGACGCATATCTTCTCCGTCAACGACGCTGACGGCGGCAGGGGTGTCCAGTTCAGAAACGGACTGTGGTGTCGCGCTAACGATCAGCGTTTGATCGTTTATCTCACTTTCTGCCACGGCATAAGGCGAGAGGAAGACAGGCAGTAAAGAAACAGGAAGTGCAGTGTAGCGGGATGCAAAAATCGTCATGAACAAGGCCAGTTAATGATGCTTACGCCGTAACACCAGCGATAAGCGCGTGAATTTTTTTATAAAAGATGAATTTTAGCGCTGCTGAATTGCGCTAGTTTTTCGGGCAATGACAACGATTGTAGTCAATATGTGAAGAAGTGCTCCACTTTGAGATGAATAATGATTACTATTCTCATTCCTAAAAAAGGCAAAACCATGATTTTGCTCATTGAAGCTATGTGAAGCAGTAACAAACGAATTTATCAAAGGGAGTCGTCATGTCTTTACGTCATCTGTTTTCGCCGCGTCTGCGTGGTTCTTTACTGTTAGGTTCACTGCTCGTTGCATCATCTTTTACTACGCAGGCTGCAGAAGAACTGCTGCGCAAAGCCGTGGGCAAAGGCGCCTATGAAATGGCGTACAGTCAGCAAGAGAACGCGCTGTGGCTGGCGACCTCGCAGAGCCGCAAACTGGATACCGGCGGGGTGGTTTACCGTCTTGACCCGGTCACCCTCGAAGTGACTCAGGTTATTCATAACGATCTCAAACCGTTTGGCGCCACCATCAACAACGCCACGCAAACGCTGTGGTTCGGCAACACGGTAAACAGCGCGGTGACGGCAATGGATGCCAAAACGGGCGCGGTGAAAGGACGTCTGGTGCTGGATGCGCGTAAGCGTTCTGAAGACGTTCGCCCACTGCAGCCGCGTGAGCTGGTCGCCGATGACGCCACCAACACGGTATACATTAGCGGTATTGGTAAAGAGAGCGTGATTTGGGTGGTGGACGGTGATGCCATTACATTGAAGGACACCATTCAAAATACCGGCAAAATGAGCACCGCTCTGGCTGTCGACAGCAAGGCTAAACGCCTGTACACCGCCAATGCGGACGGTGAATTCATCACCATTGATACCACCACCAACAAAATTCTCAGCCGTAAAAAGCTGCTGGATGATGGAAAAGAGCATTTCTTCATCAACCTGAGCCTGGACACGGCGGGCAACCGCGCCTTTGTCACCGACTCTAAAGCGGCGGAAGTGCTGGTAATCGACACCCGTAATGGCAACGTCCTGGCAAAAGTCGCCGCGCCGGAATCCCTGGCCGTGCTGTTTAACCCGGCGCGTAACGAGGCCTACGTGACCCATCGTCAGGCCGGCAAAGTGAGCGTGATCGACGCGAAAAGCTATAAAGTCGTTAAAACGTTCGAGACCCCAACATTCCCGAATAGCCTGGCGCTCTCCGCCGACGGTAAAACCCTGTACGTGAGCGTGAAACAGAAGTCCACCCGCGAGCAGGAAGCCACCCAGCCGGACGATGTTATTCGTATTGCGCTGTAATTAACCGGAGGGGGAAACCCCTCCTGTCACTTCTCTAAATCCCCCGATACGCCTCGTTACACCCCGCCAGTAGCCTGACCCACTTCAGGGACTTACACTACGCCCTCAACGGCTAACTGAATAACACGGGAATACCATGAAAAAGCCATTTATCTGTCTTTGTGCAGGCGTAATGCTGTTTACATTGGCAGGATGCACCACCGATTACGTCATGACGACCAAAAGCGGACAAACCATCACCACCCAGGGTAAGCCAAAACTGGATAAAGACACGGGAATGACCAGCTATACCGATCAGGATGGGAATGCGCGGGAAATTAACAGCAACGACGTAGCGCAGTTGATTGAAGCGAACTAAAAAGAAGGCCTGAAGGATTAACCTGTCAGGCCTTCTGCCGTTATGGCGCGGTGCGGTGGATCTCTGCAACGCGTTTACGCACACCGAACCAGCCCGCGACCAGCAGGATGGCAATCAGCGGTAATGACGCGATGGTATAGGTGCCATTTGGATAGTCAAACGCCATCAATACCAGTACGCTCAGCAGGAACAGCAGCGTTAACCACGAGGTAAACGGTGCGCCCGGCAGTTTAAAGCTGACGTCTGCCGTTTTACCTTCTTTTATGGCCCGGCGCAGACGCATCTGACAGACCATGATAAATCCCCACGACGCAATAATGCCCAGAGACGCAAAGTTCAACACGATCTCAAACACCTGTGACGGCACCAGATAGTTCAGGAATACCCCAACGACATACACGACCAGCGTGGCGAGGATCCCGGCCCAGGGCACCTGTTGACGGCTCATTTTAGCCATGAATTTCGGTGCTGAACCGCCCATCGACATGGAGCGTAAAATACGCCCGGTGCAGTACAACCCTGAGTTAAGGCTGGAAAGCGCCGCGGTGAGCACCACAATATTCATGATACTGCCAATGTACGGCACGCCCAGTTTGGAAAAGAAGGTCACAAACGGGCTTTGCCCCGCCTGATAGGCGTTCCAGGGCAGTAGCAGAACCAGCAGCACGACAGAACCCACATAGAACAGACCAATACGCCAGATAACGCTATTGATTGCTTTCGGCACCATCGTTTGCGGATCTTTGCACTCACCGGCGGCGGTACCCACCAGTTCAATAGAGGCAAAGGCAAAAACCACACCCTGTACCAGTACCAGCGCAGGCAACAAGCCATGCGGGAAGAAGCCGCCGTTGTCGGTAATCAGGTGAAAACCCGTGGCGTTACCATCCAGCGGCTTTCCGGTACCTAAAAAAACGGTACCTACCACCAGGAAAATCACAATTGCCAGTACCTTAACCAGCGCAAACCAAAACTCCATCTCCGCGAACCATTTCACGCCGATCATGTTCATGGTACCGACAATAGCCAGCGCGCCGAGGGCGAACACCCACTGCGGCACGTCGCCAAACGCGCCCCAGTAGTGCATATACAACGCCACCGCGGTGATATCGACAATGCCGGTCATCGCCCAGTTGATGAAGTACATCCAGCCAGCCACATAGGCGGCTTTCTCACCTAAAAATTCACGGGCGTAGGAAACGAAGCTACCGCTGGAAGGGCGATGTAAAACCAGTTCGCCGAGCGCGCGCAGTATAAAGAACGAAAAAATACCGCATACCAGATAGACCAGCGCCAAAGCCGGGCCGGCCATCTGCAGGCGTGCGCCTGCCCCTAAAAACAACCCGGTACCAATTGCGCCGCCAATGGCGATCATTTGTACCTGTCGATTGCCCATCGCTTTGTGATACCCCTCTTCGTGAGCATTCAACCAGCGTCGTTTCGCCGCATGTTGTTCCGCGGCTTGCGTGTTGTTTGTGTTCATTACGATTCCTGTTGACCTGACAAAAATACAACATCCTTTTTGCCGCACCTGCTGCGGCGAAAACAGCCTTACCCTTCATTGTGTTACGGGGGAAAACTGCCGGCCGAGCATCCTACATTCAATTGATTGGTTCCGCAAAGCCCCGGTAACAAGAATTCAGCATTTTTATGCAGCCGGTACTGGCGCGGTGTGGCCTCGATTCAGCCAATAAAAGAGAAGGGCCTTTATACCTGTAGAGGAGTGCGCTTATCGAGACATTCACCCAATAAGCGCCGTAACGTTATGCCGATACGCCAAAGACCTGAACGGCCTGCTGTAAGCGTGATGAACGCTGGGTCAGATCGGCGGTGGCGTCGGTGACGCGCTCCACCATCTCGGCATTATTGTGTGTCATGGTGCCAACGCGTGAAATTGAATCGTTAATCAGATCCAAAGCCTGGGTTTGCTCACGCGTGGCCAGACTAATGTCTTTGATCATCATCGACATCTGCAGTACATCCCCAATCATCCCGGTGAGGTGCGTTTCCGTTTGCTCCACCATTTTGACGCCGCTATTAACATTGGCGACGTTCTTCTCAATAAGCTGTTTGATCTCTTTTGCCGCAGACGCCGAGTGTTGGGCCAGATTGCGGACTTCTGCCGCGACAACGGCGAAGCCACGCCCGGATTCCCCGGCTCGCGCGGCTTCAACCGCGGCATTGAGCGCCAGGATATTGGTCTGAAAGGCGATGCTGTCGATCACGCCAATGATGTCAACGATCTGCCCGTTGTCACGCGATATCGCCTGCATCATGGCGATAGTTTGTTTCATGATATCGCCGCCTTCTGCAGCGTTGGCGCTGGTTTTATCGGCCATGGTCATGGTATGTGCTGCCGTCTCAGCGGTTTGTTGTACCGCGCTACCAATTTCTTCAATGGCCGCAGCGGTTTGTTGCAGGTCGGCAGAGGTTTCTTCTGAACGCTGATGCAGCGCCGTACCTTCTTTTGACACCCGCTGACTGATAGCGCGAATACCGGAAATTTGCGTACTGACGTCATCGACCAGAGAATTCAGATTAAGCCCGGACTGATTAACCAGTCGCATTAGCATTCCGATCTCATCCACCCGATTTAAATGACAGTTATCAGGTTTACGTCCGGACACCACTTTCTTCATTTGCGTCAGGAGCGTATTAACTGGCTGACAAATTTGATACTTAAGGTAAATAGCCAGCGCCAGAAATAACACCAGCAAGCCCCCCGACTGAATAAATGGATTAAACGGGGCGAAGATAAATAACAAAGCGAGCAGGGCCGTCACCCCTAAAGAATAATTGACGCGCTGGCTGATATTCAGCCATTTAAACATGGAAGTCCATGCCAATAAGCCGCGACGAATGATAATCCCTTTAAAAAGTCGAAAGCCTTTAAACTGCTGACTATTCATTTTTTGGTATAAACTTTCGCTGTGAGTTATTTCATCACGCGAAGGAACGGTACGCACCGAGATGTAACCGGTGAGTTTTTCATTGTGCCAGACCGGCGTAACGTTGGCGCGAACCCAGTAATGGTCACCATTTTGGCGGCGGTTTTTCACCATACCCGTCCAGCTGTCTCCCTGCTGTAGCGTGTACCACATATCGGCGAATGCAGCGGGAGGCATGTCAGGATGGCGAATAATATTATGCGCTTCGCCCATTAATTGATCTTCGTTAAATCCGCTGGCATCGATAAAAGCAGAGTTAGCGTAGGTAATTTGACTTTCTTTATCCGTCGTTGAAAGCAGCGTCGCTTTGTCGTTAAGTGCGTGCTCAATTTGTGTAACGGGTATGTTACTTTTCATAGAGGCCCCATAATGATATGTATAATCCATACAAAAATTCCCGCAATAAAATCGGGAGGAATATTAAAAAGCCGTTTTAAACCGTTTTAATAAGAAACGCTGCATTCTCTACTAATCATCATTTCTGTGGAAGTATTTAAATTAAAAAATCTCTGTGGAATATTCATTCAGGGTCATAAAACTGAAACAGTTTATACAACCGCATAACGTTTTAAGTCATTTAACCTGACTTAACGTAAATCGCGTTAAAAAACGTTTTCGCAAAAAGAAAACTGGCATGAAATGATTTGGATGTTATTCCCGTGAGACCAACGACCCTATTATATTTTGTAGGCCATACATTCCGCGTGTTTTCAGTTTCGTGTTCCGACCAGTACAAGGCGATCCGAATTTTAACCCTGACAGCGTCAGGGCTGGTTATCTACTTTTTAGCTGAGCAAATGTGAATTAAATGTTTCTGCATGGTTATCTGATAATTTAATAATAATGACATGTTAACAAGCATAGGCCCGTAACATGTCATATCGCCTGAGTATTCTGGATAAAAGCCCCCTCGGGGAAGGTGAAACCGCCGCGATGGCGCTTGCCCGGACGTTACGTCTGGCGCAGCAGGCAGAAGAGTGGGGATACCATCGTTTCTGGATCGCGGAACACCATAATACGCCACAGCTGGCCAGCCCATCACCGGAGCTGGTGATTGCCTGGATCCTCGGGCAAACCCAGCGTATTCGCGTAGGCTCCGGTGGCGTCATGCTGCAACATTACAGCCCGTACAAAGTGGCGGAAAACTTCAATCTTCTGGCCTCGCTGGCACCCGGGCGTGTCGATCTCGGCGTAGGGAAAGCCCCTGGCGGCTTACCACTGTCGACTCGGGCACTACAGCAAGGAGTGCATCAGGATGAAAAAGGCAGTTTTGCCGACCAACTTTCCCAGCTTAACGACTGGCTGACGCTGAGCGGCACGGAAAGCGGGGAAACAGTATTTCCGACGCCAATCCCACCGATACCGCCGGAAGGATTTGTCCTGGGAGCCAGTGTGCAAAGCGCACAGTTAGCAGCGCAATTCAATTGGCATTTTATCTTCGCGGCACACCTCAACGGTGACCGCGCGTTATTGCGTGACGTTTTGTCCTTCTGGCAGGCCCACAGCGCACGTCCGACGATAGTTGCCGTCCAGGTGATTGTGGCTGACAGTAACGATACCGCCGCGCAGCTTGCGGAAAACGTGCAAATCTGGGGCGTGGAGCTGGAGAATGGTCAACGTGTCACGGTAGCCAGTGAAGAGCAGGCGCTGGCATTCGCCGCGCAGGCCGGCAGTCCGCCACGCAAAATCGCGCGTCGTGAGCAGGCGTTGTTACACGGCACGGCTCAGGAGGTGATGGCAAAGCTGAATGCCCTGCATACGCAATTTGGCATTGAGGAGTTCATTATCGACACGCCAGTGGCGGAAGGTCACGCGCGGCTGACATCGCTGCGGTTGTTGGCGCAAGCCCATAACGCCGTGGAGGTGCTCTGATGACTCTAGCCTCAACGCTTATCAACTGGCGTCGTGAATTACACCAGCACCCGGAACTTTCCCTGCAAGAGGTGGCAACGACGGCGCGCATTCACACCTGGCTGCACGCAGCGGACGTCGAGATTTTGCCGTTCGACCTGAAAACCGGTCTGGTCGCGGAAATCGGGCAGGGAGAAGATGTCATCGCGCTGCGAGCGGATATCGATGCGCTACCGATAGAAGAAAGCGCCGATGTTCCGTTTCGCTCCCTCACGCCGGGAGTGATGCATGCCTGCGGGCATGACGTCCACACCAGCGTCATGCTGGGCGCCGCGCTGCTGCTTAAACAACAGGAAACACACTTACCGGGTCGAGTACGTATTTTGTTTCAGCCCGCTGAAGAGAGTTTCGGTGGCGCAAAAACACTGATCCGCGCCGGTGCGCTGCACAACGTTGCGGCTATTTTTGGCATGCACAATGAGCCAGGTTTACCAGTGGGGGAATTTGCCACACGCGGCGGTGCGTTCTATGCCAACGTCGATCGCTTCGTGCTGCGTATTAATGGCAAGGGCGCACATGCGGCGCGTCCGCATGAAGGCAGAGATGCCATCCTGCTCGCCAGCCAACTGGTCACGGTGTTGCAAAGCGTTGCCAGTCGCGACGTTAACACACTTGATTCAGTGGTGCTTAGCGTGACCCGTATTCAGGGAGGAAATACATGGAATGTGTTGCCAGAATCCGTTGAGCTGGAAGGGACGCTCAGAACGCACCGGACTTCGGTGCAGCAGCAGGTTAAAGCACGGGTTAATGACATCGCCGCCGGTTTTGCCCACGCCTTTGGCGCACAAATCGACGTTATCTGGCATGCGGGGCCGACCGCGTTGGTAAACGATGCACGTTGGGCCGATATCGCCACCGCCGTGGCGAAACAATCAGGCTACACCACCCATCATGCCGACCTGCATATGGGAGGCGAGGATTTTGCCGTCTATCTGCAAAATACGCCTGGCGCATTTGTCAGTATTGGCAGCGCCAGTGAATACGGATTACATCACCCGGGCTTTAATCCGGACGAACGTTTAATTGAACCTGCCGCGCATTACTTTGCACAGCTAGCAAAAACGGCATTCGCACATCTTTAAGTTTACCTGTTGGGTAGGGGTTATTATGGCTGAAAATCGGCAACTACGGCTCGGCACTATTCTGCATGGCGCAGCGGGAAATATGTCCGCATGGCGTCATCCGGCGGCGCAGGCCGATGCCAGTATTAACTTTGATTTTGTCAAAGAGACGGCGCTTATTGCGGAAAAAGGGAAGCTTGATTTTATTTTTGTCGCCGATGGTCTGTATATTAATGAAAAATCAATCCCACACTTTTTAAATCGCTTTGAGCCGCTGACGGTATTATCTGCTTTGGCCAGCATTACCCAAAATCTGGGATTGGTTGGCACGGTATCCACGTCATACAGCGAGCCGTTTACTACCGCACGGCAGTTCGCCAGCCTTGATCATCTCAGCCAGGGGCGAGCCGGATGGAACGTGGTCACGTCACCTCTGGAGGGTTCGGCAAAGAACTATTCCCGTGCCCAGCATCCAGAACATGCCTTGCGTTATCGTATCGCCGATGAATATTTACAGGTGGTGAAAGGACTGTGGGATTCCTGGGAAGATGATGCTTTTACCCGTAATAAGGCAAGCGGAGAATTTTTTAATCCGCAAAAACTGCATACGCTTAACCATCATGGAGATTATTTTCAGGTCGCAGGGCCGTTAAATATTGGGCGCACGCCACAAGGCCGTCCGATTATATTCCAGGCGGGCGCTTCACAGGATGGTAAGAAATTAGCGGCGCAGCATGCCGATGCTATTTTTACCCATCAGGAGTCGCTGGCGGAGGCCAAAGAGTTCTATCAGGATGTAAAAAGCCAGTTGGCCTCCGCCGGGCGACATCCCGAACAACTGCATATATTCCAGGGCGTCAGCGTGATTGTTGGCGACAGCGCAGAGGATGTTGAGCAGCAGTATCAGACTACCGCTGCGCTGGTCTCTATTACCGACGCGCTGAACTACCTGGGCCGCTACTTTGAACATCATGATTTCGCCCAATATCCACTGGACGCACCGTTCCCGGATCTGGGTTCCCTTGGACAAAACAGCTTTCGCAGTACGACTGATGAGATCAAACGCAACGCGCGTGAGCGTGGCTTAACGCTACGCCAGGTTGCTCTGGAAGCGGCCAGTCCACGCCCACGTTTCAGCGGTACGCCGCAACAGGTTGCCGATGGTCTTCAGCAGTGGTTCGACGAAAAAGCCGCAGATGGTTTTATCATCCAGGGTGGAACACCAGATACCTTCCCACGTTTTGTCGAACAGGTTGTCCCCGTGCTTCAGGCGCGTGGCCTGTTCCGCCATGAATATCCCGGTACGACCCTGCGCGCAAGCCTGGGACTCGCGACACCTGCAAACCAATTCACACAATAAGAGAAAAACGCTATGCAGAAAAAATCAGTCTTCCTCGCGCTGTCACTGGCTTTCAGCGCTAACGTCTGGGCAAATGATGTGACTATTAACGGTACGGGCGTAAGCCTGGAAGCCAATAAAACGCCAATCAATACGGCAAAAAATCCGCAGGCGATTGCGCAGTTGCCCGCGAACCTGCACCTGGCCGTACCGGGTAAATTCACCGTGGCGATTGCCGGGCTAAGCCAGCCGCCGCTGACCGTCTTTGCCGATGACAATAAGACACTGATCGGCAGCGAGGCGGACATCGCTCGTCTGGTGGCTGATAGTCTGGGGCTGGAACTCAACGTCGTGCCCACGTCATGGGAAGACTGGCCGCTGGGCGTCACGTCCGGCAAATATGATGCCGCGATCAGCAATATTACCGTCACCAAAGCCCGCAAAGAGAAATTCGATTTCGCGACGTATCGTAAGGACTCCCTTGGCTTCTATGTCAAAACCGGCAGTAAGCTGAAGAAAATCGAGCAGGCAGAAGATATCGCCGGTCTGCGCATCATCGTCGGTTCGGGGACAAATCAGGAAGCCATCCTGCTCGCCTGGAACGATGAGAACGTGAAGAAAGGGTTGCAGCCGTTTACGCCGGTGTATACCAAAGATGATGCCGCGCAAACCCTGGCCCTGCAGTCAGGCCGTGCCGATGCTTACTTCGGTCCTAACGTTATCGGCGCGTGGAAAGCTGCACTCAACGGTAAAACGCAACGGGTGGGCAGCGTTGATGGCGGTTGGCCAAAAGCGGCACACATCGCTGTGACGCTGAAAAAGGACAGCGGTCTGGTTCTGCCGGTACAAACCGCCCTCAACGGCGTAATTGGCAACGGCGACTATGACAAGGTGCTGAACCGCTGGGGAGAAGGGGTGGAACGTATTCCGCAATCTGAAATCAACCCGGCCGGTTTAGGCGACTAAGGAGGTCATCGTGAGCGATCAATTTCGCGTGGTCTCACCTGAAGCCAGCGAGCTGCAGCCAATTTTGAACGGTCTGTTCGGTGAATATGCCGCCCGCTATGGCGATTATTTTTCTCGCGACGCTGAAGTGGAGCTGACCGAATGGTATCTGGCACCGCAGGGACTTTTCGTGGTACTGGAGCGCAGCGGCGAGATTATCGCCACCGGGGCCTACAAACCTTACGACAAAGACACCGCCGAGATTAAGCGCATCTGGACGAAAAGCAGCCTGCGTCAGCAGGGGCTGGCGGCACGCGTGGTGCAGGAGCTGGAACGCAGGGCGCTGCTGGCGGGCTACAGCCGGATTTATCTGACCACGGGATTTCGCCAGCCAGAGGCCGTGCGACTTTATTTAAGCCAGGGCTACGATCCGCAATTTGATACAGCGCGCGATCCCGAAGAGTACAGCCTGCCACCGTTTGATGGCCGGCTGCGCTTTACCAAACTCTTGACCATCGCCGGTCAGGCCAGAATAGCCTGAGGAGAGAAGATGAAAACGACGGAGAGTATTAAAGTCGTACCGGCGCGCTATCCTATGCGCACCGCAGGAGCAGTCATTGCCTTGTTTGTCCTGGCGGTGATTATCCAGTCCGTGGCGTTTAATCCGCGCTGGGAATGGGGCGTGTTTGCCCGTTGGTTCTTTGATCCGGTTATCTTGTCCGGCCTTGGGCAAACTCTGCTACTGACGCTTATCGGTACGCTGTTGAGTATTATCATCGGTGGTCTGCTGGCGCTGGCACGACTTTCATCTTCCTGGTTGCTGAACGGTCTGGCATGGGGATACATCTGGCTGTTTCGTTCGTTACCGCTGATTGTGGTGCTCATCGTTTTGTACAACTTCTCCTATTTGTACGACACGCTGGCGATTGGTATTCCGTTTACTCCCATTCAATGGGGCAGTTTTGAGACCATCAATGTGCTCGGCCAGTTTTCCACCGCGGTGGTTGGCCTGACGCTGGTGCAAAGCGCCTATACCGCTGAAATTATTCGTGGTGGATTTTTAGGGGTTGACCACGGCCAGTACGAGGCAGCGGCAGCGCTGGGCTTACCCGCATGGCGACGTACGCTGCGGATTATTCTGCCGCAGGCGCTGCGCACCATTTTGCCTGCTGGCTTCAATGAAATCATCAGTCTGGCGAAAGGGACGGCGATGGTATACGTGCTGGCAATGCCTGAGCTGTTCTACACCATCCAGATGATCTACAACCGCACGCAGGAAGTGATCCCGCTGCTGATGGTGGGTGCGGTGTGGTATCTGGTGATCACCAGCGTCCTGTCGTTAATTCAGCACCTGGTCGAACGCGCGCTGGCCCGCAGCGAGCGACGTTCAGCAATCAATACCGCCCGGGTGAGTCGTGCAGAAAAACGCAACCGTCAACGTCCGCAGCAGGAGGCCGTCCATGTCCCACTCGCCTGAAGGCCATATTTCCATTACCGGCGTCAGCAAATACTTCGGTCGCCACAAAGCGCTGGATAATGTGTCGCTGGAGATCCCTCCCGGAACGGTAACGGTTATTCTTGGCCCGTCCGGTTCAGGGAAATCCACACTCTTGCGGACGATCAACCATCTGGAGCGCGTCGATGAAGGGTTTATTCAAATCGATGGCGATTACATTGGTTATCGTCGGCAGGGAGACAGGCTGTATGAGCTGAAAGAGGCGGAAATTTTGCGCCAGCGCGTTAACGTCGGCTATGTGTTCCAGAATTTTAATCTGTTCCCGCACTTAACGGTGCTGGAGAATTTGATTGAAGCGCCCATTGCGCACGGTCTGGCATCGCGTAAAGCCGCCACCGAGCGGGCATTAACTCTGCTTGATGCCGTTGGCTTGCGTAATAAAGCCGATGCTTGGTCGCGTCATCTCTCCGGCGGTCAGCAGCAGCGTATCGCTATAGCCCGTGCGCTGGCGCTAAATCCACGCGTTATGCTGTTTGATGAACCCACTTCAGCGCTGGATCCTGAACTGGTAGGCGAAGTTCTGGATGTCATCAAAGCACTGGCGCAGTCGGGAACCACGCTGGTTGTGGTGACGCACGAGATTGGGTTCGCCCGGGAAGTGGCGGATCAGGTGGTGTTTATGGTCGATGGCAAAATCGTCGAACAGGGCAGCAGCGAGCAGGTGCTGAATCATCCACGCCACACGCGCACCCAGCAGTTCTTGTCGAAAGTGCTGTGAACTTCAAGGGAAAGATAGGCAGGTCTGCATAGACTGACGAATGCTGCTCTACACTTAGGGTTTTAACTTTGGGGGGTTGCAGCATGATTAGGGTCTATGGGGTGCCGGGCTGGGGATCGGCCATCAGTGAAGTGATGCTCACACTGGCGGAGATCCCTTACAGCTTTATTGATGTTGATGGTTTTGACCGCGACGGGCCTTCGCGGGAGTTGCTAAAAAAAATGAATCCGTTGTGCCAGGTGCCCACACTGATACTGGAAAATGGTAACGTGATGACGGAAACGGCGGCGATCGCCCTGATGATCCTCGATCGTTGTCCTGAACTTGCGCCACCCGTTGGGCACGCTGAGCGCCAGCAGTTTCAGCGTCTGTTGATATGGCTGGTGGCAAATGTCTATCCAACGTTTACCTATGCCGATTATCCACAACGCTGGGTACCAGACGCCGCGGCGCAGTTGAAAAAGAACTGTATTGAGTACCGCAAATCGCTTTATATGTGGCTGAACGGCCAGCTAAGCGCTGAGCCGTACGCGTTTGGCGATCAGCTAACACTGCTGGACGTTTATATTGCCGTTATGCGCACCTGGGGGCCGGGGCATGACTGGTTTCAGGACAACACGCCCAATATCAGCGCTATCGCTGACGCGGTTTGCCAGCACCCGCGACTGCGTACTGTACTGAAAAGTAATAAGATTATTTGAATAAAAAAACGCTGTTCCGCAGGAGTGCAAATCCCGGAACAGCGGGCGAACTATCGCCATAAGCTTACATTACGCGACGGACGGGCTCAGCGTAATACGATCCAGTGGCCCCACGATAAACAGATAAGAAATCAGGCCAATCAGCCCCATCGAACCGACGTACAGAATGGCGTAATCGAATGACTGGGTATTCGCCAGAATGACGCCAATCACCAGCGGCGTGATAATACTCGCCATATTGCCGCACATATTGAATACGCCGCCAGCAATGCCGAGCACTTCTTTTGGTGAAGTATCGCTAAGTACGCACCATCCCAGATTGCCAAAGCCTTTGGCGAAAAATGCCAGACTCATCGCCGCGATAACCACAAATTCTGACGAGGTGTAGTTAGCGATAACGATGACACAGGAAAGTAACATTCCGCAGATAACGGGTAGCTTACGAGCAACCGTCAGGCTGTAGCCGCGTTTTAATAGCCAGTCTGAAAAAACGCCCCCTAACAATCCACCGATAAAACCGGCAATAGCAGGAATACTGGCGACAAACCCCACTTTAAGGATCGACATTCCTTTAGCCTGATACAGATAGGTAGGAAACCAGGTCAGGAAGAACCAGGTGATTGACGTCACGCAGAACTGCCCGATGTAAACGCCAATCATCATGCGGTTGACGCAGACGCTTTTTATTTGCGCAAAGGTAATCTTCTGTGGCTCTTTTTTATTTCCCAGCGACGGTTCGCCACCGCCTTCCCGGATATAGTCAATTTCCTGCTGGTTTACCTTCGGATGATGCATAGGATCTCTGACTTTTACCAGCCAGAAGATGCCAAGAATAACGCCAATCGCCCCAATGTAATAAAAAACAAAGTGCCAGCTGAGATTATGCAAAATAATCGTCATTAACGGTGTAATTACCCCTAACGAGATATATTGCGCGGCCTGGTAAACTGAGGTGACAAAGCCTCGTTCATTATTAGGAAACCACTGTACGCTTAATCGGCTGTTGGCAGGAAAGGCCGGAGCCTCAATGGCACCCATCAGTAAACGTAAGATAATCAATACCACAAGTGGACTGGCATACAGATAAATGGTGCCCTGAAACATGGTCACCAACGACCAGCCAATCAGGGCGCAGCCGTATACCAGACGAGAACCGTAGCGATCAAGTAGCCAGCCGCCAGGCAATTGCATAATGACATAAGAAATACCGAAGGCAGAAAAGGCCAGTCCCATTGCTTCAGGATCAAAACCTAATTCTTTGCTCATAATCGGAGCTACGACAGATAACGTCGCGCGATCGGCGTAATTAAATACGGTGGCAAGAAACAGAAATATCAAAATACCGTAACGCACTTTTGTGCGCTTTATTATTGTGTTCATCACCCACTCCTTTCATAAGGTTGAGAGCGTTTCTGTAGGGAAGAGGGCGGGTATTACTTACCCGCCAAATAAATTAAGGACGTTTACCAAACTCGCAGGTTAATTGCGTCCAGCGGCGTGTCTGCTCGCTGATGCTGAACCCCAGACCGTGACGGTCGGAAACCCACATCCGACCATCGCGCAGCTCAAGCTGTTCATTAAATAACGGGTTCAGCCATTCGAAATGTTCCAACCATGGCTCAAGCGGGTAAGCGGCTGACAGATGCAGGTGAACTTCCATGGCAAAGTGCGGAGCCAGTTTGCGACCGTGTTTTGCCGCCAGGTCCATAATTTTCAGAAACGGTGAAATTCCCCCCACACGCGGTGCATCGGGCTGCACAAAATCACTGGCATTACCGAGGATCAGCTGTTCATGTTCGCGGAAACTGGTCAGCATTTCACCGGTAGCAATCGGGGTATCAAGCGCGGCGGCCAGTTGGGCGTGACCTTCCACATCGTAGGCATCCAGCGGCTCTTCAATCCAGATCAGATTGAACTGCTCCATTTTTCGTCCCATACGAATGGCGGTTTCTCGATCCCACTGCTGATTGGCATCGACCATCAGCGGGAAGTCATCGCCCAGCGCTTCACGCACCGCGGTTAAGCGGCGAATATCCTCGGCGCAGTTTGGCTGACCAACCTTGAGTTTGATGCCGCCGATGCCGTTTTCACGGGAAATAACGACGTTTTTGAGCACCTGATCCAGCGGCGTATGCAGGAATCCGCCGGAGGTGTTGTAACACTGCACGGAGTCCCGGTGTGCACCCAATAGTTTTGCCAGCGGCAACCCTGCACGCTTGGCCTTCATATCCCACAAGGCGATATCGATAGGGGAGATAGCCTGAACCGCCATGCCGCTGCGCCCTACGGAAGCGCCAGCCCACAGCAGCTTGGTGTAGATCTTGTCGATATCGTTTGGATCTTCGCCTAACAGGTTATCGGCAATTTCTTTGGCATGAGCATAGATTCCCTGGCCGCCAGCCCGTTTGGAGTAACTAAATCCAACGCCTTCAAACCCGTCGCGACTGCGGATCTCCGCGATAATAATGGCAACTTCGGTTAGGGGTTTCTGGCGACCGGTCAGCACTTTGGCATCGCTCACGGGTGTTGCCAGAGGAAGGAAAGCCAGGGACAGCTTAACCCACTCGATACGGTCGCCGGTTTCAGCCGCGGTTTTTGCATTGGCTGATTTGGCATACGTTACGGCATCGGAATTCGCACTTAAAGACATTCTAATCTCTCCTGGTGATAACAAATGATTGCGCTAACATTTTTAGTGTTAGCGCAATCATTGCGCCAGCGAATTGAATGCGTTTTGAACAATCGCTCACAAATACTGAGACAAAAGGGCAGTAACTTGTAAACAGCATCACATTCCAATACTTTATGGGTAAATGCACAAGTCATTATGATGGCGCTATCATTTCAGATGGCGCTAATTAACTAAGCTGCTGTTTTCTCAGCGTTATCGTAGAGGGGCGCTGGCAATAGCCGAAATCATGATGAATAATGCCAGGATAAATCAGCGATTTTTGACAAGGGCATCGACAGTGAAAAATCCCAGACCTCCGCGCGCACCCACGCTGGAAGATGTTGCCCGTACCGCGGGATTGTCGCCCATGACGGTGAGCAGGGCGTTGAATACCCCGCAACTGGTGCGCCCGAGAACAGTAGAAAAAGTGATGCAGGCGGTACGCGCCACTGGCTATATTCCCAACGCGCTGGCCGGGGGGCTGGCGTCGCGTCGCAGTAAGCTTATCGCTGTGGTTGTCCCACAAATTAACAACAATATGTTTGTCGATACCATCCAGTCATTAAGCGATGAACTGGCTGAACGCGGATACCACATCTTGCTCTGCGTGTCGGGTTATACGCCGCAAACAGAGGCTGAGCTGGTGGCGACGCTGCTTTCTCGTCGCCCGGATGGTGTAGTGCTCACCGGTATCCATCATACCGCTGAGCTGAAAAAGGTGATTCTTAATGCGGCCATCCCGGTCGTGGAAATATGGGATTTAACGCCAACGCCCATCGATATGCTGGTGGGGTTTTCGCATGAAAAAGTCGGGCAGGCGGTAGCAGACTATTTGCTGGAAAAAGGGTATCGCCGTCCTGGTTTGCTATGGACCGCCGATCGCCGGGCTGGCCAGCGTAAACAAGGACTGTGCGATGCGCTGAGCCGTCATGGTATTGCGGCTGGTGCACAGGTGGATGTCCCGCTTCCTGCCTCTCTGGCATTGGGGCGTAGCGGGTTGGCACAGCTATTGGCTGAACGCGCGTTTGATGTCATCGTCTGTAGCTCAGATACGTTAGCCCAGGGGGCGATCATGGAAGCCGAAAGCCGTGGTCTACGCGTGCCGCAGGAATTAGCGGTAATCGGTTTTGGCGATCTCGACTTTGCCGCCAGTAACCGACCTGCCATCACCACCGTCAGCGTCGACAGACGGGCTATTGGACAACGCGCCGCCTCTCTGCTTGCCGATCGTATCGAACAAATTCCGCGTGAAGACGATATTATTGATGTTGGATTTCACCTGGTAGAACGAGAATCCGCATAAGTTACCTGCATCCCAAAACAATAAGGAATCTGCTATGCCGCACGTCGATATCAAATGTTTTCCTCGCGACCTGAACGACGAACAAAAATCCGCGCTGGCGGCGGATATTACCGACGTCATTATTCGTCATTTGCAAAGCAAAGACAGTTCAGTGAGCGTGGCGCTTAATGAAATTGAGCCCGAGGCGTGGCAGGGCGTGTGGGATGTGGAGATTGCGCCGCAGATGGCCAGGTTGATTAAAAAACCCGGCTACAGCATGTAAGACAAAACGGGCGGATTTTCCGCCCGTTTTGTCGTGCCATTATTCAGCTGCTGTTATGAGTTTTCCACTGGAGACAAACGTTCCGGCCCCAAGGTGATGCAGGGTATTGAGCTTGCCATCATCAAACTGCCAGCGTCCTTCCACGAAGGCTCGCTCATCAGCGGCAGCCGAGACCACTTCACCAAATAGCGTGTCATATTTTTCCTGTGCCGCAGTGGCAGGCAACAGGCGACACTCCATCCAGGCCAGACATTTGGCTTCAATCAGCGGTAAACCCAGTACCGGTCCCTGTACCACGGGAATGCCGTAGCAGTTGAATTTATCTTCCACCCGACCGGAAACGCTGCCTACGGCCCAGGTCCAGTTGGCGGCGGCAACGCCCGGAATAACGATGCCGAATTTGCCGCTACGTTCAATGAGCTCACGTGACCAGGCGGTCTTGTCGACAACAATCGCGATCCGCGGAGGCTCAAACTCCACGGGCATTGACCACGCGGCAGCCATCACATTTCGCCGCTCGGTATGCTCATCCCGGCTGGTGATTAATATCGTTGGGCCGTGATTTAGCAACCGACTGGCATGTTTTAATTCGATCGGACGAAAATGGCTCATGGATGCTCCTTGGCTGAGAGATAACACACCACAATAAACATAGATATTAACGGTATTAGCGATTTTGTCGCCTCGTCTGGAGGAACAACGCACAAAATCGACGGCGCAAAATTAAAAATGCGTTATAAGTACTGCATTAATTGAACAGGAACTCCGTATGACGCCTTTTTTAACCGCTTATTTTGCCCGTATTGGCTGGTCAGATTTGGCCAGGGTCAACATTGAAACCTTACGGGCGCTGCATTTACTGCACAACGCCGCCATACCTTTTGAAAACCTGGATGTATTGCTTCCAAGAGAGATGCAGCTTGACGATTTGTCATTGGAGGAGAAGCTGGTGACGGCGCGTCGCGGCGGCTATTGTTTTGAACAGAACGGAGTATTTGAGCGAGCGCTACGCGAAATCGGTTTTACCGTACGCAGTCTGCTCGGACGTGTGGTACTGGCGAACCCGTCAAGTCTGCCACCACGCACGCATCGTCTGTTGCTGGTTGAGTTGCAGGGAGAGCAGTGGATCGCCGACGTTGGTTTCGGCGGGCAGACGCTGACGGCGCCGATTCGTCTGCAGGCGAACATTGAGCAGAAGACACCACACGGCGAGTATCGGCTGATTCAGGAAGGTGAAGACTGGATCCTACAGTTCTGTCATCACGAACACTGGCAATCAATGTACCGTTTCGACCTGGTCGTCCAGCATCAGAGCGATTATCTGATAGGCAACTTCTGGTCCGCTCACTGGCCGCAATCACATTTTCGCCATCATTTGCTGATGTGTCGTCATCTGCCCGACGGCGGGAAATTAACGTTAACCAATTTTCATTTCACCCATTATCAGGATGGACACGCGGTAGAACAGATTAATCTGCCTGACGTCCCCAGCCTGTATGCCTTGTTGCAGGAGCGGTTTGGCCTGGGCGTGGATGACGTGAAGCATGGGTTTACCCAGGATGAGCTGGCGACGGTAATGGCGGCGTTTGATACGCATCCGGAGGCGGGGAAATAGGGGCATCGGAATTAGTGCCGGATCGGCGTAATCGCCTTTACAGTGCCTTTGGCCCGTCAGGGCTTGTTGCGTTACCGCTCATGACATCTAACAACGGGATTCTTCCGGCGATTGCCGTTTATGGTGGTGGTGTTCTGATCTCTTACGTTTCCGGGTTTATCATCACTGCATTGTTTGGCTGCAAAAACGTAGACCTGGATTGAGGGAATAACATGAAACTTGATATAGCTGCTTATGGTTGGATTGTTGATCAGATATATGGTGCATTGAAATAAAGCTAATAAAGGGACTCCAACGGAGTCCCTTTATTTATTCAAATATGCCATTATAACCGCCACAATAAAGGAGATTGCTATGGGTATGCTAAAATAAAAAGTTACCACATAAATTCTTGTTAATTTTTTCGGTAATGATTTTATAAACTCCACATCGCAATCATTTGAACTAGCAAGGCATTTTTTATTGAATATCAAGGGGGATATAATAAAACTCATTTTTATATCATAACCAGAAATAAAGAATGGTGATGATTTATAAAATAATTCAGTGTTAAAAGGCAAATATCCAAATCTTTCTTTATACAAAGAACATATTACATAAAAATTCTTATTTCCAATAAACATTAATATATATAAAATTATAGTGCCAAGAACAACTACTCCAGTTAAAATTAATATAATTAATTCATTGCTAGTCATATATTCCCTCATTGTTTAATCATAATAGCAGAAGCTAATTAATTGCTTCTGCTTATATATTAATTAGTCATATTATATATTGATTCACCTAACAACGCCCCCCCTTCTTCGCCAGCCTTACTAACTCCAAAAGTCGTCAATGCTGGTACAACAATTTGGCAAGCTATAGCTCCCGCGCCTCCTGCTGGAGCACTTAATGCAGCCAATACAATTGAACAGACTGCTGTCGATGTTGATTTAATGGCAATTTTAAATACTACCGGAGCAGCTAATCCACCAGAAAATTTGCCAATTTCAGTGTAAGCTGTTTTTTCACAGTCTCTACCAATTGTACAGGCATCATAAATAGAAGTAGCACCATTCAATGCTGACAAACCGATACTAACTTTATTGAACGTTTTCATCAGCTTTGCCAGTTTTGCCGATTTTTCTATATAAGTTGCGTAACCTTCAATATCGTTAACGCCAGTTTGATTCCATTTATGGACAATTGAAGACGAAGATAATCTTAGTGCTTTTTTCATATCATCATATTGAGCAAGGCCAATGTGCTCCCTAAATATTTTTAAAAATATACCATCCAGATTTTTGAATAATCTTCTTCGCTCTGCAAAAAATTGCTCGCTAATTAAAATGCCACGAGTTGCATATGTGTTTTTATATGTGTCCTGAATTTGCTTTAACGTACTTTCAATTTCACCAAAATATTTTTCTGACATATCACTCAGAATACCGCCATAGTCAGAACCATATGAAGTAAACATGTCTATTACATGTCTGTTCTGATATAAAAATCTTGCTTCGTCTAATGTTAATGGTTCCAACGCATTATCAATTCTATCTCTAGTTCTCTCGATATGTTTGATTTGATCTGCATCCTGTTTTTCTGGATCTACAATAATTAAAATTGAACCAGGTTTTTTCTTTATATCTGGATTTAATTTTTTATATAGTTCGCGAGTTCCTTCTGGTAGATTAACAAAAATATACTGTTCATATGATGATGGTGTGGACCCGTAAGGTAATACGCAAAATCCCGCATCTACAGGCTCGCGTGATGGTTCATCTTCTTCTACTGGACAGGATGATCCTGGTGCCATAGTAAGCGGTTTTGGTACCTTATGTGGTGTTACAGGTTCTATTCTGTTTGTTACTGGTTTTGACGTGTTGATAGCCATGCTCTCATAATCATAAGTCATACCTGAATGCGAATGAATAAATCGACATTTACATGGGCACATACCAACACTGTGCGCCGTTCCGGCTGCCCGCCTGTCATGTATAAAATAACCTGGTTGACCACCTACTATTTGATAAAGTTTCTTATCTACACCACATATATATTGATCACCTTCACAAGCGGTTGGTTGTCCATAAATCGTATGTTCGATACAGCCAGAAACAATTTTCCCACCGCAAGTTGTTTTATCTCCAATGACTAAAAAAAATCCATATCCCATTTCGTGTTCCTTTTTTATTAATTTAAATTCTCAGGATACGATGACAGACTAATTCTCACATTGGTTATGTGATTCCCGTCTCATAAAATAAAAATGCCTGATTTTTTTTGTGGGATGATTCAGGATTTCAATAATTAATTTAATTAAATTTTCTTTATGAATATGTTCTATTGTTTTTTCGTTCTCTATAATAAGATTCATCTTATCAATCCCATTATTTGACAATAGTATCTGTAACGCTTTCTCCCATTTCAACGTGGTTTCACGTTTTTCAATAATATAATCGTATTTGTCATAATGTTTTTCCCCATACTTTTGTTAGTATGTTGATTTACTATATCCTTTTCATTTTCTGTAAAATGAATCATCCCGGCTAATGTTTTAAATGTTCTTGTTATATCGCGCATCGAAAAAACAGATTCCAAATGTTTTTTTCGCAAAAATATTAACAAGCTCAGACCAATAAGAAGAACTTAGCCCTATTTTTGACTTTAAAGCGCGTTTGAGTTTATCAACTTTGATCTTAGTATCATAGATTTTGAGTTGTTTTTCACAGTTTTTATTAGGGAAATAAAAATAACTATCAGGATACCGTTTAGCTTGTTCGTCCAGTATTTTTTTAGCTGATTCATAGATGTAAATGACATTATCTCTGTTCAACTTTGTAAATTATTTTGATATCACTAATTTGTTATTTTTAGATTCATATAAACTTTTTATAGTCAATGATTTTGAACGTTGTAGGCCTTATCCGGCCTACGGGAACAATTAAAAATCTATCGTCCATTCTGCGTGAAACAGGATCACCGCCGAACCGGTAATAGTGACTTTTTCTGGCTGGTTATCACGGATAGTCACCGTCACATCAACAATACCGTCGCGCCCGAGCGCACGGCCCTGAGTTTGCCCGCACATAATGTGCAGCGACGGTAGCATGCCCACAGATAGGAACTTCGACCGTCGGCGTGAAATAGCGGATGCGAACATCGCTGTCGTCGCTGGTCAGCAGGAAAGCGGTTTCCGAATGACGCAGCTCGCGAGCAATGAGTTGCATCTGCGCTTCGCTCAGTCCGTCAGCATGCAAAACCACACCTGCTGAATTGCCGCGAAAGGGTACCGAGGTAAAGGCATCGACGTGGTAAACCTGTGGTTTCATTAACGTTCTCCCTGGAATGGAGAAGCATCATAATGTGCAAAATGCCGGATGGCGATGACCGCTATCTTATCCGGCCTACGGTGCCTGGTTGTAGGCCGGATAAGGCGTGTCGTCACCCGACATTTCAATGCGGATTTATCGGCGTGAACGCACTATTTGATAGCGGCGGGTAAAGTACTCAAACGGCGCGCTCCACACGTGAACCAGGCGTGTGAACGGGAACAGCAGGAAGATAGTCATCCCCAGAACCAGATGCACACGGAAAATCAACGCCACGCCATCCAGATGCGCAGACGCGCCGCCCTGGAAAGTCACCACCGACTGCGCCCAACCTACCAGTTTCAGCATTTCACTGCCGTCAGGATGCTGCGCAGAGAATGGGATGGTGGTTAAGCCGAGGATACACTGAATCAGCAGAACGCAGAGGATCAGGATATCGGCAGTGGAGGAGGTTGCACGAATGCGCGGATTGGTCAAACGACGTACCAGCAAGCCAGCGCCACCGACCAGCGTCAGCACGCCACAGAGCCCACCGGCGATCATCGCCATCTGCTGCTTCACCGCAATCGGCAGGAACCAGGCATACATCCAGTGCGGGGTTAACATGCCAAACAGGTGCCCGAAAAAGATCCCCAGAATGCCGATGTGGAACAGGTTTGACCATAACACCATGCCGCGTTTGTCCAGCATCTGGCTGGAAGAGGCCCGCCAGGTGTATTGCCCGTAGTCATAGCGTAGCCAACTGCCGAGGATAAACACCGTGCCGCACAGGTACGGGTAGATATCGTAAAAAAAGACGTTCAGGTACTGTATCATTTCGGGCCTCCCGCGCTGACGTCGACATACTGAGGTGCCACGTCCTGGCTAAAGCGTCGTTGATAGTTTTGTAACGGTGAACTGTCACAGGCGGTGGCGTTATCCTCGATAAACTTCACCTGTTCCTCTTCCCAGACGGCATCCAGCGCCTGTCGGGTATCGTCGCGGGTTTCCGTGCCAACCTGTTTAGTGACACTGTCACTTGAAAGAGGGCTTCCGGCAAGCAATAGCAGGGCGTCAAACAGTTGATACCACGGCGTATCACGCTGTTTCAAACGCCCACCCAGCAGCGCCAGAATCGGTGCGACGTTCTGCAATCCTTCTTTGGCCTCCGCTTCCGGCAACACGCTTAAGTACTCCAGATACAGCGGCAGATGATCCGGCAGTTCGCGGCAGTCGAGCTGCAGTCCGACCTTTTCGTACTGCGCCAACAGATCAACCATCGCCTGGCCCCGATCGCGAGACTCGGCGTGCACGTGCTCAAACAGCAGCAGAGAGGTGGCCCGGCCCCGGTCAAATATCTCACACCATTCGGCTTGTTTATCCAGTAATGGCGCATTGAGCAGCCCCTGGCTAAATTCGGTAAGCATTGGGGCATCGCTGGCCACAAGCGCCAGCGCCTCGTCTTTACACTCCCACAGCAACTCGTCGGGATATTCCATCAGCAGGCCGATAACCTTCAGGATTTGCATTATTCACCCTCCGCTTTATCGCGCACTTCGGTGATGTCGATGGCGTCAATACGACTGCTGTTAAACAGGTTGAATTTGGTATCTGAGCCATGGCAGCCGTCGCCAAAGGTAAATCCGCAACCGTTTTTCTCCGGGAACGCATCACGCGCCATTTCACGGTGGCTGGTCGGGATCACGAAGCGGTCTTCATAGTTGGCGATGGCCAGATAGCGATACATCTCTTCAACCTGCTCAACGGTCAGACCCACTTCCTCAATCGCGCGGGTGTCCGTAACGCCTTCTACGGTTTGCGAACGCATATAATGGCGCATGGCCATCATTCGTTTTAGCGCCCGCAGTACCGGACCGGTATCGCCCGCGCTAAGCATGTTGGCAAGGTACTGAACCGGAATTCGCAGTGATTCAACCGCTGGCAGAATGTTGCCATTGTGCGGCAGTCCCCCCGCGTCAGCGACCGACTGAATCGGCGACAACGGCGGTACATACCAGACCATCGGCAGGGTGCGGTATTCCGGGTGCAGCGGCAGCGCCAGCTTCCAGTCCATCGCCATCTTGTAAACGGGCGAACGTTGGGCCGCTTCGATGACGTTGTGCGGAATACCTTGTTTTAACGCCTCTTCAATGACCGCCGGGTCGTGTGGATTGAGGAACACATCGCACTGACGCTCGTAGAGATCGGTCTCATGCTCGGTGCTGGCTGCTTCTTCGATGCGGTCGGCGTCGTACAGCAATACGCCAAGATAGCGGATGCGTCCCACGCAGGTTTCCGAACATACCGTCGGCTGGCCGGACTCAATACGCGGGTAGCAGAAAATGCACTTCTCTGATTTACCGCTCTTCCAGTTAAAGTAGATTTTTTTGTACGGACAACCGCTGATGCACAAGCGCCAGCCGCGACATTTATCCTGGTCGATCAACACGATGCCGTCTTCTTCGCGCTTATAGATGGCACCGCTCGGGCAGGTGGCGACACAGCTTGGGTTCAGGCAGTGTTCGCACAAGCGCGGTAAATACATCATGAAGGTGTTTTCGAATTGCCCGTACATCTCCTTTTGCATTTTCTCAAAGTTACGGTCGCGGGCACGTTTTGAGAACTCGCCGCCGAGTAACTCTTCCCAGTTAGGGCCCCAGATAATCTTGTCCATCCGTTTGCCATCTATCAGCGAACGTGGACGTGCGGTGGGCTGATTCTTGCTTTCCGGCGCGCTATGCAGATGCTGATAATCGTAGGTAAAGGGTTCGTAATAATCATCGATTTGCGGGATCACCGGGTTAGCAAAAATTTTGGTGATAACGCCCATCTTGCCGCCCAGGCGCGGCCTTATCTTCCCGTTAACATCGCGAATCCAGCCGCCTTGCCACTCTTCCTGATCTTCCCAGTTTTTCGGATAACCAATGCCTGGCTTGGTCTCAACGTTGTTAAACCACGCATATTCCATCCCTTCACGTCCGGTCCAGACGTTTTTACAGGTGACGGAGCAGGTGTGGCAGCCGATGCACTTATCCAGATTAAGAACCATGCCTACCTGTGAGCGTATTTTCATTTTTTCGCCTCCTGTACCTGATCGCGACCTTCATCATCCAGCCAGTTAATATTTTTCATTTTTCTAATCATGATGAACTCATCGCGGTTAGAGCCGACCGTGCCGTAATAGTTGAAGCTGTATGCCAGTTGCGCATAGCCGCCGATCATGTGCGTGGGTTTCGGGCAGACGCGGGTGACTGAGTTATGGATCCCGCCGCGCATACCGGTGACTTCCGAGCCAGGGATATTCATGATTCGCTCCTGAGCGTGATACATCATGGTCATTCCCGGCGGCACGCGCTGACTCACCACTGCCCGCGCGGTGAGCGCGCCGTTGGCGTTAAAGGCTTCAATCCAGTCGTTATCCTCAATGCCCAGCTCTTTAGCATCGGTTTCACTGATCCAGACAATGGGGCCGCCGCGCGACAGCGTCAGCATCAGCAGGTTTTCGCTGTAGGTAGAGTGGATCCCCCATTTCTGATGCGGAGTCAGGAAGTTGAGCGCTTTTTCCGGGAAGCCGTTAGGCGGAACTTCGCGCATATTGCTGACGCTTCGGGTATCGATAGGCGGACGATATGCCACCAGACTTTCACCAAACGCTCGCATCCACGCGTGATCCTGGTACAACTGTTGGCGACCGGACAGGGTGCGCCACGGGATCAGCTCGTGGACGTTGGTATAGCCTGCGTTATAGGAGACATGTTCACTTTCCAGCCCGGACCAGGTGGGGCTGGAGATGATTTTGCGCGGCTGCGCCTGAATATCGCGAAAACGGATTTTCTCGTCTTCTTTGTTCAACGCCAGATGCGTATGGTCGCGTCCGGTCATCGCTCCCAGCGCTTCCCAGGCTTTCACCGCCACCTGACCGTTCGTTTCCGGTGCGAGGGCGAGGATCACCTCAGACGCGTCCAGCGCGGTGTCTATCAGTGGTCGGCCTTTCGCCGGACCTTCGCGTTTGGTGTAGTTCAGCTTGCCGAGGAAATCGACCTCCGTCTGGGTATTCCACGTAATACCTTTCCCGCCGTTACCGAGCTTGTCCATTAGCGGACCGAGCGAAGTGAAGCGTTCGTAGGTGGCGGGATAGTCACGTTCCACGACGGCAATATTGGGCGCCGTTTTCCCCGGGAGGAGATCGCATTCGCCTTTACGCCAGTCCTGAATGTCAAACGGCTGCGCCAGCTCTGCCGGGGAGTCGTGTTGCAGCGGTTGCAATACCACATCCGTTTCTTGCCCAAGGTGCCCGACGCAAACCTCAGAGAAGACTTTGGCGATGCCTTTATAAATTTCCCAGTCGCTCTTCGATTCCCACGCAGGATCGACCGCCGCCGACAGCGGGTGAATAAACGGATGCATATCCGAGGTGTTCATATCGTCTTTTTCATACCAGGTGGCGGTCGGCAAAACGACATCGGAGAACAGGCAGGTACTCGACATACGGAAATCGAGCGTTACCAGCAGATCAAGCTTGCCCTCTATCGCCGCGGACTGCCATTCCACCTCTTCAGGTTTAATACCTTCGCTTGAACCGAGCGCTTCCCCCTGGATCCCGCTTTCGGTACCCAGTAGATACTTGAGCATGTATTCATGCCCTTTACCGGAGGAGCCGAGCAGGTTAGAGCGCCAGACGAAGAGATTACGCGGATGGTTGTTACCACTATCCGGCTGCTCGCAGGCAAAACGAATTTCACCCGATTTCAGCGCCTGTGCAGTGTATTGTGCAGGCGACACTCCCGCTTGTTCTGCCTTTGCTTTGACGGTCAGCGGGTTGAGGTTGAGCTGCGGCGCGGACGGCAGCCAGCCCATTCTTTCTGCCCGCACGTTAAAGTCGATCAAATGTCCGCTAAACTTGGACGCGTCAGCCAGCGGAGAGAGGAGTTCCTGAGCGGTGAGTTTTTCATAACGCCACTGGCTGGAGTGATTGTAGAAAAACGAGGTGCTGTTCATCTGACGCGGCGGGCGGTTCCAGTCCAGCGCAAAGGCCAGCGGCAACCAACCAGTTTGCGGACGCAGTTTCTCCTGACCCACATAGTGCGCCCAGCCGCCGCCGCTTTGTCCCACACAACCGCAGAACACGAGGATGTTAATCATTCCACGGTAGTTCATATCCATGTGATACCAGTGGTTGACGCCAGCCCCGAGGATAATCATCGAACGGCCATGGGTTTTGTGCGCCGTATCGGCAAACTCACGGGCGATTTGTTCGATATGACGACGAGGGACACCGGTAATTTGCTCTCCCCAGGCCGGGGTGTAGGCTTTCACTTCGCTGTAATCTTGCGCGCTATGAGCGTCATCCAGACCGCGGTCGAGGCCGTAATTCGCCAGCACCAGATCATAGACGCTCACCACCGGGCAACGGCTGCCATCGGCGAGGGTAAGATGTTTTACCGGCAGTTGACGAATCAGCACGGGTTCCTGTTTCACGCTGCGAAAATGTGGGTTTTCGTTACCGCCAAAGTAGGGGAATGCCACGCCGGTCACTTCATCATGCTGACCAAGCAACGAGAGGGAAAGTTCTGTTTCAGCGCCAGCCGCCAGTGGCTCCAGGTTCCATTTACCTTTCTCGCCCCAGCGAAAACCGATAGACCCGTTCGGGACCACCAGTTCGCCAGCAGTGTTAAAGGCCACGGTTTTCCACTCCGGATTGTTACTTTCGCCCAGACCATCGACAAGGTCTGAGGCGCGCATCATGCGCCCTGGCACGTAGCTGCCATCTTCCCGGGCATCCAGCAAAACCAGCATCGGCATATCGGTATAGCGACGACAGTAATTGATGAAGTAATCGCTGGGATTGTCGAGGTGGAATTCTTTGAGGATGACGTGGCCCATCGCCATCGCCAGGGCGCTGTCTGTCCCTTGCTTGGGTGCCAGCCACTGGTCGCACAGTTTGGCGACTTCCGAGTAATCCGGCGTAATGGCAATCGTCTTGGTGCCTTTGTAGCGTACTTCAGTAAAAAAGTGCGCATCCGGGGTACGGGTCTGCGGCACGTTTGACCCCCAGGCGATGATGTAGCTGGAGTTATACCAGTCGGCGGATTCTGGAACATCGGTCTGTTCGCCCCAGGTCATCGGTGATGCAGGCGGTAAGTCGCAGTACCAGTCATAGAAGCTCAGGCAGGTTCCGCCCAGTAGCGAAAGATAACGTGTGCCTGCGGCATAGGAGACCATCGACATAGCAGGGATCGGGGAGAACCCGGCCACGCGATCCGGGCCATAGGTTTTCACCGTCCAGACGTTGGCGGCGGCAATGAGCTGATTAAGCTCTTTCCAGTTGGAACGGATAAAACCACCGCGCCCGCGTACCTGTTTGTAGCTCTGGCATTTTTGCGGGTCGTTCATAATGGATTCCCAGGCCTGCACCGGATCGGGCTGGCGGGACAGGGCGTCGCGCCACAGTTCGATCAGACGTTTACGCACCAGGGGATATTTCAGACGGTTGGCGCTGTAAAGATACCAGGAGTAGCTGGCACCGCGCGGGCAGCCACGGGGTTCATGATTTGGCAGGTCAGGGCGGGTTCGCGGGTAGTCGGTTTGCTGCGTTTCCCAGGTCACCAGTCCGTTTTTGACGTAGATTTTCCAACTGCATGAGCCGGTACAGTTAACGCCGTGGGTAGAACGCACAATTTTGTCGAACTGCCAGCGCTGACGATAGCTGTCTTCCCAGTCCCGGTTGGTGTGCATCACTTGCCCGTGCCCATCGGCAAACGTATCGCCCTTTTGTTTAAAGTAGCGAAAGCGATCGAACAGTTTACTCATGACATAACTCCTGCTTTGAGAATATTGCCGACGGTGAATCGAACGGTAGGCCGGATGGCGGTTAACGCCTTATCCGGCCTATCGAACTGTCCGATCCTGCGGTATCCATTTTGTTATTTTTTTTGTGATTTACGGCCATAGACCAGCCAGGTCACCAGCACGCAGACGATGTAAAACACGAGGAATATTTTCATTGCACCCACCGGAGAGCCGGTCAGCGCCAGCGATGAACCAAACGCTTTGGGGATGAAAAAGCCCCCCACAGCGCCAATAGCAGAGATGAATCCCAGGGCGGCAGCGGTATCGGTTACCGCCTCACGTTGGGCCTGTTCTTCAGTACCACCGTGCAGCTTCACCCGGTATATGGTGATTTTGCGAAAGATCACCGCGATCATCTGGAAGGTTGAGCCGCTTCCCAGACCCGCAGTCAGGAACAAGCCCATAAACACCAGGTAGAAGGCGACAAAGTTTCCTTCGCCTGACCCAGGCAGGGTGAGGAACAGCAGGGCGCTAAACAACGCCATAAAGATGAAGTTAATTAACGTGACGCGCACACCACCGAATTTGTCAGAGATCACCCCACCTGCCGATCGCGCAAGAGCACCGATGAAGGGGCCGAAGAACGCCAGTTGCAGGATATTCACGTCCGGGAACTGAGTTTTCGCCAGCATGGCAAAGCCTGCCGAAAAGCCGATAAATGAACCGAAAGTGGCGAGATACAGCAGGCTTAATAACCACAGATGAAAACGTTTGAGGACCGGCAACTGGGAAGCAATTGAGGCCTTCGAACTGGCAATATCGTTCATTCCCATGCCTGCTGCTAAGGTGGCTATCAGCAGTAACGGAACCCAAATCCATGCGGCATTGGCCAGCGACAATAACGAGCCGTCGGCTTGCGGTACGCCCTGTACGCCCAAAAAGGTAAAGATAGGCAGAAAGATCACCAGCGGCGCGATCAACTGCATCACGCTGACGCCAAGGTTGCCGAGACCACCGTTAACGCCTAATGCGCTGCCTTGTTTCGCTTTGGGGAAGAAAAAGCTGATATTACCCATGCTGGAGGCAAAGTTTGCGCCAGCAAAACCGCACATCAGCGCAATGATAATAAATACGCCAAACGGAGTAGCGTTATTTTGCACGGCAAAACCGAGCCAGACGCAGGGAATAACCAGAATAATCGTGCTAAAAATGGTCCACCGGCGCCCACCAAATATAGGTACCATAAAGGAGTAGGGAACGCGCAATATTGCGCCAGAAAGAGAAGGCAATGCCGTTAATAAAAACAGTTGGTCAGTAGTGAAATTAAAACCAATTTTATTCAGATTGACGGCCACGGCGCTGAACAACATCCAGACGCAGAACGCCAGCAACAGACAACTTACTGATATCCAGAGGTTTCTGCGTGCAATATGCTTACCTTTGTTTTCCCAAAAGGCAGGGTTCTCCGGTTTCCAGTCAGTTAAAAGATAACGATTATTTTTCTCATTTGATGCTGACATATTATTCTCCATGCCCATGCCGTTCATGAAAAAGAAATAAACGCACACAGCGCCGCGCGAGTTCTTTTTAGAAATTATTGAAAAGTTTTGGGAATATTGACTGAAAGAATAGATAAAAAAGTGCAATAACGCGGCGTGATGAGGGAATTACATGTTGCTTAAGTGTTACCAATTGTAAAAATAAAAGATGTATTATTAATTCATCTATAACATCAATTAACTAACTCTAACGTAATCATACGATCCAAATGGCGTTCGAATGCAGGGTCGGCCATTTCCTCAATGCCTAAGACATAGATGCCATCCAGGCCGCAAACCAATGCGATTAAGCGCCAGGCCACCTCGGCCGCATCCGGTATTGCTGAAAATTCACCTGCACTCTGTCCTTGAGTGATGATAGCGGCGGTTTCTTCATGCCACATCCGCATGGTTAGCAGGTAGGCGGTTTTGATTTCCGGATCTTTATCCGCCAGGACCTGCGCTTCACGCCACAGTTTAATGTAGGGTTCGAACCCGCCATCTTCGCTGCCCAACATGGCATGCAGTCGTTCGCGGAAGCTGGCGTTATCACTGACCTGTTCGGCATCCAGAAGGGTCCGTATCAGTTGCACAAACGCGAGGGATTTTAACTCACCCGCAGAGGTAAAGTGATGGTGTACCTGCCCGGTAGACACCTGAGCTTCCGTGGCAATACGCCGCACCGTCATCGCAGTAAATCCTTCCTCAAGCGCGACACGCATGGCCGCTTGCAGAATAACTTCCCGACGTTCGTCCCGATTCAGATAGCTCATCTTTCCTCCTGTACCCGTATAGCACGCAGTTTAACAAAAAGTTGGACATACGTTCAAATTTCCGTAGGATCGTTAAAGCTGGACACGTGTCCAGTTTCAGTTTCGTTAGGGAGTTTTATGTTTCGTCAGTGGTTAACGTTAGTCATTATTGTACTGGTCTACATCCCTGTTGCGATTGATGCAACGGTGCTGCACGTTGCCGCGCCCACGCTGAGTATGACGCTGGGTGCCAGTGGTAACGAGCTGCTGTGGATCATTGATATTTATTCTCTGGTAATGGCCGGAATGGTATTGCCAATGGGTGCGCTGGGCGATCGTATCGGCTTTAAACGTCTGCTGCTGTTAGGGGGCGGATTATTTGGCCTCGCATCGCTGGCCGCTGCCTTTGCCCACAGCGCGGGTTGGCTGATTGCCACTCGGGCTGTATTGGCTATTGGGGCGGCGATGATTGTTCCGGCAACGCTTGCGGGTATTCGCGCCACATTCGCTGAGCAACGGCATCGCAATATGGCGCTCGGTGTCTGGGCTGCCGTGGGTTCCGGCGGTGCGGCATTTGGCCCACTGGTTGGTGGAATGCTGCTGGAGCACTTCTACTGGGGATCCGTATTCTTAATTAATGTACCGATTGTCCTGGTGGTGATGGCCTTAACCGCACGTTTAGTGCCGCGCCAGGCCGGACGTCGCGATCAGTCGTTAAATTTCGGTCATGCGATAATGCTGATTGTCGCCATTCTGCTGCTGGTTTACAGCGCTAAAACCGCGCTGAAAGGGCATACGGCGACCGCTGCCATTGCGTTGACGCTGTTAACCGGCGCGTTACTGTTGTGGCAGTTTGTCCGCATTCAGCTCGCTGCTTCCCGCCCGATGATTGATATGCGGCTGTTCACGCATCGCATCATCTTAAGCGGCGTTGTGATGGCGATGACCGCCATGATAACTCTGGTGGGTTTCGAGTTACTGATGGCTCAGGAGCTACAGTTTGTTCATGGTTTAACACCGTATCAGGCGGGACTGTTTATGCTGCCGGTGATGCTGGCAAGCGGCTTCAGCGGACCCATTGCCGGTATGCTGGTGTCACGCCTGGGATTACGTTGTGTGGCAACGGCGGGTATGGCGCTTAGCGCCGTCAGTTTTTACGGCCTGGCGATGACAGATTTCAGTACTCAGCAGATTCAAGCCTGGATATTAATGGCTTTGCTCGGTTTCAGCGCCGCCAGTGCGCTGCTGGCCTCAACGGCGGCTATCATGGCGGCAGCCCCGGCAGAAAAAGCCGCAGCCGCGGGCGCCATCGAGACAATGGCTTATGAACTGGGGGCCGGGCTTGGGATCGCTATCTTTGGTTTGTTGTTGAGCCGCAGCTTTTCAGCGTCGATTCTGCCGCCTGTCGGACTTAATCCACAGGAGATAGAACGAGCCTCATCGTCAATGGGGGAGGCGGTGCAACTGGCGCACTCGCTCCCGTCGTCGCTGAGTGAGGCGTTGCTGTCGGCTGCTAAAGAAGCCTTTACCTGGTCGCACAGCGTGGCCTTAAGCAGCGCCGGCAGCATGCTTATCGTATTAGCGGTAGGAATGTGGTTCAGTCTGGCAAAGGTACAGCGTCAATAACTAATGGGCTAAATGACAGGGGTAATCCATCTCTTCGACTTCTTTCCCACTCAGTCGAGCGTATTGCCCCGTCAGCCTCCAGAACGCAGGCTGTGTTTCCGTATAGATCTCTGCCGCTAAAACCAGGCGGCGGCGATCCACCTCATTCAGTTCGAGCAGCGTCCACGGCACAAAATAACGATCGCTGCCCGTTAGGGTAAACCACAGCGGACACCCGCATCCGGAACAGAAGAAACGTTCACCACGATTTGAAGAAGGGAAGTGCGAAGGTTCTGCTGAATCTGGCGACATCAGCGGCTGAGCGCTGGCTTCCAGATACATAGCGATGCCACCTGACCACTTCTGGCACAGCGTACAATGACAGGCATAGACATCCAGCATTTCGACGTCGACGGTAAAATGACTCTGCCCGCAAAGACAACGACCAGTGAATGTCTGCACGGCATACTCCTTATGACCGAGTCTACATTAAGAGAAAAAGCCAGCCCTGGAAGGACTGGCTTTGTATTCAGACTACAACAAAATTAGAACTGGTAGTTCAGACCAACAGCAACGATGTTGTCAGTGCTTACACCGGCAGCTCTTGTGAAGTTGTTGGCATCCAGCAGGTTGATTTTGTAATCAACGAAGGTGGACATGTTTTTGTTGAAGTAGTAGGTCGCGCCCAGGTCTACGTATTCAACCAGATCCTGGTCGCCGAAGACTGCAATGTCTTTACCTTTGGATTTCAGGTAAGCAACGGACGGACGCAGACCGAAGTCGAACTGGTACTGAGCAACTGCTTCAAAGTTCTGTGCTTTCTCAGCGATACCAGCAACTTTAGAGCCATAGGTGGTCATGTTGCGAGTTTCGGAGTAGGTAGTTGCCAGGTAGATGTTGTTCGCATCATATTTCAGGCCAGCAGCCCATACTTCAGCGTTTGCGCCGTTAGCTTTGAAGATGCTGTTATGGTTGTTCTGCTCGTCGGTACGGTCAGATTTCGCATAGGTCGCACCTACGCCGAAGCCTTCGTACTCATAGGTAGTAGACAGACCAAAACCGTCGCCGTTAGCTTCCTGAACGTCGTTACGGTCGTTTTTGCCCTGGTACTGAGCAGCAAAGTTCAGACCTTCAACCAGACCGAAGAAGTCGGTGTTACGGTAGGTTGCAACGCCAGTAGTACGGCCAGTCATGAAGACGTCAGTCTGGGTCCAGGTATCGCCACCGAACTCTGGCAGAACGTCGGTCCATGCGCCGATGTCGTAAGCTACGCCGTAGTTACGACCGTAGTCGAAAGAACCGTATTCAGCGAATTTCAGACCAGCGAATGCCAGACGGGTTTTATCTTTGTCGGAACCCTGATTTTCAGAACGGTTGCCTTTGAATTCATATTCCCACTGACCGAAACCAACCAGTTGGTCGTTGATCTGAGTTTCGCCTTTGAAGCCCAGACGCGCGTAAGTTTTGTCGCCATCGTTGCTGGTATCGTTAGAGAAGTAGTGTTGAGCGTGAACTTTACCGTACAGGTCCAGTTTGTTACCGTCTTTGTTATATACCTCAGCTGCGTTTACCGCACCTGCCGCCAACAGGCTAGTCACTGCCACTGCAACTAATTTAAGTTTCATTCTAAATAATCCTTATAATTATTTCTTGGTGTGTTTCCTAAACCATTGCTAAACGAAGGGGTTCGTCAATGGCAAACCATTTTTAAATGACGCAGTGGTATAAGTTCAATAATAAGTTTCATAATATTGCGAAATATTTGAAGTTGTGTGATCCAGATCTACATAATATAGCTGATTGTATTAATCTTAATATGTGACAGATCGGAATGGGTATATTTACATGGGGAACTATTGTGCAGGCTATGATTTAAATGGCGTTAGTTTCGCAGGTGTAATATATACATGTGAAGAGATATAGATGACCGAGTAATACTTTCGGGTGTTAATTAATTTCCATATGTTTAACATTTAATTAAATAAATATAAACATAAACCGCAGCGGAATGAACAATTATTATTCATTAAATTGTCTAAAGTATAGCCGGATTTTATTTGTTTGTGATAAAACCCGACTTTTTTCAGGCACGGCGCGTTGCCAGCCAGCAAAGCAGAGACCCCGCGCAGACCATCAGCGCTCCTTGCCAGAAGGATAGTGACAGCGGGGCGCTGAGCAACACCGCGGCCAGCGCAGAGGAGAGCACTGGAGTAAAATAAGACCCGACGGCCATAACGGTCACGTTGCCATGCAAAATGCCAATATTCCACGCGGCATAGGCAAATCCTAACGTTAATGCTGCAGTGAACATTTTAATCGTCACCGAAGTGCTGAAAACCATTTCCGGTTGAGGCGTAATAAAATAGTAAACCCACAAACTTGCCGCCGTTAGTAAAACGAACACGGTGATGCCGTTAAAACCTTTTGCATATTTATTGGTCACCGTGCAATACGTTGCCCAGATAAAAGCGCCGAGAAAGGCGAGAAAATAGCTAAGCGGACTGCTGGCAACATTACTGATAATTTCTCCAGGATTGAGGCCGTTTTCACCCCCCAACACCCAACAAACCCCGGTCAATGCGATGATTAATCCGGGAATCACCAACCAGGTTGTTTTTTGGCCATTAAATAAGATGGCAAATAATATTGTCAGACTTGGCCAGAGATAATTGACCATACCCACTTCAATAGCCTGGTGACGAGTGGCGGCATAGCCCAGGGCCAGCGCTAAGCATATTTCATAGCTAACAAAAAGCACGCTACCGGCGATTAAATATCGCACAGGAATTTTTCTGATATTTGGGAATCCGACGGTAAATATCAGCAACAGGCCGCTTAATGTAAAAATCATCGCCGCGCCGCCTGCCGGCCCCAGTCCTTCGCTTACCCCACGAATAAGCCCGACCATCGTGCTCCAGAGCACGATGGCAATAAGCCCAATTAACGTTGCTTTTTGTTTTGTCATGCTGATTGTCTGTCCATGGTACTGGCAAAAATTAAGCTGAAATGTATAGCACCTTTACACCGTAGCGCGCTAATTAATTCCCTTTTGTCTACTCCCTTATGGGTACAAAGGTTAAGCGAAGTGCACTATTTAGTAGCGGAACCGTTTCGTTATTGATTTGACGCAAAAAAAATATGGATATAGCTGATAGTTTCGTCGCGAAGTTGTACATGTCATCTTTCAATCATGCCGCGCTGGCGCAATTTGAGAGATTTCCTGTACGAATCCCTGCAAAAAAGAGGAAAGCAATGGACGTCAGCCGCAGACAATTTTTTAAAATCTGCGCGGGCGGTATGGCGGGAACAACAGTAGCCGCTCTGGGTTTTGCACCCAAAATGGCACTGGCTCAGGCGCGAAACTATAAGCTGTTGCGCGCCAAAGAGATCCGAAACACCTGCACATACTGTTCCGTAGGTTGCGGGCTATTAATGTATAGCCTGGGAGATGGAGCAAAAAACGCCAAAGAGTCGATTTACCATATTGAAGGGGATCCGGATCATCCGGTGAGTCGTGGGGCATTATGCCCTAAGGGCGCAGGATTACTGGATTACGTGCACAGTGAAAACCGTCTGCGTTACCCGGAATATCGCGCTCCAGGCTCCGACAAATGGCAGCGTATCAGCTGGGATGAGGCTTTTACCCGTATCGCGAAGCTGATGAAAACTGACCGCGACGCCAACTTTATTGAGAAGAATGAGCAGGGCGTAACGGTAAACCGCTGGCTTTCTACCGGGATGCTGTGCGCATCTGCGGCAAGTAATGAAACCGGCATGCTGACGCAAAAATTTGTGCGCTCACTCGGCATGCTGGCAGTAGACAACCAGGCGCGCGTCTGACACGGACCAACGGTAGCAAGTCTTGCTCCAACATTTGGTCGCGGTGCGATGACCAACCACTGGGTTGATATTAAAAACGCCAACGTCGTGATGGTGATGGGCGGTAACGCCGCTGAAGCACATCCGGTGGGATTCCGCTGGGCGATGGAAGCTAAAAACAACAATGATGCCACGCTAATTGTTGTTGACCCCCGTTTTACACGTACAGCCTCGGTAGCGGATATTTACGCGCCAATTCGTTCCGGCACGGACATTACGTTCCTGTCCGGCGTCTTGCTGTATCTGATTGAAAACAACAAAATCAACGCTGAATACGTTAAGCATTACACCAACGCCAGCCTGCTGGTGCGGGATGATTTTGCTTTTGAAGACGGCCTGTTCAGCGGTTACGACGCGAAAAAACGCCAATACGATAAATCGTCCTGGAACTACCAGTTCGATGAAAACGGCTACGCGAAACGCGATGAAACGTTAAGCCATCCTCGCTGTGTCTGGAATCTGCTAAAACAGCACGTTTCCCGCTACACGCCGGATGTGGTGGAAAACATCTGCGGTACGCCAAAAGAAGACTTCCTGAAAGTGTGCGAAGTGCTGGCTTCCACCAGCGCAGCGGATCGCACCACCACGTTCCTGTATGCGCTGGGCTGGACACAGCATACCGTCGGGGCGCAGAACATCCGTACCATGGCGATGATCCAGTTGCTGCTCGGCAACATGGGGATGGCAGGTGGCGGGGTCAACGCTTTACGCGGTCACTCCAACATTCAGGGTTTAACCGACTTAGGGCTGCTCTCTACCAGTCTACCAGGCTACCTGACGCTGCCGTCAGAGAAACAGGCCGATCTGCAAACCTATCTGGCTGCTAACACGCCAAAAGCGACGTTGGCCGATCAGGTGAACTACTGGGGCAACTACCCGAAATTCTTCGTCAGCCTGATGAAATCTTTCTACGGCAATGCGGCGCAGAAAGAAAACGACTGGGGCTTTGAGTGGTTGCCGAAGTGGGATCAGTCCTACGACGTCATCAAATACTTCAACATGATGGATAGCGGGAAAGTGACCGGCTACATCTGTCAGGGCTTTAACCCGGTCGCGTCCTTCCCGGACAAAAACAAAGTGGTGCAGTGCCTGAGCAAACTGAAGTATCTGGTGATTATCGATCCGCTGGTGACCGAAACCTCTACGTTCTGGCAGAACCACGGCGAATCAAACGACGTTGATCCGGCTTCTATTCAGACCGAAGTCTTCCGTTTGCCATCCACCTGCTTTGCGGAAGAGGACGGCTCCATCGCCAACTCCGGTCGCTGGCTGCAGTGGCACTGGAAAGGTCAGGATGCCCCGGGTGAAGCCCGCAACGACGGCGAAATTCTGGCCGGTATTTATCACCGTCTGCGCGACATGTATCGCACTGAAGGCGGTAAAGCCGTAGAACCCGTGCTGAAAATGAGCTGGAACTATAAGCAGCCGGACGAACCGCACTCCGAGGAAGTGGCAAAAGAGAACAACGGCTATGCGCTGGAAGATCTCTATGATGCCAACGGTGTGCTGGTTGCGAAGAAAGGCCAGTTACTCAGCAGCTTTGCGCTTCTGCGCGATGATGGGTCTACGTCATCGTCCTGCTGGATTTATACCGGTAGCTGGACCGAGCAGGGCAACCAGATGGCCAATCGCGATAACGCCGACCCGTCAGGTCTCGGTAATACGCTGGGCTGGGCCTGGGCATGGCCGTTAAACCGTCGCGTGTTGTATAACCGCGCTTCGGCGGACCCGCAAGGTAAGCCATGGGATCCAAAACGCATGCTGATCCAGTGGAACGGCACGAAGTGGACGGGGAACGATATCCCGGACTTCAACACCGCAGCACCGGGCAGTGGCACCAATCCGTTTATTATGCAGCCGGAAGGGCTGGGTCGTCTGTTCGCTATCGATAAGATGGCGGAAGGTCCGTTCCCGGAACACTACGAGCCAATGGAAACGCCGCTGGGTACGAACCCGCTGCATCCGAACGTGATCTCCAACCCGGCAGCGCGTCTGTACGAAGCGGATAAGTTACGCATGGGCACGAAACAGGACTTCCCGTACGTCGGGACGACCTATCGTCTGACCGAACATTTCCATACCTGGACCAAGCACGCATTGCTGAATGCGATTGCTCAGCCAGAGCAGTTTGTGGAAATCAGCGAAACGCTGGCGGCGGCGAAGGGGATCTCCAACGGCGATCACGTCAAAGTTAGCAGCAAGCGTGGATTTATTCGCGCAGTTGCCGTGGTTACCCGTCGTCTGCGTACTCTGCACGTCAACGGTCAGCAGGTTGAAACGGTTGGGATCCCGATCCACTGGGGCTTTGAAGGAGTCGCGCGTAAAGGCTATATCGCCAACACCCTGACGCCGAATGTCGGTGATGCAAACTCGCAAACGCCGGAATACAAAGCGTTTTTAGTTAACATCGAGAAGGCGTAAGGGAGGCGAACATATGTCTATGGAAACGCAGGACATCATCAAACGGTCCGCAACAAACGCCATCACGCCGCCGCCTCAGGCCCGTGATTACAAAGCTGAGGTCGCGAAGCTGATCGACGTTTCCACCTGTATAGGCTGTAAGGCCTGTCAGGTGGCATGCTCAGAGTGGAATGATATCCGCGATGAAGTCGGCCACTGCGTCGGGGTGTATGACAACCCTGCCGATCTTAGCGCCAAGTCCTGGACGGTGATGCGGTTTACCGAAACCGAACAGAACGGCAAGCTCGAGTGGTTGATTCGTAAAGACGGCTGTATGCACTGTGAAGATCCGGGCTGCCTGAAGGCATGCCCGTCTGCCGGGGCTATCATCCAGTACGCCAACGGGATTGTTGATTTTCAGTCAGAGCACTGTATTGGCTGCGGCTACTGTATTGCCGGGTGTCCATTTAATATTCCGCGCCTCAATAAAGAGGATAACCGCGTGTATAAATGTACGCTGTGTGTGGACCGCGTCAGCGTCGGGCAGGAACCTGCCTGCGTGAAGACCTGTCCGACCGGGGCAATCCATTTCGGTACCAAGCAGGAAATGCTGGAAATGGGCGAACAGCGTGTGGCAAAACTGAAAGCACGTGGTTATGAACATGCCGGTGTCTACAACCCGGAAGGTGTGGGTGGCACGCACGTGATGTACGTTCTGCATCATGCCAACCAGCCGGAGCTGTATCACGGCCTGCCGAAAGAACCGCAGATCGATACCTCTATCAATCTGTGGAAAGGGGCGCTGAAACCGCTGGCCGCTGCCGGATTTATCGCCACCTTCGCCGGACTGATTTACCACTACATTGGTATCGGTCCGAATAAGGAAGTGGACGACGACAAGGAGGATCATCATGAGTAAGTCGAAAATGATTGTGCGCACGAAGTTTATCGACCGCGCCTGTCACTGGACAGTGGTGATCTGCTTCTTCCTGGTGGCGTTGTCGGGGATTTCGTTTTTCTTCCCGACTCTGCAATGGCTGACGCAGACCTTCGGTACGCCGCAGATGGGGCGCATTTTGCACCCGTTCTTCGGACTGCTGATCTTTGTGGCGCTGATGTTCATGTTTGTACGCTTTGTTCACCACAACATCCCGGATAAAAAAGATATCCCGTGGCTGAAAAATATTGTGGAAGTGCTGAAAGGCAATGAACACAAAGTGGCGGACGTGGGTAAGTACAATGCCGGACAGAAAATGATGTTCTGGTCGATCATGAGCATGATTTTCGTGCTGCTGATCACCGGCATCATTATCTGGCGTCCGTACTTTGCGCAGTTCTTCCCGATGCAGGTCGTGCGCTATAGCCTGCTTATCCATGCGGCTGCGGGGATTATCCTGATGCACGCCATCCTCATCCACATGTATATGGCATTCTGGGTGAAAGGATCGATTAAAGGCATGGTCGAAGGGAAAGTGAGCCGTCGCTGGGCGAAGAAACATCACCCACGCTGGTATCGCGAAGTTGAACGACAAGAAGCGAAAAAAGAGAGCGAGGAAGGGGTTAACTAACACCTGACGTGCCCTGATCGTAATGGCGCTACACCTGTAGCGCCATTTTTTTGCCAAAAAAACGTCATATTTCGATAAGCCGGATGACGGGCCTACACGCGCATTTTGCTGATGTAGGCTGCCATCCGGCAATACGGTTTACTCCAGTTGTGAGTTCAGGCGCTCAATCTCCTCACGCCATTGCACCTGTAACAGCGGCTTTTGATGTTTCGGCTTGCGGGCAAGATCGTCAGCCAGACGCTGCTCCAGCTCAAGAAGTTGTTCCAGCAATCCATCGCTGTCACCGCTTATTTCGGCTTTTGCATCGACCTCCGTTTTGGGAACGGTTATCTCCGAGGATGTTTCCCGAATACGCGCATTGACCGCGTCCAGATCGTGCCATTCACTGAGTTCGCCCTTGTCGATCAACCAAAACCGGTTACAGCTTTGGCTAATAAGCTGACGGTCGTGACTGACCAACAACACGCCGCCGTTATAGCTTTGCAGCGTTTCTGCCAACGCCTCTTTACCTTCCAGATCCAGATGGTTGGTCGGTTCATCGAGCATCAGCAGGCTGTAGCGCGCAAGCGTTAGTCCAACAAACAGCAGCCGGGAGCGCTCACCGCCGCTTAGGGAACTGATCTGCTGCGCGTGACGAACCCACGGAAAACCCGCGCTAATCAGCGCCATTTTGCGGATATCAGGCTGCGGAGCAAACGGCTCCAGCGCGTCAAATAACGAATCGTTATCTGCGAGTTGGTGCAGCGTCTGGTCGTAATACCCCAACGTAACGCGCGGGTGCAACACCAGTGAAGGTGATGCCAGTTGTGAGTGAAACTGTTGCCAGATAAGCCTTAACAACGATGATTTCCCGCAACCGTTGCGCCCGACAATTGCCACGCGATCGCCACTTTTTAACCGGAGACCAGCAATGGAAAACAGCGTATCGGCGTCGGGAGCAGGGGCCACGGACAGATTAGTCATCTCCAGCAAACGATCCGCACGCAGGGCATCTCCCTGCAATGTTAGTGTCCACTGACTTCCTGACGTCACTTCAGTCTGTACCTCTTTCAGGCGCTGTACCTGCTTTTCCATCTGCTTGGCCTTGCGGGAAAGATCTTCGTTGTCGTAGACCCGCCCCCAGGTAGCCAGCCGTTTGGCGCTGGCGGTCACCCGGTCTATCTCCTTTTGCTCAGCCTTATGGCGCAGAGCATCGCTGATGTCTCTTTCTGCCAGAGCCTGACGCGCCGCGCTACAGGGCAGATCGAAGGCATGGAGAGTTTGATCGCGCAGGATCCAGGTTCCGTGAGTCACCGCGTCTAACAGCTGCGGGTCGTGGGAAACCACCACAAAACTGCCAGACCAGTTTTGTAAGAACTGTTCCAGCCACAGTAATGTTGGCAAGTCCAGGTGGTTACCTGGCTCATCCAGCAGCAGCAGGTCAGGGTTTCGCATCAGCGCCCGCGCCAATAACAGACGCGTGTGTTGGCCGCCGCTCAGCGTGTGTGCTGTCAGAGATAAATTCTCCGGCGTGAACCCCATTTCAGCGAGCAGTGCTTCAACTCGCCACTGCTGACCTGCGCGTTCATGCTCGGGCAGTTGAGCCAGAACGGCTTCCTGCAGCGTGAGCGGCAATATTTCGTCAGGCAGATGTTGTTCTACACGGGCGAGATGGCAGTGATTTGCCTGCGCGATAACCCCACTGGTCGGCGAAATTGTGCCATCGAGCAGTTTTAACAGCGTGCTTTTGCCGCAGCCGTTGTAGCCGATAAGCCCGATGCGGTCGCCTTTTTTCAGAGTAAAGGAAAGATCGTCGAATAGCGTGCCGAATGCCGTATCAACGTGTAAGGATTGTGCGGTTAGTAATGTGCTCATTGTTGCTTACTCAAGAGTTACAGGCGTAAAAACGCCTCGTCAAACATCGCTGACGATAACCCGGTAAGCCCGAGAGAAGGGGATTTAGAAGTTAGCTTCGCTCAAGCAGAAGTTATCGCAGCACGATACCGATAACGCTTGAGCACTGGCGATCGCCAAAAGCATGTGAAACGATAAAACGTTCACAGTACAGCATAAGTATCCTCCTTTTGTTTTTCAGAATGTTAATCGGTAGCGAAAGTGTAATCGTAAGTCACGCAGTCGCGCAAGTTCTGAGCGCCCGGCAGCAACGTGCCGCCGGGCAAACCGTCAAATAGAGGTACGACGGTAGTCGCGGTATTCTGCCTGCCAGAAATTATCGTCAATCGCCTGTTGCAGCGCTTCGGCGGAGGTTTTCACCGCCACGCCTTGCTGCTGGGCCATTTTACCGACGGCAAACGCGATGGCGCGGGAAACGGTCTGAATATCTTTCAGCTCAGGTAACACCAGTCCTTCGCCGTTGAGCACCAGCGGTGAATACTGCGCCAGCGTTTCACTGGCTGACATCAGCATTTCATCGGTGATACGCGATGCGCCAGAAGCAATTACCCCCAGACCAATACCCGGGAAGATATAGGCGTTGTTACATTGGGCAATGGGATAGATTTTCTCTTTCCACAGTACCGGTGCGAACGGGCTACCGGTCGCAACCAGCGCGTTACCCTCGGTCCAGGCGATAATATCCTGTGGCGTGGCTTCTACGCGGGAAGTCGGGTTAGACAGCGGCATGACGATCGGACGCGGGCAATGCTTATGCATTTCGCGAATGATCTCTTCGGTAAACAGGCCGGTCTGTCCGGAAACACCAATCAGGATGTCCGGCTTAACGTTGCGTACCACATCGAGTAACGACAGCACATCTTCTTGCGTATCCCAGTGCTGCAGATTTTCGCGTTTTTGCACCAGTTTGGTCTGGAAAGAGAGCAGGTTCGGCATCTTATCGGTTAACAGGCCGAAGCGATCGACCATAAACACGCGTTGACGCGCCGCTTCTTCGCTTAAACCTTCACGCTGGATTTGCGCGATGATCTGCTCGGCAATTCCGCAACCGGCGGAACCTGCCCCGAGGAAGACAATGTTCTGTTCGCTTAACTGGCTACCGGCCGCACGGCTGGCCGCAATCAGCGTGCCAACGGTTACCGCAGCGGTACCCTGAATATCGTCGTTAAACGAGCAAATTTCATCGCGATAGCGGGTCAACAGCGGCATGGCGTTTTTCTGTGCGAAGTCTTCAAATTGCAACAGCACGTCCGGCCAGCGATGCTTCACGGCCTGGATGAATTCATCGACAAATTCGTAGTATTCATCATCGGTGATACGCGGATTACGCCAGCCCATATACAGCGGATCGTTGAGCAGTTGCTGGTTGTTGGTTCCGACGTCCAGTACCACCGGCAGGGTGTAGGCCGGGCTGATCCCACCACACGCGGTATACAGCGACAGTTTACCGATTGGAATACCCATCCCGCCGATCCCCTGATCGCCAAGACCCAAAATACGTTCCCCATCGGTGACAACGATGACCTTGATATTGTGGTTAGGAACGTTTTGCAGGATATCGTCCATATTGTGGCGGTTCTGATAAGAGATAAAGACGCCGCGCGCGCGACGATAAATCTCGGAGAAACGCTCACAGGCCGCGCCAACCGTTGGGGTATAGATAACCGGCATCATCTCATCAAGGTGATTATGCACCAGCCGGTAAAACAGGGTTTCGTTGGTGTCCTGGATGTTGCGCAGGTAAATATGTTTATCGATTTCGGTTTTGAATCCCTGATATTGGATCCAGGCGCGTTCAGCCTGTTCTTCAATCGTCTCGACCACTTCCGGCAGTAACCCCAGCAGGTTGAAGTTACGGCGTTCTTCGGCACTGAAAGCACTCCCTTTATTCAGTAAAGGGAATTCCAGCAGAACCGGGCCAGCGTAGGGGATGTAAAGGGAACGCAGTTTTTTAGTTTCGTTTTCCATGTCACTCACTCTTTTTTGAATAACCGTCCCTGGCACTCTTTATGATCGTATGTGGCCTGTCAGCCAGGGAAACGGCCGAAGTATAAAGCATTGTGAATGGGTTAAGGGGTTTTATAAGCAAAAACACCACTGCGGTTGCAATGGTGTTTATCTCGTTATTCAGTCAGACGTGCGAAAGGCTATTTGCCGTCAGCGCGGCGCTTTCTTCCGGTAGGATTATTGACCACGTTGGTTTTGTCACCTTCGGTCACGACTTTGCGTTGATTTGAGATTTTGTGGTCCAGTCCGAGAATATGACGGGCCTGACGGTTCGATTTCATTCTAACTCCTTAATCCTGTTACTGGTTTCAAGGGCGAGTCCGTATGAGAACGGACGAAATACAACCTGATAGAAAGCCGATGTTAAAAATAGCGGCTTTCTGGATGGTCGGTCATTTCAGCTGAAAGGTCAATGCTTAAGCGGCAAATGAGAACTATCCCGTATGTGCCATGCTTTTTCTCAGCCGTCCTATACTTGTAACTCCAACGACAACACAGGAGAGCGGTAATGACTATCCATAAGAAAGGTCAGGCACACTGGGAAGGCGACATTAAGCGCGGTAAAGGTACCGTGTCGACCGAAAGTGGGGTGTTGAATCAGCAACCGTATGGGTTTAATACCCGATTTGAAGGGGCGAAAGGCACCAATCCTGAAGAGTTGATTGGCGCGGCGCATGCAGCCTGCTTCTCAATGGCGCTTTCGCTCATGCTGGGCGAAGCGGGTTTTACCCCAGATGCCATTGATACCACTGCCGATGTTTCTCTGGATAAAGTGGATGCCGGATTTGCTATCACCAAAGTCGCGCTACACAGTCAGGTGAGCGTCCCGGGGATAGATGCCGCCACGTTTGATGGCATCATCCAGAAAGCAAAAGCCGGCTGCCCGGTATCACAGGTACTGAACGCGGAAATCACGCTGGATTATCAGTTAAAATCATAAAGAAGGTGTGCCGGATGCGACGGGGTCTTATCCGGCACCAGATGTCTTTATTGCGCCACCCAGCCGCCATCCATATTCCACGCCACGCCACGCACCTGCGACGCCCCGTCTGAGCACAAAAATAGCGCAAGCTCACCCAACTGTTGCGGCGTGACGAATTCGCGCGACGGCTGTTTTTCCGCCAGCAGGGCGTCACGCGCGGCGTCAGGCTCAGCGCCTTCGGCAATACGTTTATCGATTTGCTGCTGGACCAACGGCGTAAGCACCCAACCGGGGCACAGCGCATTGCAGGTAATACCCGTCTGCGCGGTCTCCAGCGCAATGGTTTTGGTTAATCCCACCACGCCGTGCTTCGCCGCCACATAGGCGGATTTCTCTTTTGAGGCCACCAGACCATGAACAGAAGCGATATTGATGATGCGTCCCCAGTTACGCGTTCGCATGCCTGGAAGCGCCAGGCGCGTGGTGTGAAAGACAGAAGAGAGGTTAATGGCGATAATCGCGTTCCATTTATCAACCGGGAAGGTCTCCACCGGAGAAACATGCTGGATCCCGGCATTGTTCACCAGAATATCCACACCGCCAAATTCGCTATCGGCATAGCGCATCATGTCGGCAATTTGCGCTTCATCGCTCAGGTCCGCGCCATGATAGCCCGGCGTTTTGCCATACTGCGCAATGGCATCTTTGGCGGCTTCCACATCACCAAATCCGTTAAGGATCAGGGTTGCGCCCGCTTGCGCCAGCACCTGTGCGATGCCTAATCCAATACCGCTGGTAGAGCCGGTAACCAGAGCGGTTTTTCCCGTTAAGTTCATGATGATTCTCCTTAAACAATTCCGGTGGTGTAGAAGACGCCGATAACAAACAGCACGGCCAGACTTTTAATTACAGTAATGGCGAATATCCCGCCGTACGCCTGACGATGGCTAAGACCGGTTATGGCCAGCAGGGTAATGACCGCACCGTTATGTGGCAGGGTATCCATACCACCACTGGCCATTGACGCCACGCGGTGGAAGACCTCGAGGGGAATATTGGCGGCATGGGCGGCGGCAATAAAAGTGTCAGACATGGCGGCGAGGGCAATACTCATCCCGCCAGACGCCGAACCGGTGATCCCGGCAAGCGTGGTGATGCTGATAGCCTCATTGAGCAGCGGGTCGGGAATGGCTGCCAGCGCTTTTGACAGCACGAGGAAACCTGGCAGGGCGGCGATCACTGCGCCAAAACCGTATTCTGATGCGGTGTTCATGGCCGCGAGGATCGCGCCGCCAACCGCCGTTCGGCTCCCTTCCGCCAGGCGACCTTTAATGTTGCGATAGCCGAAGAGCACCACCAGCAGGATCCCAGAAATCAGCGCCGCTTCTACCGCCCAGATAGCGGTGATTTTACCGACTTCGGTGGTAATCGGTTTGGCAAGGCCCGGAAGTTCCAGTTGATGCGTAGCGCCATACCATTGCGGGATCCAGCGGGTAAACAGTAGGTTAAAAACGCCAACCAGGATCAGCGGAGAGATAGCAATTATCGGGTTCGGCAGGTTAATGTTATCCGGCGTTTCCGGCTCGTTTAACAGTTCAGTGCCATACCCTTCATTCTTTGCCTGCGCTTTACGACGCTGGCGCTCGAGATAAACCAGACCGACAACGATGATAAACAGAGAGCCGATCAAACCCAGCCAGGGCGCGGCCCAGGCGTTAGTTCCAAAGAAGCTGGTCGGAATAATGTTCTGGATCTGCGGCGTGCCTGGCAGAGCGTCCATGGTGAAGGAAAACGCGCCCAGCGCAACGGTGGCCGGGATCAGGCGCTTCGGAATATTACTCTGACGGAACAGCTCCGCCGCAAACGGATACACCGCAAATGCCACCACGAACAGCGATACGCCGCCGTAGGTCAACAGCGCACACACCAGCACAATCACAGGGATGGCGTGACGACGCCCGAGAATGTTGATGGCGGCGGCAACGATGGAGCGAGAAAAACCCGATAACTCGATTAACTTGCCAAACACAGCGCCCAGTAAGAACACCGGGAAGTAAAGCTTCACAAAACCGACCATTTTTTCCATAAACAGGCCGGTGAAGGCAGGGCCGACGGCGCTGGGTTCGGTGAGCAATACAGCACCTAATGCCGCGATGGGGGCAAACAGGATGACGCTATATCCGCGATAGGCTGCCAGCATCAGCAGGCCCAACGCTGCCAGGGCGATTAATACACTCATCATGACTCCTCAATATCATTGTTATAGTGGGGTACAGAAAGAGAAGTTACGGTTTCAGGGCAAAGCGCAGTTGATGCTCTCTGCGTTGCTGGATATATTCCTTGCGCGAATCATCCCAGCGATAAAATCCCTGACCGCTGCGCAAACCGGTATCACCGTTAGCCACCTTGTCAGCGACCAGAGACATCATGTCGATCCCGGTTGCCAGCTCCGGTAGCAGATGCTGACAAATGTCCTGTACCGTAGAAAGTCCGGTCATATCCGCCGCCTCCAGCGGACCGACCATCGCATAGCGACGACCGAGCGAGGCGCGCATTACCTGATCCACCACCTCTGCGCTGGCGATCCCGCTTTTTACGATATGCAACGCTTCACGCAGCAGAGCGAACTGCAGGCGATTACCGACAAACCCCGGCGCGGCGCGGTCGAGCACGACGGCTTCCAGTTGCATCGAAAGCAGCAGTTGTTGCAGCTCCTGCAGATATTCCGGCTTCGTGGCCGTGCCGGGTACAATCTCAACCAGTGGAATAAAATGCGGCGGGTGCCAGAAATGGGCGATTAACAACCGCTCAGGATGGACGAGCTTTTCTGCCAGCGCATCCGGCGGCAGGCCGCTGGTGTTACTGGCAATGACGGCCTCAGGCGCGATCAGTGCTTCCAGTTGTGCATACAACGCGTGCTTGAGTTCGAGTCGCTCCGGTATGGCTTCGATCAGTAACCCGCACGCGGCGATATCTTGCAGTGAGGTAGTGCCATGCAGACGACTCACAGCCTGTGCTTTGTCGTTTTTAGGAAACTGTTCGGTGGCAATCAGTTCATCCAGAATTCCGCTGGCAACTGCGCCAATGTCTGCAATACGGTTACTATCGGTGTCGTACAGCCAGACATCGTGACCATAACGGACGAAGTGGGTGGCAATACCGACACCCATTAAACCCGCGCCCAGTACGCAGATATGCTTACTTTTCATGAGATACCTCCTGCGGGCGCTCAACCGCCAGCGCCACCCCCTGACCGCCGCCTACGCACAGCGTAGCCAGCCCTTTGGCGGCGTTACGGCGGGCCATTTCGTGCAGCAAAGTCACCAGAATTCGGCAACCTGACGCCCCAATGGGATGGCCCAGCGCAATCGCGCCGCCGTTTACGTTCACCCGATTGCTGTCCCAGTTCAGGGATTCGCCAACCGCCAGCGCTTGCGCGGCAAAGGCTTCGTTGGCTTCAATGAGATCGACATCATTTAACGTCCAGCCAGCTCGCTTCAGGCACTGAAGTGATGCCTCTACCGGCCCAATACCCATAATCGCAGGGTCGACGCCGGAGACAGCGTAGCCCGCCACTCTGGCAAGAACCGGCAGATTGAGTTCTGCTGCTTTGGCGGCGCTCATCAACATCACCGCGGCGGCGCCATCGTTGATTGAAGAGGCATTCCCGGCGGTCACCGTGCCGTTACCTGGGCGAAACGCTGGTTTGAGCTGCGCCAGCTTTTCAGCCTGCGTATCCGGACGAGGCTGTTCGTCACGATCCACGACACGCGGCGGTTTTTTGCCCTGCGGGACGCTGACTGGCGTGATTTCCGCGCTAAAACGACCGGCTTCAATGGCGGCGGCTGCTTTTTGCTGTGAGCGCAGGGCAAAGGCGTCCTGCTGCTCGCGACCGATCACGAACTTATCCGCCAGATTTTCCGCGGTAATCCCCATGTGATAGTCGTTAAACGCATCCCACAGACCGTCATGCACCACGCTGTCTTTCATGCTGGCATGACCGAGCCGCAGTCCCGCCCGGGCGCCGTCGAGGAAATAGGGCGCATTGCTCATGCTCTCCTGCCCACCGGCAATCACAATTTGCGCATCGCCGCAGCGAATCGCCTGGACCGCCTGATGCACAGCCTTCATACCCGAGCCGCACACCAGATTCAGGGTTAACGCGGGCGTGGTGACCGGCAGTCCTGCGCGTAACGCTGTTTGCCTGGCAGGGTTCTGGCCGCAGCCTGCCGTCAGAACCTGGCCGAAGATCACTTCGTCAATTTGCGCAGGTGCCACGGCGGTTTTTTCCAGCAGCGAACGGATCACTACTGAACCTAGTTCAACCGCGGAAAGCGGAGCCAGCGCGCCATGAAAACTGCCAATTGGGGTGCGCGTTGCCGCGACAATAACAACATCCTGCATGGTCAGCTCCTCAGCTAAAGTGCATTTCGGGGACATTTTCGGGAACAATCAGCTTGCCGGCAGTTCTGGAGACAATTTCATCGACGCTGATGCCCGGCGCTCGCTCGCGCAGAATGAACGCCCCGTCGGCAATCTCCAGCAACGCCAGATCGGTAAGCACACGTTTAATACAGGCCACGCCGGTCAGCGGCAGGGTGCAGGCGGGAAGCAGTTTCGACTCGCCGCTTTTAGAGGCATGCGTCATCACCACGATGATGTTGTCGGCTCCGGCAACCAAATCCATCGCGCCGCCCATGCCTTTCACCATTTTTCCGGGGATCATCCATGAGGCGATATTGCCGTTAACATCCACTTCAAACGCGCCGAGCACCGTCAGGTCGACGTGACCGCCGCGGATCATGGCGAAGGATTGCGCCGAGTCGAAGATTGCCGCGCCTTTGCGCGCCGTCACGGTCTGTTTCCCGGCGTTGATCATGTCAGCATCAATTTCATCTTCCGTGGGAAACGGGCCCATACCCAGCAAGCCGTTTTCCGATTGCAGCATTACGTCCATGCCTTCAGGAATGTAGTTCGCCACCAGAGTAGGAATACCAATCCCAAGGTTGACGTAATAACCGTCTCGCAGCTCGCGGGCGACACGCATCGCCATTTGTTCACGCGTTAACATGGTCAGGCTCCTTTCTGGCGCAGGGTGCGTTGTTCAATACGTTTTTCAAACTGCCCCTGGATAATGCGGTTAACGTAAATTCCGGGGGTGTGAATTGCGGCGGGGTCCAGCTCTCCGGGAGGGACAATTTCTTCAACTTCCACGACGGTAATACGCCCAGCGGCGGCCATCAGCGGATTAAAATTTTGTGCAGTGTGGCGATAAATAACGTTGCCGTACCAGTCGGCTTTCCAGCCTTTAACCAACGCAAAATCACCGGTTATCGCCTGCTCTAAGATGTAAGGGCGTCCGGCAAACTCGCGAACTTCTTTCCCTTGCGCGACCGGGGTTCCGTATCCGGTCGCGGTAAAGAATGCCGGGATCCCCGCGCCGCCCGCGCGCAGCTGCTCAGCCAGCGTGCCTTGCGGCGTCAGGATAGCTTCCAGTTCACCGCTGAGAACCTGCTGCTCAAACAGGGCGTTTTCACCTACATAAGATGCGACCACTTTGCGTACCTGGCGCGTTTCCAGCAGAACGCCAAGGCCAAAACCATCCACGCCGCAGTTGTTTGACACAACCGTAAGCCCCTGAACCTCCCGACGGCGTACTTCGGCAATCAGGTTCTCAGGGATCCCACATAAGCCAAAACCGCCCGCCAGCAGCGTCATGTTATCGGTCAGTCCTGCCAGCGCCTCTTGATAGGTGGCAACCCGTTTATCCAGTCCAGCCATACACTTGCCCCTCCTGTTGTCCTTGCCGACATCATTGGGGGTGAAAAATGATTTGTTAATTTTAAATTTGTGACTCACTCATTGGGTTTTTTTATCAATTTAATGTTAATTAAAGGTATTCAACAAGTTAAAGGAATGCGAAATGGGAATGAGCATCAAACAGTTACGCGCGTTTTTAGCGGTAGCTCACACTCTGAATTTTGCTCATGCCAGTGAAAGACTGAATATGTCGCAACCCGCTTTAAGCCTGGCGATTAAAGGACTGGAGGATTCACTGGGCGGGGCGTTACTGTTGAGAACCACCCGCAAAGTGACCCTGACGCAGGAGGGAGAAACGCTGCTCAACATGGGGCGACAACTGCTGGCGGACTGGGAGAATACGGAAGAGGCAATGCGTCAGCGCTTTACGCTGCAGCGCGGGAAAATCTCTATTGCCGCCATGCCCTCATTCGCCGCTAACGTCCTGCCATCGGTACTGAAAACGTTTCGTGATTCCTACTCCGGGATCAACGTAACGGTACATGACGTGATTAACGAACAAGTGATTGAGATGGTCAGTGAAGGGCGGGTGGAGATGGGCATTGCCTTTGAGCCGGACTCTTCAGGACATCTGCATTTCACCCCGCTCGGCGTGGATCGTTTTATCGCGATTGTTCCGCCGACATGCAAACTGGCGGGCCGGGATCGTATTGCGTGGCGCGAGTTACTGACGCTGGATTTTATCACCCTGCAACGTCCTTCTGCCGTGCGCCTGATGCTGGAAGAACAGCTGGTGCAAAGTGGGCATACGCTGGAAGTGGCGCTGGAGAGCCATCAACTGGTGACGGTTGGTCGCCTGGTGGCGAGCGGACTGGGCGGCAGCGCCGTGCCCGCATTGTGCCGTACGCAAATGACAGAGCTGGGCGCAACCTGTATCGATCTGGATACGCCGGTGATCCAGCGTCGGATCGGCGTTTTGCGTTCGGCGCATCATAAGTTATCTACCGCTTCTGAAGTGCTGGTGGATTCACTGAAAAAGGCGTATTGCACCTGACTCTCACGCAATACGCCAACTGCTCAGCTCATGCAACCGCCCGCCAGCAGCGAACTTCACCACCGCTATCACTTTTCAGCAATGCCTGTTTCTTCTCACAGCCGCTGGTTGCCAGTGGGCACCTGTCACGGAAAAAACAACCCTGGGGCAGCGTTCGGTTCCCCGGTAGTTCGGTTTTCCGTAACACCAAATCCTCCGCCAGCGGTGCTCCCGTTTTAGGGACCGAATCCAGCAATAATCGCGTGCAGGGATGGGCGGGCTGCGTGAGTACCTGCTGCGCATCGCCCAGCTCAACAATTTGCCCGAGGTACATCACCGCCACGCGGTCGCTCATATGGCGGACCACCGACACGTTGTGCGAGATCAGCACGTAGGTCAGGTTTCTGCGCGCCTGCAATGACACCAGCAGATTGAGAATTTGCGCCTGCACGGAGATATCCAGCGCCGAAGTAGGTTCATCGAGCACAATCACGTCCGGCTCTGATGACAACGCCCGGGCGATGGCAATACGCTGGCGCTGTCCACCGGAAAACGCATGCGGCAGGCGGTCGAGATATTCAGGACGAATTCCCACTTGTCGCGCCAAATCTTCAGCAAGCATACGGCGCTCACGTTCTGCAGGACGTTTTTGGATCCACACCGGTTCGGTGATAATCCGCCATACCGGTAAGCGCGGATCCAGCGATGAAAGGGGATCCTGAAAGACCATTTGCATACCGGTATGCTGCTTGTCATCACGGCGCGCATAGCTGCCCTGACTGGGTTTCAGCATCCCCATCAGCAGTTGCGCCAGCGTACTTTTTCCACAACCGGACTCGCCAACAATCCCCAGCGTTTCCCCCTGACGGATCTGTAAATCCAGACCATTGAGGGCATGCACCCGTTCCGTTACCTTGCCGAGCCAGTTTTTACGCGCAGGGAAGTTGACATGAACATTCTGCAGCGCCAGTAAAAAATCAGACATGTGTTGTCTCCAGTTGCGGATACCAGCAGGCAGATTGTTGATCCCCGCCTCCCTGACTGCGTAACGCAGGTGTTTCTTCACAACGGGGGCCAGCGGCAAAGCAGCGCTCGCGAAACGCGCATCCCGTCGGTAAGCAGGTTAAGTTCGGCACGGTGCCGGGAATGGCGGGCAGCAATGCGCGCGGCGCGCCGTGCTCCGGCGCGCATTTCAGCAGACCAATGGAATAGGGATGCGTCGGGCGTTGAATAACGGTTTGCGTTGGGCCACTCTCAATCACGCTTCCGGCATACATGACGTACAACCGGTCGCATAACTGTGAAACCACCGCCATATCATGGCTGATAAATAACACGGCTGTCCCGCTGGCTCGCGCTTTTAACTTCAGCAAACGCAGCACCTGCAGTTGCACCGTGACGTCCAGAGCGGTGGTCGGTTCATCGGCAATAATAAGCTCCGGTTCACACGAAAAGGCCAGCGCTATCATTACGCGCTGGCGCATCCCGCCGGAAAGCTCAAACGGGAAACGCTTCATGACTTCCGCCGCGTCCGGGATTTGCATCTCCTGAAGTAAAGCGATGGCTTTCTGACGGGCATCCGTGCGGCTTAATGCCTGATGATGGCGGATAACCTCCACCATTTGCTGACCGATGCGTCGGGTCGGATTCAGCGCCGTCATGGGTTCCTGAAAGATCATCGCTACGCGTGCGCCGCGCCATTGGCGCATTTGCTTCTCGCTGGCATTGAGCACATCTTCCCCCAGCAGCGAAACGCGTCCCTGGTGGATATGATAACTGCCTTCCGGCAGCAGACGCATGGTGAGCATGGCCGTCACGGACTTACCGGAACCGGACTCACCAACCACGCCAACGATTTCTCCGCGGTTGATATGCAGCGATACATGGTTAAGCGCATGCACGTCAGCTTTATAGCCGGGAAAACTCAAATGCAAATCTTCGATTTCCAGCACGGGTTGTGTCATGACTGTTTTCCTCCGGCTTTCGGGTCAAGCAGATCGCGAATACCATCGCCAAAGAGATTAAAGCCCACGGCGGTAATCAGAATGGCGGCGCCGGGGAAAGCGCAATACCACCACTGATCAAGCACATAGTTACGGCCTATTGCGACCATCGCTCCCCATTCAGCGCTGGGTTGCTGTGCGCCCAGACCGATAAATCCGAGCGTGGCGGCCATCAGGATCGCACTGCCGATATCCAGCGACGCTTGCACAATTAGCGGGGGCAGAGAGTTACGTAAAATGTGCCAGCTAATCAGATGCCAGCGTGATGCGCCGTAGGTCCGCGCCGCCTGCACATAGGTAAACTGGCGCACTACTAACGTTTGACCGCGTGCGAGGCGCACATAAAACGGAATACGTACGATAGCAATCGCCAGCATGGCGTTAAACAGGCTTGGACCCAACGCGGCGGCCAGCGCCATCGTCAGCACCAGCGAGGGAATGGACAGCATAATGTCCATTATTCGCATAATAATTGCATCGGCGCGTCCGCCCATGACGCCAGACAAACAGCCCAGCAGCGAACCCAATCCCCCGGCGATACCCACCACGACCAGCCCCGCAACGACCGATTGTTGGCTACCCACCAGAACGCGGCTGAACAGATCGCGGCCGACTTCATCGGTACCAAACCAGTGAGCGGCTGACGGGGGCAGCAGGCGTGCACTCAAATTGATGGCATTAGGGTCGTGAGGGGTTATCCACGGCGACAGCACCATCAGCAGCAGTATCAACACAATGATGACCCCGCCAACCAGCGTCAGCGGGCTGCTTTTCATCATCCAGAACAGTTTAGCCCAGTCCGTGCGACGGCGTGTTGTCTGAGGCGCGGCTGGCGTTTCTTGTGTGAGCATCATTGTGCGTCTCCGCGTCCAATTCGTGGATCGATCCACAAGTAGAGTAAATCCACCACCAGGTTAACCAGCACATAGGCGAAAGAGACCACCACGGCAAATCCCATTACCGCCGGGAAGTCGAGCGCCTGAATCGACGTCACCACCCAGGCGCCCATTCCCGGCCAGGCGAAGACCGTTTCAGTCAGCACCGCACCGTAGAGCAGATCGCCCAATGCCAGGCCGAGAACGGTTATCGAGGGGATAAGCGCATTTGGCAACGCGTAACACAGCACGATGTACCAGCCCGGCAACCCGCTGGCGCGAGCGGTGCGAATGTAATCTTCACTCAGTTGCTCCAGCATGGCGGAGCGAATCTGGCGGGCAACGATCCCCAGGTGCACAAAGGCCAGCGTCAGTGATGGCAGGATCAGGTGCTGAAGCGCATTGAAAAAGACTTCGCCATTGCCTTCCAGCAGTGCATCAATCAGATAGAACCCGGTGACGTGAGTTGGCGGATCCAGCCAGTCGTCTAAACGTCCACCGCCGGGTAAAATTTGCAGATGACCATAAAACAGCACGATAACCCCCAGCCCCAGCCAGAATGCTGGCGTGGAGATACCGGTGATTGCCATCAGACGAACGAGGTGATCTAGCCAGCGGTTGCGCCAGACCGCAGATAAAATGCCCAAAGGAATACCGATAACCAGCGCCAGCAACAAGGAGCAGAAAGCCAGCTCAAGGGTGGCGGGGAAGAAGATGCGCAGCTCATCCAGCACCGGACGTCCGGTGCGAATAGAAGTGCCTAAATCGCCGTGAAAAATGTCGCTGACATAGCGAAAAAACTGGACATACAGCGGCTGGTTCAGCCCCAACTGTTGGCGAATATTTTCGACAATTTCATCACTGGCGCGATCGCCCGCCAATAGCCGCGCGGGGTCGCCAGGTATCAGGTGCGAAATAATAAAAGTGATTACGCAAACACCGATAACCACCAGAATAAGTCCCCAGCATCGCTGGCGTAAAATGCTCCAGAACGTCATTAGCTTCCCCTTGCGGAGCCAGAGCGGCTCCGCATTAACGTGGCTTATTTACTCATGGTGGAGATATTGAAGACCTGTTCCAGCATGGGGTTGAATACAAATCCTTTGACGTCTTTGTTCATCGCCAACTGATAGTTTTTCTGGAATAAATAGACGTAGGCGGCTTCATCAATCACGATAGTTTGCGCCTGCTGGTAGTCATTGGTTCTGGCAACCTGATCGGTCGTGGCCAGCGCGCTACGCAGTAGCTTATCGACCTCACCGTTTTCATAGAACGAACGGTTACCCGGCAAGCCTTTCTTATCTGACTCAAACCAGTAGTTCATAAACATGTACGGATCGGCGAAATCTGGGCTCCAGTTGCCAATGGCAATGTCGTAATCTCCTTTGCCCACGCGGTCACGCATGGTGGCGTTCGCCAGTTTTTCCAGCTTCACCTTAATGCCCAGTTTGCCAAGGCTTGCCTGGGTCGCGAGCGCGATAGGTTCCCAGTTAGGGTCATTATCCGAGTACAGGAAGCTCAGGCTGTCAGGTTTGGAGGCAACGTTGTCCCACGCCGCTTTCGCTTTAGCTTCATCGAAACTGTACTGCATGGCCTTGTCGTCAAAACCCCACATGCCTTCAGGGATCGGACCCCGCATTTGCTTACCGTTGCCGCTCAGGATCCCGTTTACCATGCCTTTATAATCGGTGGCCCACGAGATGGCGCGGCGTAAATCCACCTGATTGAGCGGCGCTTTACTGTTATTCAGATACAGATAGGTCACGCGCAACGAGGGATAATCCGCCACGTTAACTTTGCCTTCCTGTTTTAAGGCGGCAAGCTGGTCAACCGGAAGCGCATCAGCAATGTCGATATCACCCCGCGACAATTGCAGACGGCGAGAGGCGCTTTCACCGATGATTTTTACCGAAACCCGCTTAAACGCCGGTTTTGCACCGGCATAATATGGGTTAGGAACCAGCACCAACTGCTGTCCCTTTTGCCAGCTTTTGAGCATGAAGGGACCGGAGCCTGCCGTGTTCTGCGCCAGGAATCCGCGGGCATCGTCTGCGGCATGCTCTTTTAAGACGGCCGGGTTAATAATTGAGGCCCCGTCATTGGCCAGCGTATACAGGAACGGCGCAAATGGCTGGCTGAGGGTAAACTTCACCGTATTGTTATCGATAGCCTCAACCTTCAGATCTTTCGGGAACGCTTCTGCAGGCCCCTGGCCGATTTTGAGCAGGCGTTCAAAAGATTGCTTTACCGCATCAGCCGTCACCGGCGTTCCGTCGGCGAATTTGGCATCGTTTTTCAGGATAAACGTCCACTCTTTCTGGTCGTCAGAGGCCTTCCAGCCGCTGGCCAAATCGCCTTCAACTTCCGTGGAGCCTTTACCGCCATCTGTTTTGTACTGAACCAGTCGCTGATAAGAGGGATAGGTGACCGTCCAGTCGTTGTTATCGATGGTCACGGCGGGATCGAGCGTCTGCGGATCGGCAGCTTTGCCGATCACCAGCATATCTTTGGGAACGGCGGCCTGCGCAGCGGGCAGGGCAAACGCCAGCGCAACGGCTATCAGAGCGGGGCGAAAAAACGCGTTTAACGCAGGTGTAGTCTTCATAACCAGGCTCCAGAATTAAAGGGAATGTTGTGTTGTTATGGGTGTGACAGTGTAACAATCTATCTGATCGTCAAGCAGCGGATAGCGGGCGGCATCAGGTAATTCAAAATGCCACCACTCGCTGGTGATACCGACAAAACCGCCGCCAAACATAATGGCATTGAGCAGCAGGCGGTTGCGCTGCGCAGCCGGAGGAACAGAAGGGTGCCAGGCATGGGAACGGTCGTGCATCTCATCAAAGCCCGCGCCCATATCGAGAAGATTGCCACGATCGTCCATTAGCGTAACGTCAATGGCCGTCCCGCGGCTGTGATTGGATCCTATCGCCACATCAACAACATACTGAGGATCTGGACACGCATTCCACAGCACCGCCTGCGCCTGCTGCGGGCGATACGCGTCGTATACCACAAGTTTCAGGCCCGCCAGTTGCGCAATACTGATGCTTTTCGCCAGCGCAGTGACCGCCTCGGTGTGCAACAGGCAACGAGCTTCCCGGTAGATAGGGGCGCCGGTAATGTTGTCTGCCGTAGCGTATTTAAGATCGATATGCAGCGACGGGAATATCACCGACAGATCGACCAGTTCTGGGGTTTCTGACATAGCACGTTTCCTGTTTATTGTTCGAATTGACCAAATTGTTGTTGTAACTGGCGATTGGTTTGCAGGCGTTCTGCGAGGGAGTCACCCAGTTGTGCCACCACCGCAGAGAGTAATAAGTTGAACAGACAGCTCACCGGAGCCAGTGAGTCCCAGAAATGTCCGGTGTCAGTTTTCACCTGAAGTAAGTCAATGGAATAGTCTCTGGCCCACGGGCACCACACATCGGTGATTAACGCCAGCGGAATGCAGCGTTCTGTGGCAACGCGGCAATATTGTCGCGAGATAGCGGAATAGGCGCGCATATCGGTGATCACCACGTAAGGCTGGGTGAATCCTGAATTCAGCGACTCGACCCAACTGCCGGAAAGCCCTTCGGAGTAGCTGACTTTAGGCCGCAGGTATTCCAGGTGACTGAAAAAGGCGTTAGCGATCCCGCGGGTGGACTGGATCCCAAGGATATACACGGCTTCCGCATGCGCCAGCCGCTGCGCTATGCGTAAAAACGTTTCGCCTTGCGCGAGTTGATAGACATAGGTAATGGCGTCGATTTCCAGTAACAGCGACTGCTGCGCGCGATCTGGCAGGCTTTGTTGCTGGTGCCAGGAGTCCAGCCGCTCGTTCATCCCCCAGGGTTGATAGGCGACGACGGGTAGCTCCCGCAGGCTGGCTTTTGCATCTTCCAGATTGCGAAAACCCAGTTTACGCAGATAGCGCCCAACGGTAATGCCGCTGGTTCCGGTTGCTTTAGCAATACCATCCGCGGTTTCAAAAGGGATCTGCACAGCATGGGCTAACAGCCACCCGGCCGCTGGGCGTCAGTTGGCTAAAGGTCTGCTCTATGCGGGTAAATAACTCCGGTTTCGCTGTCATTACCTTCTCGCTGTTAATTGTTTGTCAGAGTACGGTTCACTGTTAGCAAATTAACAATGCAGGACGCGTGCCATGTTAGTAACAGCGGCACGCCGACCATTTTTGTTAAAAATCAGCCCATATCCGTTAACTAATGATCAACATTTGTGCAGCGTAGTTCAGTTTTGGTGCAGGGACAGGGGAAGATGGGTATGAATCTGCTGATTTCGTCGGAACGATCACATTGTGGCCACGTTTTACGCCCAGACATCAGAATCAGTAATGTGAAATATAAATTTCAGCCATATCAATGGTGGCAATCTTTATTCTTATGACGTTAGGGGTATTATTTTTTGCGAACTACATTAACGGTTTGAAGCGCAAGTGTAGATATTATTTATATTATAAATGGAGTACTACAATGAATAAATTCTCCCTTTCTACAGCAGGTATTCTGGTCGCAGCGCTGTTAACCAGTGTCAGCGTCAATGCAGCAACTGATAACGCTAAAACTGAAGTGACTCCAAAAGGCATGAATTGCCAGGAGTTTATTGATTTGAACCCGCAAACTATGGCCCCGGTGGCTTTCTGGGTGCTCAATGAAGACGAAGATTTCAAGGGTGGCGATTACGTAGACTATAACGAAACCGTGACTACTGCAGTTCCTCTGACCGTTGAACTTTGTAAAAAACATCCGCAGAGCGAATTAAGCAAAATAAAAGACGAAATCAAAAAAGAATTATCTAAATAAGATTAAGTCATTATTAAAACCCAGCCAAAGTGCTGGGTTTTGCTATTTGTGACAATGTCACCTATTTATTTTGTGATACTTAAGAAAACTTTATAAAGATATAAACGCCTGTGCCGATACTGGATAAAAGTTAGCCTTTTGCAGAAGGAGTTTGTATGGCCTGGTATCCTACTCGTATTTCAACGCGTTTAACCATCGGCGGCATTCTGCTGCTTGCAGTCACGACCCTTGTTATTGTGGTGATTATGCTCTGGCGTGGTCAACCGCGCGTCGTTGAAATCAACACCGCCCTGATCGAAGAAACAGGGCAAGGTTTAACCCGCCAGTTGAGTACCGTATTGTCCCGAATTGAAGGTGAGACCGTTAGCTTGTCACGACTGGCTGAGGTGCTGCCAAATGATGAATCTCTTTATCAAAGCGTCGTTCCGCATCTGATTGGTGAAGATAAAGATTCGATTATTACCGGCGGCGGCATCTGGCCAGAACCAGACGCTTTCACCGCAGGTGTGGAGAAAAGAAGCTTTTTCTGGGCGCGTAATGCTGAAGGTAAACTGGTGTATTCCAACGACTATAACGTCGAAGGGTCAAGCGGATACCACAATGAAAACTGGTATCAGCATGCTAAAGGGCATTCACAAAACAGTTGCTTATGGTCTGATGTCTACCAGGACGCCAGTACAGGCGTCAACATGGTGACGTGCAGCGTACCTTATCAACTGGCGGGCAAGTTTGCGGGTGTCGCCACCACCGATATTCGCCTGGATAACGTCGCCACTTTCATGCAGCAGCAGGGAAACAGCACCGGTGGTTACGCGTTTGTGGTGGACAAGCAGGGACAAATCCTCTATTTCCCGCAGGCCGATCTGGCGAAATATAAAACCATTAACGATCTGGCGCAAAGCGCGCAATGGCTTATCCCGGTGGAAAACGGTCTGAAATCTCTGCGCCCAGCGGACGGGGTGAAAACGATTACGCTTGCAAATGATAACGTCCTGAATTCGGCTTCACGGGTGATGCTGTTCCCGATGGCGGATACCGGTTGGGTTGTTGGTCTTGCGACGCCTGAATCGCGTATCGTCGGCCTTGCCAAAGTGATGATGCAGGACGTGCTGGAAGTGTTGATCCCGATCATGACCCTGTTGCTGGTGGGATCCTGGCTGGTGGTTCGCCGACTGATTTCGCGTCTTGATGATACCCGTCAGGCTCTCGATGACATTGCGCAGGGAGAAGGCGATCTTACCCGTCGCCTGGATGTGCGTGGCAAAGATGAGATTTCCGCTATCGCCGAAGCGTTTAACCTGTTCGTCGATAAAATCTCAGCCATCCTGATCACCGTCAGAAGCAGTAGCGTAGTGGTGGCGAATAACGCTGTCAGCCTGGCAGACAGTAATATGGAACTTTCATCTCGCGTGACGCAACAGGCCGCTGCGCTGGAAGAGAGTTCGGCGGCAATGGAACAGTTAAATGCGACCGTACATCAAAATGCCAGTAATACACAACTGGCAGATGAGCTCTCCGATAGCACCGCGCAAACGGCCAACCGCTGCGGCGATGTTATGCAGGGTGTTATCTCTACAATGGATAATGTCAGTGCCTCATCCGGCAGAATGGTGGAAATTGTCGCGGTTATCGACAGCATTGCGTTCCAGACCAATATTCTCGCCCTGAATGCCGCGGTTGAAGCCGCCAGAGCAGGTGATGCCGGAAGAGGGTTTGCCGTTGTGGCCTCCGAAGTGCGTACGCTGGCCCAGCGCAGCGCCACCGCCGCGCAGGAAATAAAAGCATTGATCGATGAATCCGTTTCTCATGTAGGTAGCGGAAGCCAGCAAATTCACAATGCGGGCGAACGTCTGGGAGAACTGGTCAGTAATGTACGTCAGGTACGTCAGTTAATGGGGGAAATACGCGTTGCGGGTGAAGAACAACGCAAGGGCGTTTCCGAAGTTACGCTGGCCGTTACCGAAATGGACAGCACCGTTCAGCAAAACGCCTCGTTAATAGATGATGCCGCCGCGCGAACGCAGGCGCTGAAAGAGGAGGCGGAACAGCTGGCGATGCTGGTCTCATCATTCAGATTGCCTGAGCCTTCAGTTGCCTGATGGATCGGTTAAGAGCGTCCGTATAACCGGACGCTCTTGCGTTATAAATCCAATACGGACGACCATTAACGCCCCCAACGACTGCGAATATAGGTCACGGCTTCCTGCGTTTGCGGCTGATTAAGGTAATCTTCGCGAAACAAAATTGTGCCGTTAATGTGCGGTTCAGACTCGTTCAGATCGAGCTGTTTTTTTAGCTCCGGCACGCCGCCTTTAACCGTCCAGTCAGGTTCTTTTCGCGACGGCTCACCGACTTTGTACAACGCCACCCCAATATACAGGCGGGTGTTGGTTGATTTGACGACATCTGCCCACCATTTCGCCAACACATCGTAACGCGCCGCGTCGCGGGCAAAAGGCCAGTACAGCTGCGGGGCGATGTAGTCCAGCAAGCCTTGTTGCACCCAGCGGCGGGTGTCCGCATACGATTCATCATAGGCTGCCGCGCCGCGCGTGTCGGAGCCCGCCGGATCGTGCGAACGGTTGCGCCACACGCCCGCAGGGCTGACGCCAAATTCAACTTCAGGTTTGAGTTTCTTGATGGTTCGTGAAACCTGAGCGATCAGGCGTTGCGTGTTATCGCGCCGCCAGTCAGCTTTGGAGACAAATCCCTGGCCGTATTTTCTGAAGGTCTGGCTGTCGTTGAGCGCAGAGCCGGGAGACTCGGTATAGAAATAATCATCGAATTGCACGCCGTCAGCCGGGTAATTCTCAACTACTTCAGCCACGATACTGGTTATCCAGTCACGCACTTCGGGAATACCGGGATCTAACACAAAACGCTCGCCCGAGGTACGGATCCAGTCCCGATGCAGGACATAAACGCTGGAAGGCGTCTGTGACAGCGTGTTGTTTAATTCGGTAACCGTTGCCGGTTTAGTGTTCACGGACACGCGGTAGGGGTTAAACCAGGCATGGACTTTCATTCCGCGTTTATGCGCTTCATCGAGCATAAACCGTAACGGATCGTAACCCGGATCCTGACCAATCTTACCGGTCAGGGTATCTGACCACGGCAAGATTGTAGAATGCCACAACGCAGTGGCATCGGGCTTCACCTGGAAAAAAACGGTGTTAATACCAAGACGTTTCAGGTTATCCAGCTTGTCAGTCAGCGCCTTTTGCTGCTGGCTGATACGAACGGCAGGCGAGCTGATGTTGACGGATGAAATCGGCGGCCAGTCAAGACGCGAAACCGTTGCCAGCCAGATACCGCGCACCGGCTCCTTGCTCTGCAGTGGTTTGCCCACCGGGGGCAGTGGGGTGATTTTTGAACCGGGCGGCTGTGAAGAACAACTGCCAAGTAGCAACATACTGCCTACGAGCAGCGCAAACCATTTCATGTTGGTTCGCGGCAGCCTGGCTCGGGAACGGGCGAGAATATTCGCCAGTTTTTTCTGATAATTTGCTGAAATAAAACCGGATGCTGACATCAGATTTTGCTCTTAATTCTTCTTGTTGCGGCTGTTAGCCCAGGGATCGAACGCCGGTTCGGTGGTGTTATTTGAGGCCAGGTCATGCAGTGAATCCAGGTACAGCGCTTCAACTTCTGCCCGCGCCCACGGCGTGCGGCGCAGAAACTTCAGACTGGATTTAACGCTCGGCTCATTTTTAAAGCAGTTGATATTAATGCGTTGCGCCAACTCAGCCCAACCATAACGATCAACCAGTGCATTGACCTGCATTTCAAGCGTTACGCCATGTAAAGGGTCTTTAGAAATATGAGCATTCATATGAAGTCCAGTTCAGTGGTTCCAGATTTTGTCAGTAGTGCAACGGGAAGAAGGTTACAAGAAAGCGGGGCGACCAGCAATGGCATCTGTTCCTCAGGCTTTCATGATTAAGAAGTAAACATCAGCCAGACATTGCTGAAGAAAAGATCTGGATTAGATGCGTTCATTAATCTTAAGTGGGTATTTATACCTGGATTGTTACTTCAGCTTCTCTTTATTTATGTATTATTGCTACCATTCAACTATTAAAATTAAAAAACTAAAGATCTAAAAAAAACGAAAATAACATATCCATAATGTTAACTATTGATAAAATTAAAGTAACATTTAGTAAAACATGGATATTTTGTTTTTCATGGACGAGAGTTTACATATCATGATATAATATTGCGGAAAAATTTGCAGGCTATTAATCTGCATGTAATGTAAATGAATTTCTGAGGAGACTATTCCAGTGGGACGTAAATGGGCAAATATTGTTGCTAAAAAAACTGCTAAAGACGGTGCAACGTCTAATATATATGCAAAATTCGGTGTAGAAATCTATGCTGCTGCCAAACAAGGTGAACCAGACCCAGAATCAAACTCAGCTTTAAAATTCGTTATTGAACGTGCGAAACAAGCACAGGTTCCTAAACACGTTATTGATAAAGCAATTGATAAAGCCAAAGGCGGCAGCGATGAAACGTTCGTGCAAGGGCGTTATGAAGGCTTTGGTCCAAGTGGTTCACTGATTATCGCTGAAACGTTGACGTCAAATGTTAACCGTACGATTGCTAATGTCCGCTCAATTTTCAATAAAAAAGGCGGGAATATCGGAGCGGCAGGTGCTGTCAGCTATATGTTTGACAATACCGGGGTGATTGTATTTGCAGGAACAGATCCTGACCATATTTTTGAAATTTTGCTTAATGCTGATGTAGATGTTCGCGATGTAACCGAAGAAGAGGGAAACATCGTTATTTATACTGAATCTACAGACCTTCATAAAGGAATTGCAGCCCTGAAAGCCGCAGGGATTACTGAATTCTCAACAACAGAATTAGAAATGATTGCTCAATCAGAAGTTGAACTTTCACCAGAAGATTTAGAAATCTTTGCAGGACTCGTTGATGCCCTTGAAGATGACGATGATGTTCAAAAAGTCTATCACAACGTTGCAAACCTCTAATTATAAATAAAGGAATCTGTTATTGCGGCAGATCTTTAACTTATAAAGTTGTTACAAAAATATCTAGCCCGATACATTGATTATAAAAAAAGAAAAAATTTACGGTAGAAAATCAAAGTGACTGTCTGTTTTTGCTCAAGGCAGACAGTCATGTCCAGCAGTTTTCAGTCAGGATTAGCAGGGGGAGCTTTTCCAGGAATGAAAAAAACCGCTTCCTGGCTTCCTGGCTTCCTGACTCGAAGGCGACAACAGCTCTGACCTTATCGTTTTTCATCACTGTGTACCAACCGGAACCGCCAAACTGAGAATGGCTAAAGAGGGATCTGCATTCGGGGTCATCTGACGAAAACTTGTTACCGTAGCAGATAAGGGAAGGGTAAGGATTTGATGGAACGGCGTCAGCTAAGGGGTATGAACTAAGCATCCATCAAATACCAAATTGCATTTAACATAATATACATTATGCGCACTGATGTTAAGTAAGGTAGAATCTGATGCTTTATGGTAATCCTTGTGCTGCTCGATAATGATGGCCAAACCTCTTTTCAGATGCCGTTACCAGCGCTAACCATTTTCGACTTGTGCCGCATCACTCACTGAACATCAAAATTGATAACTGTATTTCTCGCAGGCAAACCACTGACATGCCAATCTGTCTTCCTGGCATATTTCTGCCCTTATCCTTCATTATCATATAATCTTCTAAATGAAATGGCTCACCGGCAAGGACTTATGCGGTCCTTTCTGCCTTTTTCTCTCATACTGGAGATTCATTCATGGCTGACTGGAACCCTTCGCTTTATCTGCAATATGAAACTGAACGTTCAAGACCCGCAGCGGAATTACTCAACAGAGTGGCGTTAGAGAGTATTCGTTCAGTTGTTGATCTTGGCTGTGGTCCGGGAAACAGCACGGCATTACTGCATCAGCGCTGGCCTTCGGCTGTAATAACCGGGGTTGATTCCTCACCCGCCATGCTGAATGAAGCGCGCAACGCATTACCGCAATGCCATTTTATTGAAGCGGATATCAGTCAGTTCCAGCCCGAGCATCCTGTGGATCTGCTTTACGCAAATGCGTCTTTACAATGGGTACCCGATCACTATGAACTATTGCCGAACCTGGTATCGCTGCTGGGTCGCAACGGCGTTCTGGCCGTACAAATGCCGGATAACTGGCTGGAACCCACGCATGTTCTGATGCGCGAAGTGGCTTATGAACAGGGTTTCCCGGACCGGGGCCGTGCGCCACTGCCTGGCGTGCATGCCTACTATGATATTTTGACCGAAACTGGCTGTGAGGTGGATATCTGGCGCACCACGTATTATCACATTATGGATTCTCATCAAGCAATTATCGACTGGGTAAGTTCTACAGGCCTGCGCCCCTGGTTACAGGATTTGAGAGAAAGCCAGCAACGTCAGTATCTGGCGCGCTACCACGAACTACTTCAGGAGCAATATCCACTGCAGGAAAATGGCAAAATTTTACTGGCATTTCCCCGATTGTTTATTGTTGCGCAACGCAATAATTAAGCATTTATCATCAGATAGATCACAGGAATAGAGGATCGCCTATGAGCGCCCTCGCCTTTTTAACATAAGGATCTAGTGACAATGCGAGGCATCTGCTAGTGTCTTGCCACGTGTTTCCGACGGGAGTTGTTATGTCTAAAGTCTACATTGGTGGGTGTCTTTGTGGTTCGATCCGCTTCACGGCCAGCAGTCCTAATAATTCCCATACCTGTTCCTGCGATATATGCCGGAAACATACGGGCGCACCGACCGTCGTCTGGATTGAGTTTGATGCGAAAAATGTGGAATGGACCGGAAAAGCCGGAAAACCGACAACCTGGCGCTCATCAGAAACGAGTTGTCGAGCCTTTTGCCCTCAGTGCGGCAGTTCCGTGGGCGCTATTGATGATGCCCCGGTAATTGCACTTTTAGCCGGGGCTTTTGATGACCCTAACGATGAAGACCTGGCACCAGAGTTTCATTCGTTTTCCGATATGCAGCCAGCCTGGTGGCAAAACGAACGTAACTAAGTTAGTTGGTAATGCTTATCAGGCATGTGTTTTGCTGGCACATTTGTTTCATCGTTCATCTGCAGCAAATCGATTTCGATCGCATTGCAAATCGCATCCAGCGGCAGGTCATTGTTCTCTGTGCCAAACGGATCTTCAAGCTCTTCTGCAAGCGTGTCGAGCGAGATAAAAGTATAGGAAATAAGCACCGAGATAAACGGTGTCATGTAGTGCAGATCCACCACTAACGCGAATGGCAGCATGATACAAAACAGGTATACCGTGCGATGAAGGATTAAAGTATAAGCAAACGGGACCGGCGTATTCGCAATCCGCTCACAACCAGCCAGTACCGCAGACATATCGTTTAATCTATTGTTTAAACTATGAAATAATATGTCTGACAGTTGATCATCACGCCTGCGCACGGCCAACCACTCTCCCATCAACAACAAAATGCGGTTTGCTGGAGATTGTGAGGCAAATACCGTCTGCAGATCTTTCTCGCTGAGGTACTTCGCCAACGGCTCTGCCTGTGGCTTTCGACGTAAAGTCATGCGTAAACAGTGTGCAAAGGCGATTTGCAGACGAACAAACTGCCCTAATTCGGCGTCGTCCGGTAAGGTGGTTTTTACCTCACGCAGTAGCGATCGCGAAGCAATCATCAACTGCCCCCACAGGTGTCGGGCCTCAACGTAACGTGAATAACAGGCGTTATTGCGAAAACCTAAAAAGATTGCAATCGCCACGCCGAGAATGCTGAATGGCGCCAGGGTGAATTTGATTCCCAGCATCGTATACCACGGAAGCATGATAATAACGGCGATGGAGAGCAGGAAGTTCAGCAGCAGTCGTGAAAAGATTTTGGATAATACCGACCCATGCCAGACGAATATCAGGCGTAGCCAGTGTTGTTGGGGGCGAACGATCATGGTTTTCTTCGGGAAAATGTGAAATCCATCACATTAGACGCGATCATGATCAATGTTGCAAGTTAATCGCAACATTAACTAAACAACTTTTGCTCTGCCAGAACCACCGCGCACCGGAGTTACAGAACGGTGTAGTTATTAATAAATAATAGTATGTTGTAACTAAAGAATGTTCTATAAAAAACCCGGCCTGAGCCGGGTTGTCTTCTTAGCACAATGGCTTAACGGCTTCACGCATGCCTTTGGCCAGAATGGTATCCAGATCGGCTGAAACCTGCTCCACGAGTCCGGAAACCTGAGTCAGATCCTGTTCCCAGTGTTCTTTAACGCCCAGTACCGATTTGACTAACTCTTCGGTGCTTATCTGGCGGTCATGATGCTGGGACCACAGCTGTTGAAAACGTGCCACCCAGTGCGCATCATCCTGGACCGGATAAGCCTCACCGTTACGCTCTCCACGATAGAAAGCAATCAGCGCGGCAAGCGCAAACGTCAGGCGCGCCGGCAGTTTACCGCTGGCCTGTTGCCCTGCCAGCAGCTGCGGCAAAATACGGGTACGGAATTTAGTCATGCCGTTCAGAGCAATCGACAGCAACTGATGCTTGATGTACGGATTGCAGAATCGACCGGTCACCGCGCTGGCGAAAGACGCCAGCTCATCGCGGGGTAAATCCAGTACCGGAATGATCTCTTCATAAATCGCTTTTTCAACGAAGGCGCAAATCTCTGCGTCATTCATCGCCTCACCCACGGTGTCCAGCCCTGCCTGCCAGGCAACGGGAACCAGTGCGGTGTGTGCGCCGTTGAGAATCGCCACTTTCCGTTCTTTGTACGGTTTGATGTCATCAACAATCAGGACATTGAGCGGATACTTATCCAGACGCAGTTCTGCAGCTAATGACTTCGGTCCCTGAATAACGAACAGATAGAAGTGTTCTGCAGTGTCGAGGAAGGCATCGTGATAGCCCAACTCAGCTTCCAGTTTCTCCACTTCGTCACGCGGATAACCGGTAACAATGCGGTCCACCAGCGTGGAGCAAAATGCGTTGGCCTGATCCAGCCACTGAATAAATGCCTCCGGCAGCGCCCACTCCTGAGCGTAGCGCAGGACCAGTTCCCGCAGCGCATCACCATTGTAATCAATCAGTTCGCAAGGAATGATAATCCAGCCTTTATCCGACGCGCCATTAAAATGGCTGAAGCGTTCGAACAACAGTCGGGTCAGTTTAGCCGGATAACTCACCGCCGGTGCATCCTCAAACTTATCGCCCGCGTGGTAGCTGATGCCCGCTTCAGTCGTGTTGGAGAACACAAAACGCATATCTGGATTATGCGCCAGCTTCAGGAACTCATCGTATTCGCTATAGACGCTGATTTCGCGGTTAACCGAACGGATCAAACGGGCATCGCTTACGGCCTCGCCCTTCTCATTCAAACCACGAATGATGGTGGTATAGAGACCATCCTGCGTACTCAGCGATGGCGGGAAGGTACTTTCGATAGGACGAACAATGACTACACCAGCGTTCAGATCGGTATGTTCGTTCAGCAAATCGACTTGCCAGTCAACAAAGGCGCGCAGGAAGTTTCCTTCACCAAACTGAATAATGCGTTCAGGATACTGAGCACCGGGGAAATCGCGACGATTTAGTGTTTGCACAATGGGTTCCCTTTTTAATTAGTCATACAACCTGATTGAATTGGTCCAATAGGTTAGCAAACTTTAATACATTGAAACCCTGTTTTGATCAATCCCCGGCGACAAATTAGAGAGTTTTGTAGAAAAGTGTGGTCCCGGTCAGCTTCCCGTCAGGCATTTTTGCATAGTCCGGTATCACCCCTACTTGTTGCCATCCACAATTGTGGTAGAACAACTCAGCGCCACTGCCCGTCGCTGTATCAAGCACCAGCAGCGTTTTCCCTTGCTGACGCGCGCAGTTTTCGAGTTCGTTCATCAACATCCGGGCAACACCACCGCGCCGCGCTGAGGGGTGAACCAGCAGCTTGGCGACATCAGCACGATGAGGTTGGTTTTCGGGTTGATCGATAATGAGCTGGACGGTACCGACAAGCACTCCCTGTGCGTTCTGCGTACCCAGAACAATCCTTTCTCCACGGTCAACGCTTTGCGCGACACTTATCCAGAAAGGCCGTGATTTATCACCACTAAAAGGGAGCATAAAGCTGACAGAGGCGCCATCATTGACGCATGTTTCAAGGATGTCGCTGAATTCATCGATTCTCGACAGAATCTGGGCCGCGCTCAGCACAAAGCAGGGTTTACAGGAAGCCATTTTTTTCTCCTTAGAATGACCCCTTCATACTGCTTTTAACAATTGCACAACACAAGGAGTCATATCATAGGATTATGTTATCTATGGCTTGTTCATCTGGATCACTAGCCAGTGGTAGATAACCGTGACAACGTAACGCTGCTGTTCATCGTTTAACGCCACACCCTGAGGGATATCATGCCATTTCGCCAGACATCCCCGACAACAGGTCGCCGTAGCATGTTGAGCGATAAATACCGGATGCCCGCGCATGGGTGTCTGCTTACCGTCATTGGCAGGAAACGCGGGCGCCAGCCGTTTGGCAATAAAATCCGTGGCGTGTTGTTCGATAACCGGCGCGCCTTTATCCAGACAATACTGCCTTTCTTTCTGGCCAAGGCGAAATCGCGAGCGAAACGTTGATTTCGCCAGCCGGGCAAAAAGAGGATCGAGCGTGTTCATCAGTAAACCGAGCGCCCCAGTTGTTGCGTTAATTGCTCCAGCACGGCGATACCCGCCAGCGAATTTCCCGCCGCATCCAGTTCCGGACTCCAGACGGCAATCGCCATCTCGTGAGGCACGATAGCCACGATACCGCCCCCCACACCAGATTTCGCCGGTAAGCCCACTCGCCAGGCAAATTCCCCTGCGTTCTGATACATGCCACTGGTCGCCATCAGCGCGTTGATCTGTCGGGCCTGCATGGGTGTCACCACCGGCTCAGCAAGATGAAAAGCATGTCCCTGATTTGCCAGAAAGACGAACGTGCGCGCCAGCTCCACACAGCTCATTTTCAGTGCGCAGTAGTGAAAGTAATTTTGCAAAACGGTGGTCACGTCATGGTGAAAATTGCCAAAGGACTTCATTAACCAGGCAATAGCCGCGTTACGCGCCGAGTGCTCAAACTCAGAACGCGCCACCGTCGTATCATAGGCGATATCCGAAACGCCGCTTAGCGCCCGTACCACTTCCAGCATCCGTTGACGCGGTGCGCTCAGACGTCCTTGCAGCATATCGCAAACCACCAGCGCCCCGGCGTTGATAAAGGGATTGCGTGGGATGCCTTGCTCCATTTCCAACTGCACCAGGGAATTAAAAGGATGCCCGGAAGGATCCTTGCCGACGCGTTGCCAGATCTCATCTTCCTGATAGTGACGCATCGCCACGACCAGACTGAGCACCTTTGAAATTGACTGAATAGAAAAGCGCTCTTGCGCATCCCCCGCCTGATACTGCTGTCCATCGACGGTGCAAATAGCAATACCCAGTTTTGAACCGTCGACAGAAGCTAAGGCAGGAATGTAATCAGCGACTTTACCCTGACCAATCAGCGGACGAACCTGCTGCACAATGGTCTCTAAAATTGAATTGTCCATGGCCCTGGCCACAACATGCTCCTTGCTCGCAGGTATGAAAGGCCTGCGAGTATAACAGAGCTGAATACGCAGCGTCAGGCCGGAAGGCGGAATCTGGCCACGGTCTGCATGAGCGGGTGAGATTCATGCCGTAGACAGAAATATTGCAGAATTAAGGCCGGTGCCCCCATCGGAGGCACCCACACCATCAGAGGCGGTTTTTCCAGACGGTCTGTACATTACAAAACTCATGCAGACCAAAGTGTGAAAGCTCGCGGCCAAAACCACTTTTCTTCACGCCGCCAAAAGCAACGCGGGCATCGCTGGCGCTGTAACCATTGATAAATACGCCCCCACACTCCAGGCGTGACGCCATCTTCTGCGCCAGAGCTTCATCCGCGGTGAACACCGTGGCTGATAAGCCGAAATCACTGTCATTAGCCAGCGCTAAAGCATGTTCCGCATTCTTTGCAACGGTAATCGCTGCAACCGGGCCAAACAGCTCCTGACGAAAAGCCGTCATCTCCGGGGTGACATCCCCCAGAACCGTCACGGCATAGTAATTGCCCTGACCCGCGATTTTTTCCCCGCCGAGAAGTAACCGCGCGCCTTCGGCAAGGGAGGCTTCGACCTGCTGATGCAGCTCATCGCGCAGATCAAATCTTGCCATCGGACCCAGATCGTTTTCTTCGTTCAGCGGGTCGCCCATTTTGAGCGCGCTCGCGGCCGCCACAAAACGAGCCGTAAATTCTGCCGCAATTCCTTCTTCGATAATAAAGCGCTTTGCTGCCGCACAAACCTGTCCGGTGTTCTGATAACGACCGGCGACCGCCGCCTTAACGGCCAGATCGAGGTCAGCATCATTAAGGACAATAAACGGATCGGAACCCCCCAGTTCAAGCACGCATTTTTTCAACGCCGCACCCGCCTGAGCACCAATCGCCGCACCGGCTCGAACGCTGCCCGTCACCGTTACCGCCGCGATACGCGGGTCATTGATCATCTGACTTACCCCGGCGTTATCGGCATTCACCCAACCATAAACACCCGCGGGAACGCCCGCATCAGCAAAAACCTGCGCGATAATCGCAGCACAGCCGGTTACGTTTGGCGCATGCTTTAACAGATAGCCATTTCCGGCCAGCAGAATTGGAATGGCGCCGCGAAGTACCTGCCAGAGCGGGAAGTTCCACGGCATGATCGCCAGAATAGTTCCAACGGGGCGATACTCAATCACCGCCTGGTTGTTCTCCACCAGCGTAGGTTCCGGGTTGAGCATCGCCGGTCCATGTTCGGCATACCAGTCACACAATGCGGCTGATTTGGCAACTTCACCACGCGCCTGCTTGATGGGTTTCCCCATTTCACGTGAGATACACTGCGCCATCTCTTCGGCGCGATGACGCAGAGCCTGCCCGATATGACGCAGCGTTTGCGCACGGCGCTCAACGGCAGTGTGTTTCCATTCGCGGTAGCCATTCGCGGCAAGGCTCAGCGCATGTGCAATCTCTTCAGTACTGGCCCACGGCATTGCCGCCAACCTTTCACAGTTGGTAGGGTTAACGGAAATCGCATGTGTTGCTGCTGTGATAGTCATAAGTGCCTCTCTTTATCGCAGGGTATGGTCATATCATGCGCATATTTACTCTTTCTGAAAAATGAATAATATTAACCACACCATTCACGAACAGAGAACATTATGGATCTGACGCAACTGGAAATGTTCAACGCCGTCGCGGAGACAGGCAGTATTACGCAGGCCGCCGCGAAGGTGCATCGCGTGCCATCCAATCTCACCACCCGTATTCGCCAGCTTGAAGCCGACCTTGGCGTCGATCTGTTTATTCGTGAAAATCAGCGTTTGCGGCTTTCCCCGTCCGGGCACAATTTTTTACGCTACAGCCAGCGGATCCTCGCCCTGGTTGACGAGGCGAGAATGGTCGTCGCCGGCGATGAACCGCAGGGGTTGTTCTCTCTTGGCTCGCTCGAGAGTACTGCCGCTGTGCGGATCCCCGCCACGCTGGCTGAATATAATCAGCGTTACCCCAAAATTCAGTTTGCGCTGGCGACAGGTCCTTCAGGCACGATGCTGGACGGCGTGCTCGACGGGACGCTGAACGCCGCCTTTGTCGACGGCCCAATTACTCATCCAGGTCTTGAAGGAATGCCGGTCTACCGTGAAGAGATGATGATAGTCACTCCGCACGGTCATCCCCCTATCCAGCGGGCCAGCGACGTTAACGGTTGCAGCATTTACGCCTTTCGCGCCAACTGTTCCTATCGTCGCCATTTTGAAAGCTGGTTTCATGCCGATCGCGCAATGCCTGGCACCATTCATGAAATGGAGTCGTATCACGGCATGCTGGCTTGCGTCATTGCCGGTGCGGGTATCGCGCTGATCCCGCGTTCGATGCTGGAGAGCATGCCAGGACACCATCAGGTCCACGCCTGGCCGCTAAGCGAAAACTGGCGCTGGCTGAATACGTGGCTGGTCTGGCGCAGAGGGGCAATGACGAGGCAACTGGAAGCGTTTATTGAGGTATTGAACCCTCAGTTGTCGAAAAGCACGGAATAATTCGCGATTCTCAAACAACGCCATAAATAGCGTTCCGGGTGAATTCTCACGCCCGGAATTTCATTAATAATGAAACAGTTAAAATTACGCGAAATGTTCGGCACTCAATTTTGCCACCCAGTCAATGAAATGAGATCTTCATCACGAAATGATTGTATTTTAGCCAGCAAAAGTTTTAAGATCGTGGCCTTACCTTTTCGCAGCTAATCCACCTAATTGATATGACAACAGACACTGTTTCCCGCAAGGTCGCGTGGCTTCGGGTAGTTACGCTTGCCATTGCCGGTTTTATTTTCAATACCACCGAGTTTGTCCCTGTCGGTTTGTTATCCGACATCGCACAAAGTTTTAATATGCAGACCGCTCAGGTCGGGATCATGCTGACGATCTACGCCTGGGTTGTCGCCCTGATGTCGCTGCCTTTCATGCTGCTTACCAGCCAGGTAGAACGCCGCAAACTTCTGATCTGCCTGTTTGTCGTTTTTATCGCCAGCCACGTTCTCTCTTTCCTGGCATGGAATTTTACCGTGCTGGTGATCAGCCGTATTGGTATTGCTTTTGCCCACGCTATTTTCTGGTCGATCACCGCATCGCTGGCGATTCGCCTGGCTCCTGCCGGGAAACGCGCGCAGGCTCTCAGCCTGATTGCGACCGGCACCGCGCTGGCGATGGTGCTGGGCCTGCCTATCGGGCGCATCGTTGGCCAGTATTTTGGCTGGCGTACCACCTTCTTCGCCATCGGTATGGGGGCGTTAGTCACCCTACTTTGCTTGATTAAGCTCCTGCCAAAATTACCCAGTGAGCATTCCGGTTCATTAAAAAGCCTGCCGGTTTTATTCCGCCGTCCGGCATTGATGAGCCTGTATCTGCTGACGGTGATTGTGGTCACCGCGCATTACACGGCCTACAGCTATATCGAACCGTTTGTACAGACCGTCGCCGGGCTGAGCGCAAACTTTGCCACCGTGCTGCTGCTGGTTCTGGGTGGCGCGGGGATTGTCGGTAGCGTCATTTTTGGCAAGCTGGGTAACCAACATGCTTCCGTATTGATTAGTAGCGCCATTGCCCTGTTGACGGTGTGTCTGGTGCTGTTACTGCCCGCAGCGGACAGCGAAATGCATCTGGCCGTCCTGAGTATATTCTGGGGCATCGCCATTATGTTGATAGGCCTGGGTATGCAGGTGAAAGTGCTGGCGCTGGCCCCGGATGCCACCGACGTCGCAATGGCCCTTTTCTCTGGTATCTTTAATATCGGGATAGGCGCTGGCGCGCTGGTGGGAAATCAGGTGAGTCTGCACTGGTCAATGTCTACGATTGGTTACGTAGGTGCAGTGCCTGCGGTTGTGGCGTTCATATGGTCGGTGATTATCTTCCGTAAATGGCCAGTATCACTGGAAGAGCAGCCTCAGCATTCATAAAAGCGTGCCCGGTAGACAATACCGGGCACGTTGTTTTAAGCGTAAGTTTTAATGATTTCCAGCACGCCGTTAATAATAAACTGCACGCCCATACATACCAGCAGGAAGCCCATCAGTCGGGAGATCGCCTCAATACCGCCTTTGCCGACCAGGCGCATAATTCCCCCAGAACTGCGCAAACAGCCCCACAGGATAACCCCGACCACGGCAAAAATAATCGGCGGTGCGACCATTATCACCCAGTCCGGGAACTCAGCCCCATGACGCACGGTGGACGCCGAGCTGATGATCATTGCAATCGTACCCGGACCCGCGGTGCTTGGCATGGCCAGCGGAACAAATGCAATATTGGCAGTCGGTTCATCTTCCAGTTCTTCTGATTTGCTTCTCGCTTCCGGAGAGTCATGTGCCTTCTGCTGTGGAAACAACATTCGAAAGCCGATAAACGCAACGATTAACCCGCCCGCGATACGTAACCCGGGAATCGAAATCCCGAAGGTATTCATCACCAGTTGTCCGGCATAATACGCCACCATCATGATGGCAAACACGTAAACGGACGCCATGAGTGACTGACGGTTACGCTCTGCGCTGTTCATGTTGCCGGCAAGGCCGAGGAACAACGCCACGGTGGTTAACGGGTTTGCCAACGGTAACAGGACTACCAGCCCCAGTCCTATTGCTTTAAACAAGTCCATCATAATGTCATCTTTCCTGTGCGTTAATCGTCAACGGCAAGTATACGGTGAAATCCGGGAGATAAGCCATTTTCGCGGTGTAAGGATTCATTTTTCACCCGCACGTATAAACCATAATTTTCAAACCGTTAAAATTCCACTCGCCAGATATTGAGTCCGATGATTTAGCAAAACGTGGCATTTGCTGACCCATTCATTTGACTTATATTTGCCTAAGCAATAATATCAGCCGTGACTAACTACTTGCCAGGGCAACCATTGTGAAAAGCACCAGTGATCTGTTTAACGAAATCATCCCACTGGGTCGTTTGATCTACATGGTTAATCAGAAAAAAGATCGTTTGCTAAACGACTATCTGTCACCGCTGGATATCACGGCATCGCAGTTCAAGGTGCTCTGCTCCATCCGTTGCGCGGTGTGTATTACCCCTGTCGAATTGAAAAAAGTGCTGTCTGTCGATCTCGGCGCCCTTACGCGGATGCTGGACAGGCTGGCCTGTAAAGGCTGGATAGAAAGGCTTCCGAATCCACATGACAAGCGAGGCGTGCTGGTGAAACTCACCGAGCATGGCGCGGCAATTTGCGAGCAGTGTCATCAATTAGTAGGGCAAGACCTGCACCAGGAACTAACAAAAAACTTAACGGCGGATGAAGTGACCACGCTTGAGCATTTGCTGAAGAAAATCCTGCCGTAAACAGAAAGAGGTATGACGATGTCCAGACGCAATACTGACACAATCACTATTCATAGCATTTTGGACTGGATCGAAAATAACCTTGAATCGCCGCTCTCGCTGGAAAAGGTGTCAGAGCGTTCAGGTTACTCCAAATGGCACCTGCAACGGATGTTTAAAAAAGAAACCGGTCATTCACTGGGTCAATACATCCGTAGCCGTAAAATGACTGAAATAGCGCAAAAATTAAAAGAGAGTAACGAGCCGATCCTTTATCTGGCGGAGCGTTACGGTTTTGAGTCCCAGCAAACGCTGACCCGGACATTCAAAAACTATTTTGATGTTCCGCCGCATAAATACCGTATGACGAATATGCACGGCGAATCACGCTATTTGCTGCCACTCAATCAATGTAATTGCTAATCGCCAGTTAACGACGTAACCGAGGAAATCATGAAACTTCTGTCTTATGCGATGCTGGCCCTGCTGTATGTTGTTTCGGGCCAGAGCATGGCGGAACAGACCGCGCAACCTGCCACACAAAACAGTCGTGACGCGATGATCATGCCGCCTGCGCACGATCGGTCCCCGTTCGATTTTAATCATATGGGTGCAGGCAGCGACAAATCCGACGAATTAGGTGTGCCTTATTACAATATGCGCAACCTGTAATTTTTTTTGCCCCGTCACTGCGGGGCTTTTTTTTACCCTCTCGCCTGCGCAGTCTTACGCAACCGAAAGCCAAACACATTAATGTACAATCCTGCCATGATCAGCAGCGCACCGAGCAGTTGTAATCCGGTAAGCGTTTCATCCAGCAGCACGGCCGCGCTCGCCAGTCCAACAACCGGCACCAACAGCGACAACGGCGCGACACGCCAGGTTTCATAACGCCCGAGTAAAGATCCCCAGATGCCATAACCCACAATGGTCGCCACAAACGCCAGATAAACCAGTGACAGAATGGTGGTCATATCTATCGTCACCAGACTTTGGATAATTTGCGTTGGGCCATCGAGAAGTATTGAGGCGAGGAAGAATGGGACAACAGGAATCAACGCACTCCATACCACCAACGACATCACCGCCGGGCGTGACGTATGCTGCATGATTTTTTTATTAAAGATATTACCGCTGGCCCAGCTTAGCGCCGCCGCCAGCGTCAGCATAAAACCGAGCATGCCAACATGCTGTCCGTTCAGACTGGCCTCAATCAGCACCAGCACGCCAAATATGGCCAGCGCAATCCCTACCCGTTGTTTACCTTGCAGACGTTCACCAAAGGCGAATGCCCCCAGAATGATGGTGAAAAACGCCTGAGCCTGTAATACCAGAGAAGCTAACCCGGCAGGCATACCGAATTTGATGGCGCTAAAGAGAAACGCGAACTGCCCAAAACTGATGGTCAGCCCATAGCCGAGCAGCAGTGAAAGCGGAATTTTCGGCCGGACAACGAAGAAAATCGCCGGAAATGCCACCAGTAAAAAACGCAACCCAGCCAGCATTAAGGGTGGCATATTGTGTAGCCCCACTTTGATGACGACAAAGTTCAGCCCCCAAACCACAACGACCAGTAACGCTAATAACCCGTCTTTACGCGACATACCACCGCCCCTGCGAATATTAAATTTTTGTAAACAAATTAAAGTAACGGAAATCGTTGTGCCGTAACAGATCATTAATTCAGGTAGGCCACACAGGGCATTTTCGGACAACTTATTGAGTGTACATCACACTTTTAGCATGCTATTTGTTTCTGATATCTAAAAAAAACATAACAACATGCATTGTCGGGCAGGAAAATGAATATCTCTCTGAGAAGGTCCACTCTCGCGTTACTCGCGTCATCATTGTTATTAACGATTGGGCGTGGCGCCACGCTGCCCTTTATGACGATCTACCTCAGCCGACAGTACAATCTGAGCGTCGACCTGATCGGTTATGCGATGACGGTCGCACTGACCATTGGCGTCGTGTTCAGCCTTGGCTTTGGTATTCTGGCCGACAAGTTTGATAAAAAACGCTATATGCTGCTGGCTATCTGCGGCTTTGCCTCTGGCTTTATTGCTATTCCACTGGTGCATAACGTAGTGGTAGTGGTTTTGCTCTTTGCCCTGATCAACTGCGCCTACTCCGTCTTCGCCACGGTGCTGAAAGCCTGGTTTGCCGATAATCTCTCTGCGACCAACAAAACTAAAATTTTCTCGCTTAACTATACCGTGCTGAACATCGGCTGGACCGTAGGCCCACCGCTGGGCACGCTACTGGTTATGCAAAGCATTAACCTGCCGTTCTGGCTCGCTGCTGCATGTTCAGCACTCCCTCTGGTGTTTATCCAGACCTGGGTAAAACGTTCACCAGCAGCATCAGAAGGTCTGAACGCCGCAGTTTGGTCCCCCTCGGTACTGCTGCGCGACAGAGCATTATTCTGGTTTACGCTGTCAGCATTTTTGGCGTCATTCGTTGGTGGTGCCTTTGCGTCCTGTATTTCGCAATACGTTATGGTGGTTGCAGACGGCGATTTTGCCGAGAAAGTGGTGGCAGTCGTCCTGCCTGTTAACGCCGCCATTGTGGTATCACTGCAATATGCCCTCGGGCGCAGGCTCACCGCCACCAATATCCGCCCGCTAATGACTGTAGGCACGCTGTTCTTTGTGGTCGGTCTGGTTGGCTTCACCTTCTCCGGCAACAACCTGGTGTTATGGGGCATTTCTGCGGCCTTTTTCACTATCGGCGAAGTCATTTACGCACCGGGTGAATACATGCTCATCGACAACATCGCACCTGCAGGAATGAAAGCCAGCTATTTTTCCGCCCAGTCGTTAGGCTGGTTGGGCGCAGCGGTAAACCCATTAGTCAGCGGCGTCATTTTAACCACATTGCCGCCGTGGTCGCTGTTTGTGGCGCTGATGGTGGCGATCGTTCTTGCCTGGGCGCTAATGATAAAAGGCATGCGCGCCAAACCCTGGGGCCAGACGGCGGTCTGCTAATGATGATCGCGACAGAGCCAAAGCCGCTCTGTCGCGAATCTCAAATGGCGACCAGCCCTCGAACGCCTTCGGATTCCATATTTTTACCGTCACCGCTTTGAATAATGCTGCCTCGCGACATGAGTAAGTATTTGTCGGCCAGTTGCTGCGCAAAATCATAGAACTGCTCCACCAGCAAAATGGCCATGTCACCCCGGTGCGCCAGTTGAGAAATCACCTGCCCAATTTCTTTAATCACCGACGGCTGGATCCCCTCCGTGGGCTCATCGAGGATTAACAACTGCGGGCGACTGGCCAGCGCTCGCCCAATCGCCAGTTGCTGCTGTTGCCCGCCGGACAAATCTCCACCCCGCCGATGTTTCATCTCCTGTAGAACCGGAAAGAGCGCATAGATATCATCCGGCACACGTCTGGCCTCCTGTGCTGAAAAACGGGAAAGGCCGAGCAGCAGGTTCTCTTCTACCGTCAGACGCGGGAAAATATCGCGACCCTGTGGTACATACGCCACACCGGCCCTGACCCGCTGATGCGGCTTCCAGTGAGTGACATTTTTCTCCTGCCAGAACACACTCCCACTGCGGGCAGGAATAAGCCCCATCAGGCACTTCAGAAGCGTCGTTTTCCCCACGCCGTTACGCCCCAGCAGACATGTCACCTCGCCGATACGCGCCTCAAAGTTCACACTTCGCAGAATATGGCTGCCACCATAATATTGATTCAGTTCTTTCACCTGCAACATCTGTGCTCCTTAACGCCCGAGATAAACTTCAATAACCTGCTCGTTGGCCTGCACTTCGCGCAGACTTCCCTGAGCCAGAACGCGTCCCTGATGTAAGACCGTGACGCGATCGGCAATGGTTTCGACAAATCCCATATCGTGCTCAACAACCATCAGCGAGTGCTTCCCGGCAAGCTTACGAAACAGTTCCGCAGTGTATTCCGTCTCCGCATCCGTCATGCCCGCCGCGGGTTCATCCAGCAGCAGTAAATGCGGCTCCTGTACTAACAGCATGCCAATTTCGAGAAACTGTTTTTGCCCGTGAGAAAGCAGCCCGGCGCGGCGGGCCCGCTCGTTGCCCAGCCGCAACAGCGCCAGTATTTCATCTATACGATCCCGTTGTTCGACGGTGAGGCGCGCCCGTAAAGAGCCCCAGACAGATTTATCACTTTTCAGCGCCAGCTCCAGATTCTCCTCCACCGTTAACGCTTCAAATACCGTGGGTTTCTGAAACTTCCGCCCAATACCCTGACGTGCAATGGCGATGGGGTCCAGCGTTGTTAAATCGGTCGACTGATCGTATATCACCCGACCACTTTGCGGCCTGGTTTTGCCGGTAATAACATCCATTAGCGTCGTTTTTCCGGCACCGTTGGGACCAATGATGCAACGCAGCTCCCCAACGCCAATATTGAGCGTGAGATCCGTTAACGCCTGGAAGCCATCGAAGTTAACGTTAATTTTTTCCAACTGGAGCACCGGGTCCGTTTGGTTGCGAAACCGATCGCCTGGCATCTGGCGAGTAAAAAGCCCTTCATCTGGCTGCATTATTTGTCTCCCTTGCGAAACAGACCCATCACACCACGAGGTAAAAACAGCGTAACGCCAATAAAGATCAGGCCAAGAAACAGTTGCCAGTATTCCGGCATAATGACGGTAAACAGACTTTTAGCGCCGTTCACCAGTACGGCGCCAAATACCGGGCCAATCAGGGTTCCACGCCCGCCAAGGGCAACCCAAATCGCCGCTTCTATCGAGTTGGTCGGCGACATTTCGCTGGGGTTAATGATTCCCACCTGCGGAACATACAACGCCCCCGCCAGGCCGCACAGCACGGCGGAAAGCGTCCACACCAGCAGCTTGAAACCTTTCGGATCGTAACCACAGAACATCAGTCGGTTCTCGGCGTCGCGCACGGCAGTGAGAATTCGACCAAACTTACTGCGGGCCAGCGCCAGTCCCAGCCATATTGCCAGCACCAGCAGCATGACCGTCGCCAGAAACAGTGCGATACGGGTTGAGGTCGCGGTTACCGGAAATCCCAAAATGGTGGTAAAACCGGTAAAACCGTTATTTCCCCCAAAGCCGGTTTCGTTGCGGAAAAACAGTAACATTCCGGCGAAAGTCAGGGCCTGAGTCATGATGGAGAAATAGACCCCTTTGATTTTTGAACGGAAGGCAAACCAGCCAAATACCAGCGCCAGCAGGCCCGGCACCAGCACAACCAACAACATCGCCCAGATAAAATGTTGCGTTCCCCACCAAAACCAGGGCAGCTCGGTCCACGACAGAAACGACATAAAGGCCGGTAATCCTTCGCCGGAAGCCTGGCGCATCAGGTACATTCCCATCGCATATCCCCCCAGCGCAAAGAAAATACCGTGGCCCAGCGAGAGCATTCCCGCATAGCCCCACACCAGATCCAGCGCCACAGCCACAATGGCATAGCAGAGAATTTTCCCGGCCAGAGTCAATGTCCACACCGATATGGCCAGCGGATGATCCGCAGGTAACAGCGCCAGAAACGGCAGAATAATCAGCGTCAGCAGTAAACCCAGCCCCAGGATGCGTGTCGCGCGCGGCGCTTTACGCGCCAGCGTTAATGTCATTGGCATCGTCATCAGTCAATAACCCTCCCTTTCAACGCGAACAGCCCCTGAGGACGTTTCTGAATAAACAAAATAATCAGCACCAGAATCATAATCTTACCGAGAACCGCTCCCACCTGAGGCTCAAGAATTTTGTTGAAAATCCCAAGCCCAAACGCAGCGGCTACACTCCCCGCGAGTTGTCCCACGCCGCCCAGCACCACCACCAGAAACGAATCGATAATGTAGCTTTGCCCCAGTTCCGGTCCTACGTTGCCTAACTGCGAGAGCGCTACGCCCCCCAGTCCGGCAATCCCTGAACCAAGACCAAAGGCCAGCATATCCACACGTCCGGTAGGTACGCCGCAGCAGGCCGCCATATTGCGATTTTGCGTCACCGCACGTACGCGCAGTCCGAGACGGGTTTTATTCAACAACAGCCAGGTGAAGAACAGCACCAGAATGGCAAAGCCAAACACCACAATTCGGTTCCACGGCAAAATCAGATTGGCATAAACCTGAATGCCCCCGGAAAGCCATTCCGGATTAGCGACTTCAAGGTTTTGCGCGCCGAAGGACATACGCACCAACTGGATAAGCATCAGGCTGATCCCCCACGTTGCCAGCAGGGTTTCGAGCGGACGCCCGTATAAATGGCGGATCACTCCGCGCTCGAGTAGCATTCCAACCCCAGCGGTAAGCAAAAAGGCGACCGGAAGCGCAATAACCGGATACCAGGCCAACCATTGCGGGAAAAACTGGCCCATCAGCTGTTGCACCATCCAGGTACCGTAAGCGCCGAGCATTAACATCTCACCATGCGCCATATTAATGACGCCAAGTAAGCCGTAGGTTATCGCCAGACCCAATGCCGCCAGCAGCAAAATGGAGCCCAGCGACAATCCCATAAATGCCTGTCCAAGAAGATCGCCAACCTTCATGCGATGCGCGATGGAATTCAGGCTTTCGTCAGCGGCAGCACGAACGCGGGCATCAGGTTCATGTTCAGCATGGGTGAATGGCTGCAGGCGCGCCTGGGTTTCAGGATCGTTCGACGCCCCTAGCAGTTCGATTGCCTGACGTCTGATCTCAGGCGAGGTGCTGGTCAGTTGCAGGTTTGCCAGTGCAATAGCCAGTAAGGATTTCACGTCAGCATCCGGCTCCTGGGCCAGTCGTTGCTGCAAAAACGGCAGCATCCCCGGCTGGGCCTCACGCTGTAATGTACGCGCTGCCCCGCCCCTTTGCGTGACACTGTCACTTAAGAGCTGGTGGACGGCCAAGGTTCCGGCAACCAGATTACGCAGGCGGTTAGTCAGGCGGATTTTTTTTAGCTCGCCGTTCGGACCTGCCGCCATTCCTAGCGGTTGTACGTGCGAGCCGTTCATGATAAACGCGTTTTTCGCGTTATCTGTCAGCAGGTTCTCATCACTCAGCGCTTTGAGCACCGGCAAGCGTTGAACGTCGGGTTTTACCGACCATTGTTCAAGTAAGGCGGCCTGCTGAGTCCGGTTGGCGGCGGTAAAGGTATCGGCATCTGCGGCCTGCGCTATCCACGGCAAAAGCCACGTCAGCAACAACACACCACGAATAAAGCGCATGGCTTTCATGAGCATTCTCCAAAGCGTTGCCCTCCCGCAGGAGGGCGTAAGATCAGTTGCTGGCGGTTTTAACGGGCTGTTCAGATTTTTTATCATTACCAGCGATATATGGACTCCACGGCTGGGCGCGAACCGGCGCTTCGGTTTGCCACACCACGTTAAACTGGCCGTTGCCTTCAATCTCGCCAATCATGACGGGTTTATGCAGGTGATGGTTGGTCGCATCCATGGTCAGGGTAAATCCTGATGGTGCCGCGAATGATTGTCCTGCCATAGCCGCCCGGACTTTATCCACATCGGTAGTTCCGGCTTTTTCTACTGCCTGCGCCCACATATGCAGGCCAACATAAGTGGCTTCCATAGGGTCGTTGGTCACCACCGAATCAGCATTCGGCAGCTTATGCGCTTTAGCATACGCCCGGTAATCCGCGACGAACTTCTTGTTGGCCGCATTATCTACAGACTCAAAGTAGTTCCACGCAGCCAGGTTGCCCACCAGCGGTTTAGTATCGATACCGCGCAACTCCTCCTCACCCACAGAGAATGCCACCACCGGAACATCCGTGGCTTTCAGGCCCTGGTTCGCTAACTCTTTATAGAATGGAACGTTAGAATCCCCGTTGATGGTCGATACCACCGCCGTTTTTCCTCCTGCGGCGAATTTTTTAATACTGGCAACAATGGTCTGGTAATCGCTGTGTCCGAATGGGGTATACACCTCTTCGATGTCTTTATCGGCCACGCCTTTCGAATGCAAAAAGGCGCGTAAAATTTTGTTAGTCGTACGCGGATAGACATAGTCCGTACCCAGCAGGTAGAAGCGCTTAGCGCTGCCGCCGTCCTCACTCATCAGATACTCAACCGCCGGGATCGCCTGCTGGTTAGGCGCAGCGCCGGTATAGAAGACGTTAGGCGACATCTCCTCACCTTCATATTGCACCGGGTAAAACAGCAGACCGTTCAATTCTTCAAATACCGGTAAAACCGATTTACGCGAAACCGATGTCCAGCAGCCGAAAACCGCCGCTACCTTGTCCTGACTCAGTAACTGACGTGCTTTTTCAGCAAATAACGGCCAGTTCGAAGCCGGGTCAACCACCACCGGTTCCAGCTTTTTGCCCAATACACCGCCCTGCGCATTGATTTCATTAATAGTCATCAACGCCACATCTTTCAGCGGCGTTTCGGAAATAGCCATGGTGCCGGATAACGAATGCATGATGCCAACCTTAATAGTATCGGCCGCCTGAACACTAAAACTCATTCCCATTGCGACAACAGAGGCGGAAAGCGTAAAAGCTTTTAAAAATGTACGACGCTGCATAGTTTCACTCCTGAAATTAGTCTTGTTGAAAGCTCCGGTGCAGCCGGGCAGACAAAACGGTGCAAATTAAGGGTATTCAGAAGTGATAAGGCAAAAACGATGCCAGATATTAAAACATCATATAAAATCAATGAATTAGAATTTTAGGCACAAAAAGCAGTATTAATTTTTGCCGCCAGAAGGATTAATCGCGTGAAACATTGAACCACAATGAGACAACTCTGCATTATAAACGTGCAACAATCTGTGTCTGTCACACACGGTCATAACGGCGTGCCCCGGTATAAAAACATGGTTATTTGTTCGCAGATAACCGTGCCTTGTCACTATTATTTATTTTTCCCGACGTAATCACGTCAAAATTTTACTTTTCCGCCGAAATAATCACACAGTTCAGCCTTTGTTTAAGATTGAATTGCTACTATAGTCATAAGCGAGGTGAACTTAAGGTAAGAGAGGAAACTCACAAATAAAGGAGCATTTACTATGCTGGGTAATATGAATATTTTTATGGCTGTTCTGGGAATTATTTTATTTTCCGGTTTCCTGGCCGCGTATTTTAGCCACAGATGGGATGATTGATGAACGGAGATAGTCCTGAACCGACCCGGCCCCTTGCTGCGTAGCTGCACAAGGGGCCATTTTTTTACCTGAATTCCCCTTCCCGGCACCTTTTCCCTGATGTACAGATAAAAAAAAACCGCCGGATAAACCAGCGGTAAATGCTTGCATGGATAGATTTGTGTTTTGCTTTTATACGCTACCTGGCAATTCCCTGCGAAGATAACGGATAGTTGGCTAATCTATCATCGACAACCCCAATGAACGTTAAACGAAACGTAACTACCTTCTATAAGACATGTTGGCCGCTAATGAGATTCTTGCAAACCGTACAGTAATCCATGTTATCGCAATGGTTATAAAATAAGCTATTTATTGCTTCATAGTGTATGGTAAGCACCCCATCACAAGGACAATCAATATGTCGATACTCAAAGATATTAAGATGCGTACTTTACGACCAGTGAAAAGTACCTGTCCTCACTGCTGCCGCCAGTCAATGCACAGCCTGTCGAGAATAAAAAACAACATAACGTTAGTCTGCCCCAACTGCGGCAATACCTACCTTCCTTCCCAAAGCAAACCAGTCAAGTAACGTAAGAACAGGAAAACAATGCCGACCTTTCACCAGCAGCACTCCCTACCCGAGCGTCTCTATGAGATGCAAGGCATCAATACCCAACAACGATTCATTTTGCTGAAGAAAAAATCCAGCTAACAACCGGGCACCACGCCCGGTTCAATTTTCTGGCTGACCAGTCTTAAGCGCTCAAGCCACGATGTTCCAGCATGGGTTCCATGCGCGGTTCACGCCCGCTCCACTGGCGATAAAGTTCAGTTAAATCAGTGCTGTTTCCGCGGGACAAAATTGCTTCGCGGAATTTCTGTCCGTTTTCACGGGTTAATCCGCCCTGCTCTACGAACCACTGGTAGCCGTCATCGGCCAGCATTTGCGTCCACAGATAGGCATAATAACCTGCGGCATAACCGCCACCGAAGATATGGGCAAAATAACTGCTGCGATAACGCGGCGGCACAGCCTTGAGATCCAAACCTTCCGCCGCCAGCGCCTGCTGTTCAAATTGATCGACCGGATGAGATGACTCGCTCAACTCCAGAGAGTGCCAGCGCATATCCAGCAATGCAGCGCTGAGCAGTTCGGTCATGTCGTAACCTTTGTTAAACAGACTGGCCCGCTGCATTTTATCCCGCAATGCCTGCGGCATTTGCTCCCCGGTATCAACATGTCGGGCAAAACGGGCAAAGACCTGAGGATGGCTCGCCCAGTGTTCGTTGATCTGTGAAGGAAACTCGACAAAATCACGCGGAGTGTTGGTTCCAGAAAGCGTGGCATAACGCTGAGTGGCGAACAGACCGTGCAATGTATGTCCAAATTCATGAAATAGCGTAATAACATCATCCCACAGCAGCAATGCAGGCTGATCCTGTGCTGGTTTTTGATAATTACAGACGTTGTAAATAACCGGTCTGGTTTCGTTAAGCAGCGATTGCTCAACAAAATTGCCCATCCAGGCTCCGCCGCTTTTTGATTCCCGGGCAAAGAAATCACCGTAAAATAGCGCCAATCCTACGCCATCATGATCGAATATTTCCCATACCCGAACATCCGGGTGATAAACCGGAATATCGAATCGTTCAACGAATTTGATGCCAAAGAGTTGATTGGCCGTCCAGAAAACGCCCTCGTTCAGCACCGAATCCAGGGCAAAGTAAGGTTTGAGCTGTGCCTCATCAAGGTCATATTTCTCACGACGGACCTGCTCGGCATAAAACGACCAGTCCCAGGCCTCGGCGCTAAACGACTCGTGTTCTTGAAAGATAACGTTCTGGATTTCAGCCTGCTCATCCAACGCCCGCGCCCGCGCGGCTGGAACAATAGATCGCATAAATGTCAGTGCCGCTTCCGGTGTTTTTGCCATCTGGTCGGCAATTTTCCAGGCTGCGTAATTGGCAAAACCAAGCAGTTGCGCCTGCTGCATCCGGATTGCTACCAGTCGCTGAATAATAGCTCGCGTGTCGTTGCCATCATCATTTTCAGCCCGCGTCCATGCGCGGGTGAACAGTTTTTCGCGGGTCTGACGATCGCGTAAAACCGCAAGCGCCGGTTGCTGTGTTGTGTTTAATAGCGGGATAACCCAACGCGCTTCAAGCCCTTTCGCCCTTGCAGCTTCGGCGGCAACGGCAATTTCTTCTGTGCTCAGCCCCTCCAGATGCCGGATATCATCCACCACCATAGCACCTGACGTGTTTGCTGCCAGCAACCGTTGATTGAACTGGCTGGTCAGCGTGGCTGACTCCGTATTGAGCGCTTTAAGTTTGGCTTTATCGGTCTCGTTCAGACGGGCGCCGGCCAGTACAAAACGCTGATACACAACCTCCAGCAGACGTATTGATTCGCTATCCAGACTTAACGTACCACGCCGTTGCCAGACAGCTTCGACACGGGCGAAAAGCGCGCCATTGAGATAAATATCATTGGCAAGGTTCGCCAGCTCTGCGGAAAACTCTTCGTCAAGGCGCTGTAGTTCATCGTTGGTGTGCGCCGCCGTCATCGCGAAGAAAACGCTGGTCACGCGCGTGAGCAGCCCCCCGCTTTGTTCAAGCGCCAGCAACGTATTAGCAAAATCAGGAACCTGTGAGTTTTGCACAATAGCGTCGATCTCGGCGCGTTTTTGCCGCACGCCTTCATCAAACGCTGGACGATAATGCTGCACGTCGATCTGATCAAACTGCGGCGCCTGATACGGCAATGTGCTGTGGTGTAAAAATGGATTCGTTAACGACATCTTTCACTCCTGAAAACGATTTGTTTACCAGAGTAGACTTCCCGGGAATCGACCGCAATCGCGTTAAGCAGGAATAGCTCTGAACGGAAATGACGTGCTATGGTAGTACTACATAAAAAGCGTTGAGGAACAGTGAGATGATCGTTTTAGTAACCGGAGCAACCGCAGGTTTTGGTGAGTGCATTACGCGTCGTTTTATTGAGAATGGGCATAAAGTTATTGCCACCGGACGCCGCCAGGAGCGCCTGCAGGAACTCAAAGATGAGCTGGGTGACCGCCTCTATACCGCGCAACTGGACGTACGTAATCGTGCATCAATTGAAGAGATGCTGAACGCCTTACCCGCTGAATGGCGCGATATTGATGTTCTGGTCAACAACGCGGGTCTGGCGCTGGGCCTTGAGCCAGCCCACAAGGCCAGCGTTGAAGACTGGGAAAATATGATCGACACCAACAACAAAGGCCTGGTTTATATGACCCGTGCCGTTCTGCCAGGCATGGTTGAGCGCAACCGCGGTCATATTATCAATATCGGTTCTACCGCGGGTAGTTGGCCATACGCTGGCGGGAACGTCTACGGTGCGACCAAAGCGTTTGTTCGCCAGTTTAGCCTGAATTTACGTACTGACTTACACGGCACTGCGATTCGCGTTACCGACATTGAACCGGGTCTGGTTGGCGGTACGGAATTCTCTAACGTACGTTTCAAAGGCGATGATGCTAAAGCTGAAAAAGCCTACGAAAATACCACTGCGCTGACCCCGCAAGATGTTACAGAAGCGGTATGGTGGGTGGCGTCCTTACCCGCTCATGTCAACATTAACACCCTTGAAATGATGCCTGTCACACAGTCTTTTGCCGGACTGAGTATTCATCGGAGCTAATTTCTCTGCCCGGCCTTGCGCCGGGTATAGATAGCCTGAAATAAGTGATAAGATCTCCGGGTTAACTCTCTAAAAAGTAAGAATGAATGACCGTAGAAACGCAGCTCAACCCTACACAACCGGTAAATCAACAGATTTACCGTATTCTTCGTCGTGATATCGTGCACTGTCTGATTGCACCCGGTACGCCGCTGTCGGAGAAAGAGGTTTCCGTACGCTTTAATGTGTCACGCCAGCCGGTACGAGAAGCATTCATCAAACTGGCAGAGAACGGTCTGATTCAGATCCGCCCGCAGCGTGGCAGCTACGTAAACAAAATTTCGCTGTCGCAGGTGCAAAACGGCTGTTTTGTTCGCCAGGCAATTGAATGTGCCGTGGTCCGCCGCGCCGCATCACTGATCACCGACAAACAGTGCTATCAGCTCGAACAAAATCTGCATCAGCAACGCATCGCGATTGATCGAAAACAAATCAATGATTTCTTCCTGCTTGATGACGAATTTCATCAGAAACTGGCTTTAATCGCCGAGTGCCAGCTCGCCTGGGACACCGTTGAGAATATTAAGGCCACGATTGACCGCGTTCGTTATATGAGCCTAGATCATATCTCTCCGCCTGAAATGCTGCTGCGTCAGCATCACGATATTTTTACCGCACTTGAGAAACATGATGGCGATGCCGTTGAGCGCGCAATGATGCTGCATCTCCAGGAAATTGGTGAGTCCGTTCAGCTAATCCGTCAGGAAAATAGCGACTGGTTCAGCGAAGATTAATATTACGCTCACCTCACACCGAGGTGAGTTTCTCCTGCCTTCCCCTCTCCCGCACATCTGCATAAAAAAAGCTGTGATTTTGATCGAAAACAAAAAAAATCATTAACGAGAAGCGTATTTATATTGCGCCCGTTACGTGGGACTAGAGCCCACGGGCTTTGACGGTAAGTTGGAAAGGAGAAAACACCATGAAAACATACGATCGTAACCGTAACGCAATCACCACTGGCAGCCGCGTCATGATTAGCGACACCGGACTTACAGGCCGCATTACAGCGATAGATACCGATGGCCTGACCGCTGAGCAAATTCGCCGCGGGAAAACAGTGGAAATCGAAGGGTGTGAAGGTAAATATGCCCCCCTCGAACTGATTCGTTTGGGCATGAACTAATTGGTGTGAATGCCAGAAAACAATGCGCCATCTGGCCCGTTTATAGCCAGATGGCGACTTAAATGATGTTCTCGTTACTTCAGTTTTGCAGCATACTTCGCAACGGTTGCCTTCGCCCCTTCAGCCAGTAAAGCAAGATAGGCTTGTGTGACCTGATTCTTGAACAATTCTACCTGCGGCAGTTCACGACCAAAAATAGCATCGATCGCCAGCAGCGCCTGGACACGATCTTCGCCCTCGTTACTGCTATGCACCGCTTTCTGGATCACCGGTAACAGCGGATCGCTGATTTCAATCGCCTGGCCCTGATCATCCACACCGCCGACGTAACGCATCCAGCCAGCCACGCCCAGCGCCAGCAGTTCAAAGTGGCTACCGTGCACAATGTGCCAGCGAATGGAGTCCAGCATACGCTGCGGCAGTTTTTGACTGCCGTCCATCGCGATCTGCCAGGTGCGATGACGCAGTGCCGGGTTGCTGTAGCGCTCAATTAACAGATCGGCATAGTGCGGAAGATCCACACCTTTCACTTTTAACGTGGGCGCTTGTTCCTGCAACATCAGCGCGCGCGCGGCGAGGCGATAATTTTCATCGCCCATGCAATCGTTAATGTGCTGATATCCCGCCAGATACCCCAGATAAGCAAGGAAAGAGTGGCTGCCGTTGAGCATACGCAGTTTCATCTCTTCAAACGGAATGACATCAGCAACCAGCTCCGCTCCCGCCTTCTCCCATTCAGGGCGGCCAGCGACAAAGTTATCTTCAATAACCCACTGACGGAACGGTTCACATGCTACGCCTGCCGGGTCGCGTACGCCGGTAATGTGTTCAATTTTGTCCAGCGTATCCTGGGTAACAGCAGGGACAATGCGGTCAACCATTGTCGACGGGAATGTGACATGTTGTTCGATCCACGCAGCCAGTTCCGCATCCACCGCCCGGGCATACGCGGTGACAACATTGCGCATCACATGACCGTTTTCTGGCATGTTGTCGCAGGACATCACGGTAAAGGCGGCTAAACCCGCAGCTTTGCGGCGTGCAAGCGCCTCAACCACAACGCCTGGCGCAGTTTTTGGCTGTTTTGGATTTTGTAGATCGGCGGCAATCATCGGGTTGTCTAACATCAATTGACCGGTCGCCGGAGAATGGCAATACCCTTTCTCGGTAATGGTCAGAGAAACAATCGCAACCTGCGGTTCACTCATCGCAGCCAGTACGCTTTCCAGCCCATCAACCTGCGCATGCAGCGCATTTTTCACCACGCCCACGACTCTTGCAGTCCAAGCATCTGCGGACATTTCTGCAACGGTATACAGGTTATCTTGCTGTTTCAGATCGGCAATCTGCTGCTCGCCGCCAATCAGGTTCACTTCGCAATAGCCCCAGTCACTGCCGTGATCTGCAGCGAGAATGTCAGCGTAAACCCCCTGATGTGCGCGGTGAAATGCGCCAAACCCCAGATGGACAATACGCGGGACCAGTTTTGTACGATCGTAGTCGGGAAGTGCAGCCTTTGCCGTTAAGAGCTTGTTTTGCATGGTATGACCTACTTATCAATGAAATCAGGATTGATTCAGAGTAACGCCTGTATGGTTGTATGTTTTGATTTGCATTAAGCTTTTAATGATTGGTATGACATCACTTAAAGCTGTGTACCATAAAAGGTAAATTTGGCGGCATATTGCCGCCAAAGGATATTAATGTTTCTGCCACTGCTGGTATTCACGTTTAAGCCTTTGCGGTGCAGTTTCCGGCATCATCAGCAAACCAATAACTGAGATGACGCCAAGTACAATCACATAGGTTGCGAGTCCATAATAATGTCCACCAGTTACTTGCAGAATTTTTACTGCTACTAAACCAAGAATCCCACTACCAATTAGCGATCCCAACTGCCAAATTAATGCTATTCCGCTACAGCGAATATGAGTCGGGAAAAGCTCTGGGAAATAAGATGCCTGAGGTGCATAACACATACTATGCCCAACGCTCAGTACCAGGATCATTACTATTTGCGTAAGCCAAAAGCTATCCTGATTGATTGCAAGGAAGAAAGGAATAATCATAACAACCTGGAGCAATGCGCCGATAATATAAACTGGTTTACGCCCAATTTTATCGCATAGCGAGCCCATCATCGGTATTGCAATTATTTCTATAATCACCGCAACAATCATTGTCTCCATCAAGATATTTGCATCGAGATTGTTTGCCTTACCGTATGCAAGGACAATCACTGTAAACATTGCAAATGAGCAAGCCTCAATCAGCTTCGCACATACTCCCTTAACGACAATTCCCGGAAAATCACGGATAACTTCAACTAATGGACGTGATTCTTCTGCTTTTGTCTCCCTAATCTGAGCAAAGACTGGTGATTCATCAATTTTTAAGCGGATAAATAACCCAACAATAACCAGCAACAGACTTAACAGGAACGGTATACGCCACCCGTAATCCATCATTGCCTCTGGAGAAAGTGTGGCATTTAACAACGCAAAGAGTGCTAACGGCAGAAGAAAACCAACTGGGGCACCGATTTGAACCCAACTCGAAAAAAATCCACGATGTTTGGGCTCAGAATATTCAGCAGTCATCAATACTGCACCGGCTTGTTCTCCTCCAACACCAAAGCCCTGTAATACACGAATAAATATAAGTAAAGCTGGAGCCCATACACCTATTTTTTCATATGTAGGTAACAACCCAATACAGAATGTCCCTAAGCCAACGATTAATATAGTAATAACCAGTGCTTTTTTGCGCCCGACCTTATCGCCAATATGCCCAAAGACAATTCCTCCTAATGGTCTAGCCAGGAAACCAACGGCATAGGTTGCAAAAGCAGCCAGCGTACTAATTAACGGATCGTCACTTGGGAAAAATAAATGACCAAAAAAGAGTACGGCTGCTGTCCCATATGCAAAGAAGTCATAGTATTCGGCAGCAGTACCAATTGCGGAGGCTGAAGCCACTCTGCGAATAATGGGTTTATTATCTACGTTATTTTTAATATCGACTGAACTAACCATAAGTTTTACCTTCTGTAGGGTATTGAGTTAATCAACATCTTTCGTCCGTAAAATTTATATTTACCAGTTCCACAACGTGCCATCTTCCAGACGAGCAACAGGCAGATATGCAGGGTCATACGGGTATTTCGCCGCCAGCTTTTCATCAAACTCGATCCCAAGACCTGGTTTGTCTCCTGGATGCATATAGCCGTTATCAAAGGTCCAGTTGTGCGGGAACACTTCCAACATTTGCTCGGAATACCCCATATACTCCTGTACGCCGAAGTTCGGCACCCACAGATCAAAGTGCAACGCAGCGGCCATGCATACTGGGGACAGATCGGAAGGTCCATGCGAACCGGTACGTACCTGATACAGCGACGCGAAATCGGCAATTCGACGCATGCCAGTGATACCGCCCGCATGGGTGATGGTGGTGCGGATATAGTCGATCAATTGCTCTTCGATAAGCTGTTTGCAGTCCCAGATGCTGTTGAAAACTTCCCCTACCGCAATCGGCGTGACCGTATGCTGGCGGATCAGGCGGAAGCATTCCTGGTTTTCAGCCGGGGTCGGATCTTCCATCCAGAACAGACGGTATTGCTCGATGCTTTTGCCGAAACGGGCCGCTTCAATTGGCGTCAGACGGTGGTGCATATCGTGCAGAAGATGTTCGTTGAAACCAAACTTGTCGCGCACGGCTTCAAACAGTGTTGGCGTGAAATCGAGGTATTTCTCCGTTGACCATAACTGCTCTTCTGGCCACTGCCCTTTGGTGGCGGGTTCGTAGGCCAGTCCTTTGCCTTTAGACATACCGTAAGTGGTTTTCATACCCGGCACGCCGCACTGCACGCGAATTGCTTTAAAGCCCATCTCTTTATGGCGCGCATAATCTTCGAGTACGTCATCAACGGTATGGCCTGTGGTGTGACAGTAAACCATAACGCCTTCACGAGATGCACCGCCGAGCAACTGGTACAACGGCATATTCGCCGCTTTCGCTTTGATGTCCCACAATGCCATATCCACCGCGGAAATCGCCGACATGGTGACCGGACCACGACGCCAGTACGCGCCTTTGTAGAAAAACTGCCAGATGTCCTCAATTCGGTGCGCATCGCGACCAATCAGTTGCGGACAAACATGATCTTTCAGATAGGACGCTACGGATAACTCGCGTCCGTTTAACGTCGCATCTCCCAGCCCAGTGATCCCATCGTCTGTCGTAATTTTCAACGTGACAAAATTACGCCCCGGACAGGTGACAAACACTTCAGCCCCAACAATCTTCATCTCTTATTCCTTGCATTTGTTCTTGTGATGCAGGAAATTTACCCAACTGAGCTACTACCATACAAGTATGAAGATCAAAAAAGCGCTGATTGATCACAAAAAAGGCGCTATGCGCGCCCCCACCCAGCCACAATAATCAGCATGCCGCACAATGCCACCAGCGCGCCTGACCAGTCGTACAGGCTAAGTTTTACGCCGTCAACAATACGTAGCCAAAGCAACGCTGTCACCACGTAAACTCCACCATAGGCCGCGTACACACGCCCGCTTGCAGCCGGATGCAGCGTCAGTAACCAGACGAATAAGGCCAGTGACATCCCGGCGGGTATCAGCAGCCAAGCCGTAGCCCCTCGCTTAAGCCAGAGCCAGGGTAAAAAGCAGCCAATGATTTCGCATAACGCGGTGATGAAAAAAAGGAATGTGGTCTTAAGCATTGATGTTATTCAGTTACCTTCGGTTTAAACATGATACGACAGAATGTCGTTAGCGTATCCATCACCGCTGAGTGGGTATGCCCACAAGCCAGAATAGTGTAGAATTTAACCCTGTTTTATTGTTTTTTCCCTTTCCCATAAAAGGAATTCACCATGAATATTACACTGACCAAACGCCTGTGCCTGACGGCTATGCTGACGCTGGCTGCGGCTGTGTACACCTCTTCCGCATTTGCTGAAACCAGTAAACTGATCATTGAATCCGGGGACAGTGCGCAAAGTCGTCAACAGGCAGCAATGGAAAAGGAACAATGGAACGATACGCGTCAGCTACGCCAGAAGGTCAACAAGCGTGCAGAGAAAGAGTGGGACAAAACCGACTCAGCTTTCGATAGCCGTGATAAGTGCGAACAGAGCGCTAATATTAATGCGTACTGGGAGCCCAACACCCTGCGCTGCCTCGACCGCCGCACTGGCCGCACCGTTGCCCCATAATGATTGCACTTTGAAAGATATTGAAAGGATACGATATGACTAGCGCCCTCAGTGTTAAGCTGCGCCCGCTGGAGCGTGAAGATTTACGATTTGTCCATCAGCTTGATAACAACGCCAGCGTAATGCGTTACTGGTTTGAAGAACCTTACGAAGCATTTGTTGAGCTGTCAGATCTGTATGACAAGCATATCCACGACCAAAGTGAACGTCGCTTTGTTGTGGAATGCGACGGTGAAAAAGCCGGACTGGTGGAGCTGGTTGAAATTAACCATGTGCACCGCCGGGCAGAATTCCAGATCATTATTTCGCCGGAATATCAGGGCAAAGGTTTGGCTTCCCGGGCTGCTAAGCTGGCGATGGATTACGGCTTTACCGTACTTAACTTATATAAGCTGTATCTGATCGTTGATAAAGAGAACGAAAAAGCCATCCACATCTACCGTAAACTCGGCTTTATGGTCGAAGGCGAGCTGATTCATGAATTCTTTATCAACGGTCAATACCGCAACACTATCCGCATGTGTATCTTCCAGCAGCAGTATCTGGCAGAACATAAAACGTCAGGTCCTAACCTGCTGCAACCTACCGCTCAGTAAAGACTAACTAATAGTAATCGATGGTGTTTTCAATCGAGTAATGGTGTTCAACTGCCGGCTTCACGCTCTCGTCAACGATAACAAGCTGGCAGTTGACCGGATTAGCATAGTCATCATACTTGCACGTTTGTTTTACATTACCTAACGGATGGTTATTGAGCAGACTTACCGCGGTGTAATCCAGCTTCTTTAACGGGTCAACCGACGGTTTGGCATCAACCTGCAAGGTATTGTCCTTATTGACGGTGGTTTTACCCAGCGGGTAGCCTTCCGCATCATAGCGATATTGCACCTTCATCTCTTTTCCCGTGGCGGAAACGACAAAACCGTTATCGTCGGTATCCCATACCACGCCCGCCGCAGGCAGTTCTGCTAACTGACATTTACCCTGTAAGCGGATCCGTTTTTCCAGCGTTTTGGCGTCCCGGTAATAGTTAGCATCCAGGACCAGCGCCATGCCGGTATTGCTTTCGATATCATGCAATTCAAGCGTATCGAAGCACCCTTCCTGTGAGAGCGTACCGACAACGCGCTTGGTGACTACACCTTTGTCATTAAGCAGCGTCTGGCTGAAATCTTTTACTGGCCCGCGCAGCGGATCGAAATCAAATTCATTGGAAAAACTGGCCATTTCCGGCGTAAAGGAATCCAGGCCTTTGGCGTTATCACACCCGACCAGCACGACGCACAGGAAACCTAATAAGATCTTTTTCTTCACATTTTTCACCGGGATAAGAAGATAATTCTCAATCATATTAGCAAATACAGTTATTTACACCAGAAATGCTAATCTTAGTCCAGGTCGATCATAAAGGAGCTGATGATGAAATACATAACAGGAATTGCCGCGCTCTTACTGGCCGTCGCGTCCCCGCAGGTCTTGGCGGCACCGGCGTCATGTGAACGCGTGAAAAGTGATATCGAACAGCGCATCATTAATAATGGCGTTGCTGAATCCAGCTTTACGCTGAACATTGTCCCCAACGATCAGGCCGATCAGCCTGATTCACTGGTCGTGGGACATTGTGCAAACGATACGCACAAAATTCTCTATACCCGAACCAACAGTGGCAATGCCCCAGCCAATAGCACCCCTGCCCAGGACGGGCACGCCGCCGAACCGCAATAAATCACGCCCTCCGTGCGCGGAGGGTCACTCCTGTTTGATATGCATTAAGATGACATACCCATAAGTGGGTAAACTCAAACCATTATTAGCATGCTATTAATTTCGTTATAGAAATTAATATATAGCGATAACTATAATGGGGTGAGTAATGTCAAAAACTGAGCAATACGGAGGCATTAGCCGCAGGACGTTAGTGAAATCCTCGGCAATGGGTTCGCTGGCGCTTGCCGCGGGTGGGCTGTCGTTACCTTTCGGAATGCGCACTGCCGCCGCAGCGGTACAGCAGGCGATACAGCCCGTTGAAGAGAAGGTTGTCTGGAGTTCTTGTACCGTTAACTGTGGTAGTCGTTGTCTTTTACGTCTGCACGTTAAGGATGACTCCGTCTATTGGGTAGAGTCGGACACAACGGGCGATGATACCTACGGTAATCATCAGGTACGTGCCTGCTTGCGTGGCCGATCGATCCGTCGCCGTATGAATCACCCTGACCGCCTAAAATATCCAATGAAACGTGTAGGCAAGCGTGGAGAAGGAAAATTTGAAAGGATCACCTGGGATGAAGCACTGGACACCATTAGTGGTAATTTGAAGCGGATCCTGCAGGATTACGGTAACGAAGCGGTTCACGTGCTGTACGGTACAGGTGTAGATGGTGGGAATATTACTAACTCCAACGTCCCCTACCGCCTGATGAATTCTTGCGGCGGCTATTTGAGCCGCTACGGTAGTTATAGTACCGCGCAAATCAGCGCCGCAATGGGTTATATGTTTGGTGCTAACGACGGCAACAGTCCTGACGACATCGCCAATACAAAACTGGTCGTCATGTTTGGCAATAACCCTGCCGAAACCCGTATGAGCGGCGGCGGTGTAACCTGGTATGTTGAGCAAGCCCGCGAACGTTCTAACGCACGAATGATCGTTATCGATCCTCGATATAACGATACTGCCGCTGGTCGTGAGGATGAATGGCTGCCTATCCGACCAGGAACTGACGCTGCATTGGCTGCGGCGATCGCCTGGGTACTGATCACCGAAGATCTGATTGATAAACCTTTTCTTGATAAATACTGTGTCGGCTTCGATGAAACCACTCTTCCCGCCAGTGCACCGCGGAATGCACACTATAAAGCCTATATTTTAGGCGATGGACCAGACGGGATAGCCAAAACACCGGACTGGGCTTCCCACATTACCAGCATTCCGGCTGAGAAAATTATCCAGTTAGCGCGTGAAATCGGCGCAGCGAAACCCGCTTATATCTGCCAGGGTTGGGGACCGCAGCGTCACTCCAACGGTGAACAAACCGCTCGCGCGATTGCGATGCTCTCCGTTTTAACCGGCAATGTGGGGATAAACGGTGGTAACTCAGGGATGCGCGAAGGGACCTGGGATCTGGGCGTGGAATGGTTCTCCATGCTAGAAAACCCGGTTAAAACGCAGATATCAGTCTTTACCTGGACGGATGCTATTGATCATGGTGCAGAGATGACCGCGACCAAGGACGGTGTTCGCGGTAAAGATAAGCTGGACGTGCCTATCAAGTTTATCTGGTGTTATGCCAGCAATACGCTCATCAACCAGCATGGCAATATCGCGCATACCCATGATGTCTTACAGGATGACAGCAAGTGCGAAATGATCGTCGGTATTGAGCATTTTATGACTGCCTCCGCAAAATACTGCGACATTCTGCTACCTGACCTGATGCCAACTGAACAAGAAGATCTCATCTCACACGAGTCTGCCGGGAACATGGGCTATGTCATCCTTGGTCAACCTGCGACATCGCCAAAATTTGAACGTAAACCCATTTACTGGATGTTAAGTGAAGTCGCCAAACGTCTAGGTCCGGATGTATATCAAAAATTCACCGAGGGTCGTACGCAGCATGAATGGGTGAAATACCTGCATGCCAAGACCAAAGAGCGTAACCCGGAAATGCCGGATTACGACGAAATGAAAACGACAGGTATTTTCAAGAAAAAATGCCCCGAAGAACACTATGTTGCTTTCCGTTCTTTCAGAGAAGATCCTGGGGCTAACCCATTGAAAACGCCATCAGGGAAAATTGAGATTTACTCTGAACGGCTAGCAACCATTGCAGAAACATGGGAACTCAAAGACGATGAGATTGTTCATCCTCTTCCAGCTTATGCACCAGGCTTTGACGGTTGGGACGATCCTAAGCGCAAAACGTATCCATTGCAGCTCACGGGTTTCCACTATAAGGCGAGAACCCACTCCAGCTACGGCAATATCGATGTTTTACAGCAGGCTTGCCCGCAGGAGATCTGGATAAACCCCGTCGATGCCAGGACGCGCGGCATCCGTAATGGCGACACAGTTAGGGTGTTTAATAATATCGGCCAGATGCTGATCAGCGCGAAAGTCACACCGCGTATTTTGCCCGGCGTCACTGCCATCGGACAAGGAGCCTGGCTCAATGCCGATATGTTCGGCGACCAGATCGATCATGGTGGTTCCATAAATATTCTCACGTCGCATCGACCTTCTCCATTAGCGAAGGGGAATCCATCCCACAGTAATCTCGTTCAGGTTGAAAAGGCATAAGGACTAACCCATGACAACTCAGTATGGATTTTTTATTGATTCCAGCCGTTGCACGGGGTGTAAAACCTGCGAGCTGGCCTGCAAAGATTACAAGGATCTCACTCCCGACGTCAGTTTCCGGCGTATTTACGAATACGCTGGAGGCGACTGGCTGGAAGATAACGGCGTCTGGCAACAGAATGTCTTCGCCTACTACCTCTCCATTGCCTGTAATCACTGCGAAGATCCGGCCTGCACCAAGGTTTGCCCCAGCGGCGCTATGCATAAGCGTGAAGATGGTTTTGTGGTGGTGGATGAAGACATATGCATAGGCTGTCGCTACTGCCACATGGCCTGCCCGTACGGCGCACCGCAGTACAATGCCGCCAAAGGTCATATGACCAAGTGCGATGGCTGTCATGACCGCGTGGCCGACGGCAAAAAGCCCATCTGCGTCGAGTCCTGTCCGCTGCGCGCGCTGGACTTTGGTCCAATTGATGAGCTGCGCAAAAAGCACGGTGAACTGGCGGCGGTCGCTCCGCTGCCAGGTGCGCACTTCACCAAACCGAGCATTGTGATCAAACCCAACGCCAATAGCCGCCCGACCGGGGATATCACGGGTTATCTGGCGAATCCGCAGGAGGTGTAACATGGGCAATGGATGGCATGAATGGCCGCTGGTCCTGTTTACGGTGCTGGGCCAGTGCGTGGCCGGGGCGCTGATAGTGAGTGGCTATGGCTGGCTGACCGCTAAAGACGAGGTGGCAAAACAACGTATCGTGCGCAGCATGTTTTTTCTGTGGCTGGTGATGGGCATCGCCTTTCTCGCCTCGGTAATGCACCTGGGTTCGCCACTGCGTGCCTTTAACTCGCTGAACAGAGTTGGCGCATCTGCGCTGAGTAACGAAATCGCCAGTGGTTCACTGTTTTTCGCCGTCGGTGGCCTGTGGTGGCTGGTGGCGTTTCTCGGTAAAATGCCCGCAGCGTTAGGTAAAATCTGGCTGCTGGTGGGCATGCTGCTGGGTCTGGTATTTGTGCTGGCGATGACCAGCGTCTACCAGATAGACACTGTCCCGACCTGGTATAACGGCTACACTACGGTGGCATTTTTTATGACGATGTTGCTGAGCGGACCGCTGTTTGCCGCCCTGCTGCTGCGTGCTGCGGGTGTTTCCTCTGGCACCGCCAGATTCGCCTACGTGAGCGTTTTGGCCCTACTGGTGATCGTGGCGGTTATTGTTCTGCAGGGACTGTCGCTCGGCGGGATCCACAGTTCGGTACAATCCGCCAGCGGGCTGGTTCCCGACTACGGAAGCTTGCAGGTCTGGCGCATCATTCTGCTGGCCGCCGGTCTGGGCTGCTGGATATGCCCGCTTATCCGTCGTAAAGCACCGTCCGTCGGCGGCCTGGCGTTGGGCTTAGTGTTAGTCCTCGCCGGTGAAATCATTGGCCGCGGATTGTTTTACGGTTTACATATGACAGTCGGAATGGCTGTTGCAGGTTAACTTTCGGGTGCGGGGCAACCCGCACTGTTCAGGATTGTTTGCATGACCCATTTTTCGCAAGGTGACAACTTTTCTACCGCGGCGCGCGTTCTCGGCGCACTGTTTTACTATGCGCCAGATAGCGCGGAAGCCTCTGCATTAGTCAGCGCGTTAAGAGCCGATGGCTGGCAGGCGCAGTGGCCGCTCGATCAGGCAATGCTTTTTCCGCTGGCTGCACGGCTACAAGCCGAGGTCGATGAGCCTCTCCCGCAGGCCTGGCAACGCCTGTTTGTCGGTCCATATGCGCTACCCTCTCCGCCCTGGGGATCTGTCTGGCTGGATCGCGAAAACGTGTTGTTTGGCGACTCTACGCTGGCACTTCGTCAGTGGATGCGGGACAACGGCATCCAGTTTGCCATGCAGCAAAATGAGCCAGAAGATCACTTTGGTTCACTGCTGTTGCTGACGGCCTGGCTTGCTGAAAATGAACGCCACACCGAGTGCGAACAACTGCTGGCCTGGCATCTGTTCCCGTGGTCATCCCGCTTCCTTGATGTGTTTATCGAAAAAGCTGATCACCCGTTTTACCAGGCGCTGGGGGAGCTGGCCCGTCTGACGCTAGCGCAATGGCAGTCGCAGTTACTGATCCCGATAGCCGATAAGCCACTTTTTCGTTAGTTTCACCACAGGCAGGATGTGTCCTGCCTGTGTAGCATCCTGTTGCGCACGCTGAGCTTTTGCTTCTATTGCCAAATAGCCGCAAAATAAAGCGTCTGAAATTTCCTGTCTGGCCACTCATGCATCATTTACATGCTTATCCTGACCTGCGCGCCATGTTCCGCCGCCTGCTGATTGCTGCGCTGATTGGTATCCTTGCTGCGTTGGCCGTCGCAGGATTTCGCCACGCCATGCTCCTTCTTGAATGGTTGTTCCTGAGCAATGACACAGGGAGTCTGGTCAACGCGGCAACAAACCTTTCCCCTGTAAGACGCATGCTGACTCCTGCGTTAGGAGGGCTGGCGGCGGGTTTGCTGCTTTGGGGATGGCAAACGTTCAACCGGTTACGCCCGCAGGCTCCCACTGATTACATGGAAGCCTTGCAAACTAACGGACAATTTGACGTCAGTGCAAGCCTGGTGAAATCGCTGGCCTCCTTACTGGTCGTCTCCAGCGGGAGCGCCATCGGGCGCGAAGGTGCCATGATTTTACTGGCAGCGCTGGCAGCCTCCAGCTTTGCTCAACGCTTCACCCCGCGCACAGAATGGAAGTTATGGATTGCCTGCGGAGCCGCTGCGGGTATGGCCGGAGCGTATCATGCCCCACTGGCGGGCAGTCTATTTATTGCTGAAGTGTTGTTTGGCACCTTGATCCTCGCGTCACTGGGACCGGTGGTGGTATCCGCCGTCGTCGCCTTGCTCACCACCAATATGCTGAGCGACAGCAATGCGCTGTTGTATGCCGTGCACTTCACACGGGAACTGCATGCGCTGGAATACGTCATGATCATCAGCACCGGTCTGGCTGCCGGCGTTTGCGGACCGCTATTCATGTGGTTGATGACCGCCAGCCATAATGGTTTTTTGCGCTTAAAACTCTCGCCCCCGTGGCAACTGGCGCTCGGCGGGCTGATCGTTGGCCTGCTGTCATTGCTCACGCCTACGGTCTGGGGTAACGGCTACAGCGTGGTGCAGTCATATTTACTCTCCCCACCGCTGCTGGCCGTGGTGAGCGGGATCTTCATCTGCAAATTACTGGCGGTGCTTGCCAGCAGTGGTTCCGGTGCGCCTGGCGGTGTGTTTACGCCAACGTTGTTTGTCGGTCTTTCGGTGGGTATGCTGCTGGGACGAGTGTGGGGATTATGGCTTCCGGGTCCGGATGAGATTGCCATTCTGCTGGGATTAACGGGGATGGCCACGCTGCTGGCAGCTACCACGCATGCGCCAATAATGTCGACACTGATGGTTTGTGAAATGACCGGGGAGTATCGTCTGCTCCCCGGATTGCTGATTGCCTGTGTGGTGGCGTCTGTGCTGTCGCGAACGTTACGCCAGGACTCTATCTACCGACAACACGCTGCCGAGCATTGACAGACGGATGTACTGAGACAGCTCACGTTGCTCTGCGCGAGGCAGATAAGGCAGTTCACCGATCAGCGGTGCGGGTAATTTTTTGCCCAGCACATCAATGATTTCCGCATAATGCGCTAGCCCCGGGTTGATTCGGTTCGCGACCCAGCCAATCAAAGGCAGTCCGTCGCTGGCAATCGCCTGTGCGGTGAGGATGGCATGATTAATACAGCCTTCCTGGATACCCACCACCATCAGCACCGGCAGTTGTTCCTGCACCACCCATTCAGATAACGGACGCAGATCGTTCATCAGGCTCCGCCAGCCTCCGGTGCCTTCCACGACAACGTGATCCACTTTTTCGCTGAGGCTTGCGAGGCCGTTGGATAACAGGGTGTAATTGACCGGACCACTATGCGCTACGCTGCTTTCATCCTCACTCAACGCAATCGGGTTGACCGCCTCGTAGGGCAGTTCGATAGTAGACACGCTTTGCAGCACCAGCGCATCTTTGTTGCGCAGACCTTCAGGTGTCTCTTTGCTTCCTTTAGCCACGGGTTTGTAGCCCGCAACGCTTTTACCCCCTGACGCTAACGCTTGTAGTAATGCGCGGGAAACCACGGTCTTCCCAACAGAAGTGTCTGTACCTGTAATAAAGAAACGCTTCAGCATCACTAACTCCACCGTTATGCTTTGAAAATATAAGTCAGGAAAATAATACAGTGGAGAAAGTCTAAGGTATGACGACGAGAATCGGCTTGAGATAGCGCAATTTTTCGTACAACAGTTAAAAAATGTTAACCCTGTAATAGACGAATCAACAAAGAACCGTTATACATCGCGTCCTTCACGAGCGCCGCCCCTGCCATCGTCCCTTGATTGGTGAACTGCGTACTTTCGACGACAATATGCTGACTGTAGGCCGGAAGCGCTTGCTGACGAATGCTGTCAGCAATAGTGGGAAACAAAATATCTGCCGCTTTACTGAGCGGAGAACCAATCAATATTTTTTGCGGGTTGAACAAATTCACCATGATGGCCAGAATGCGTCCGACATGGGTCCCGACGCCGCTAATGATATCTTTCGCCAATAAATCCCCCTGCATCGCCGCCAGACACAGCGCGTCTACCGTTAACGGTTGCCCGTGTAGAGAAGAACTCATTGACTGCTTCAAGCGTACCTGTGCCAGTTCGAGCACGCTGTCGACGCTGGCGATCGTTTCCAGGCAACCATGGTTGCCGCAATAGCAGCGTTTGCCGTAGGGGTCCACCTGGGTATGACCAATTTCCACCAGGCTACTGCTGCCGGCATGCAGTAGATGACCGTCGGTGATTACCCCTGCCCCCACGTTATGATCGATCACTACCTGAATGACGTCGCGCGCGCCGCGCGATGCGCCAAAAAGCGCCTCGGCCATAGTCCAGGCGCTGATATCATGCTGAATATAGACCGGCACGCCGGTATGATTTTCAAGCGCTTCACCCAGCGGCATCTCTTTGACATCGTCGTAGAATGGCATGCGATGAACGATACCGTTTTCAGTATCAATAATGCCGGGTAAGGTAATGGCGATGGAGGTTAAGCGCTCCAGCTTTTGCTGGTGGCGTATGAAAAACTGATCGACCTGGGTAATAACGCGTTCCAGCAATGGTGTTTCACTGACCAGCGCCATTTCAAGACAATCTTCAACCACCAGTTTGCTGCTCAGATCGCGCAGCGCCAGAAAGATCTCGCCGCGACTGATACGAATGGATAAATAGTGCCAGGCTTCCGTTTCCACAACCAGCCCAACGGCCGGACGTCCACGGCTGCCCGCTTCCTTGATTTCCAACTCTTGCACCAGGTGCGCTTCGAGCATTTCGCGGACAATTTTAGTAATACTGGCAGGTGCCAATTGTGCCAGGCGAGAGAGATCAATACGCGATACCGGACCCAGCTGATCAATCAGGCGATAAACCGCGCCCGCATTGGTCTGCTTAATTTGATCGATATGCCCAGGCTGACTATCAGCAACCACCACTTACTCCCTTTATTTTCGCGCTCCGAAATAATCTGCGGGCTATGGTGAAGCACTTCAATGGCTTCCGTCAACTTTTTACTTAGCCTTGTGATTTACTGCACATTTTCGCCCATTTTTAAACTAAATTAATCGCCTGAACGGCCGCCAGCAGTTGCTCGCGAAAGCGTTGCGCGGCGTGACTTTGCTCATGATGTTTTGGCCACACTAGCCACATTTCCGAAACGGCATCTTCTTCCGCTATCGGGATCCAACACATTTCATACAATTGCACCCGTTTAAAGGAAGCGGGAAGAATGGAAACGCCTAATCCTGCGGCCACCAGCCCGATGATAGTCATCGCCTCGCCAACCTCCTGAGTGATAGTCGGCTTCAGTCCATAGCGATGCATGAGGCCAAGAATATCGTCATACAACCCCGTCCCCACATGCGGATCAAAAAAGACAAATGGCTCATTGGCCAACTCCGCCAATGTGACCACGGGCTTTTGCGCCAACGGATGCGCGCGCGGGATCATCGCCATCAGCGGCTCATGCAGAATGATTTCACGCTCCAGCGTTTCCGGAAGCTGCGTGTTGCGCAGAAGTCCCAAATCCAGCGTTCCTTCATTGAGCGGGGCAATTTGCTCGCGCGTGTTCATTTCACGGGTTTGCATATGTACAGCGGGGTAGCTCTGGCGAAAGAGGGATAACGTATCTGAAACCGCTTTGATAAACGGTGCCGATGACGTAAAGCCGATACGCAATTCCCCCGCTTCTCCCAGATGCAGACGCTCAGCCCTTGCAGCGGCCTCATTAACCAGCCCCAGGATCTGCCGACTGTCTGCCAGAAACTGCTTTCCGGCAGCGGTCAGCGCCACGCTGCGGTTAGTGCGCGCCAGAAGTCGGGCGCCGACCTGCTGCTCGAGGATCTGGATTTGCTGGCTCAGCGGCGGTTGCGAAATATTCAGCCGTGCCGCCGCCCGGCCAAAATGCAATTCTTCGGCAACCGCTACAAAGTAACGTAAATGACGCAGCTCGATATTCATATTTTTAAGATATCATTTGAGATTATTAATATATTAGACAGAATAATGTGATTTTCATACTCTTAATGCTAGTCATGTAGAGGTAATTGATTGAGCAAGGATTTCAAGTGAGCCGTACAACCACTGTCGATACCGCGCCGACAAGCGATGTTGATGAACAGAGAGTTACCCCGCCGGATAGTTTTATCAAACGCGGAACATCCCCATTTATGCGCGTCACGCTGGCGCTGTTTTCTGCCGGACTGGCGACATTTGCTCTCCTCTATTGCGTGCAACCCATACTGCCAGTGCTCTCGCACGAGTTTGGGGTCTCTCCCGCCAGCAGCAGTATTTCGCTTTCCATCTCAACGGCGATGCTCGCGATCGGTTTACTGTTTACCGGTCCACTTTCCGATGCGATAGGCCGCAAGCCGGTGATGGTGACCGCCCTGCTGCTCGCGTCCTGCTGTACGTTGCTTTCGACGATGATGACCAGCTGGCACGGTATTTTAATCATGCGTGCGCTGATAGGTCTTTCGCTCAGCGGCGTGGCGGCTGTGGGAATGACCTATCTGAGCGAGGAAATACATCCCAGCTTCGTCGCCTTCTCAATGGGCTTATATATCAGCGGTAACTCGATTGGTGGTATGAGTGGCCGTTTGATAAGCGGCGTGTTTACCGACTTTTTTAACTGGCGTATCGCGCTGGCGGCGATCGGTTGTTTTGCCCTCGCCTCCGCGCTGATGTTCTGGAAAATCTTGCCGGAATCTCGTCATTTCAGACCCACATCGCTGCGACCGAAAACGCTGTTTATCAACTTTCGTTTACACTGGCGCGACAGAGGGTTGCCGCTGCTGTTTGCGGAAGGTTTTTTACTGATGGGGTCGTTTGTCACGCTGTTTAATTACATCGGCTACCGTCTGATGCTCTCGCCGTGGGAACTCAGCCAGGCGGTTGTTGGTCTGTTGTCCGTAGCCTATCTGACCGGGACCTGGAGCTCACCGAAAGCGGGGTCGATGACCACCCGCTATGGACGTGGTCCGGTAATGCTCTTTTCAACCGGCGTGATGCTGATAGGACTGTTGATGACCCTGTTCACGTCGCTGTGGCTGATCTTCGCCGGGATGCTGCTCTTTTCAGCCGGGTTCTTTGCCGCGCACTCCGTGGCAAGCAGTTGGATTGGACCACGGGCAAAACGCGCTAAAGGCCAGGCATCTTCCCTGTATCTGTTCAGCTATTATCTGGGTTCCAGTATTGCCGGTACGCTGGGTGGCGTATTCTGGCACAGCTACGGCTGGAACGGCGTGGGCGGATTTATCGCCCTGATGCTGGTGCTGGCGTTGCTGGTCGGTGCACGTCTGCACCATCGTCTGCACGTATAATCCACGATGCCCGGGTTCCGGGCATCGCCTTCATCAACCAGGCTGTAACGTCTGAGCCCCCATTTGCAGGGCAATAACCGTCCCGTTCATCGCTATATGCAGTATAACCGGCATCAGCAGGCCGTTGCTTTTCAGTCTGGCGATGATCAAAACCTGCGACACAAGAAACAGCATCAGCAACGTGCGCAGATCCACATACTGCGTATGCATGATGGCAAAAATGACCGATACCACCACCGACGACAGCCAGGTTTTATTATTGAACCAATACTGGAATGCGTTGAATAAACAGCCCCTGAAAACAATCTCTTCATACACTGGCGCAATAAATATCAGGGTCAGAGTGGATAACCACAGCGCGTAGCTGTTTAGGGATATCTGGCTGGTCACCCACGCTTCGGTTTGTCTGAGGCCCAGAAACCATGGCAGGATAAGCTGAATAAACAGCAGCGCCACGAACAAAATGGCAAACCACCTGGCGTTGAAAATTCCCTTTCCCAGCCCCTCTCTTTTTCTGAAGAAGAAGTAATACAGCGGGACCAGCACAACAAATTCCAGCGCAAACAGCAGAGGAAAAAGTAGCCCTTTGGCAAGCAGAACCTGGCTGGCGGGGAAAAACAACGGAATAAACGTGAGGCCAAACATCAGCAAAAACATGGTAAAACAGCCAGCAACCGCTTTGGTCCTGACGATATACAGGTTGTCGGCATCCTGTGACATACGATCTCCTTGCGCTTATCAAAGATAACTTGATGAATTATCAATATATGATAAAAATTCTCATTATCACTGACAACCTACCAACATTTACGCAATGCCCACGGTTTACAACGCGTAGAGCGTTACAGACTCTTTTCAGCGGAACATTCTCATCAGCTACTCAGTGGAGAATCCGCCAGCGGCAACGAAAAACGGAAACAGGCCCCTGCCGTTGAATTAATCAGGCGGATATCTCCCCCATGCAGTTCGAGCATTCTGCGCACGATCAGTAAGCCCAGACCACCACGCTCAGCCCGCTGCTCACGGGGTAGTAACGCCGTCGGGCGCTGAAATAATACTTCGCGAACAGCCTCTTCGACGCCAGGCCCACTGTCCTGCACTTCTGCTAACAAGCGGTCTTCATCACGCCAGACTTTTAGCCACACTTCGCCCCCGTCAGGCGTATGACGGATAGCGTTATCCAGCAAATTCGTGACGATTCTTTCCATCATCGATAAATCGGCATTCACCAGCGGTAACGGACCAATTACGTCAAGGTGCAACTGCAAATGACGCGTGGCAACGGGTAGATCAAATTTCTGCGCCACATCCTGGATCAGCTCGCCAATAGCAAAACGTTCACGCTGTGGTTTTATGCCGCCATGCTCAAGTCTCGCCAGCTCAAAAAGCTGTTGTGACAGATGGCGAACCTTATGCCCCTGGCGCAGTGCAATACTAAGATAATGCCGGTTTTCCTCCGGCGTCATCGTATCGGCTTTCAGCGACAGCATTTCCAGATACCCCAGCAGTGAAGTGAGCGGCGTACGTAAATCGTGCGAAATATTGGCGATAAACTCTCTGCGCTGACGATCGCTGTCAGCTAATAAATCCCATTGGTGGGCAATTTTCTGTGCTAACTCAATAAATGCATTGTTCAGCAACGCAATTTCATTCGCCGGAGCTAAATCGGGCTTTTTCTGCGCTAGCTGTTTGATGACGCTAATGCTGTCCTGCTCCAGATTAACCACCTGACCGGTCAGCCTTTTCACCGGATTCGTCACCCATCTCCACACCAGGTACCCCGCGATTGCACCGGCTAATAAAACCAGTATTAACGTCCCGGTCACGGTGTTCCAAAGCGTTTTTTGCCAGGCGGTATTCGCCAGCATATTGAGATCTTCGCCCTGGAGAATAATGTACAAATAGCCATGCAGCTTGCCGTTAAATAAAACTGGCGCGGCGCTGAATACCTTTTGCTGGCTGCTGCGCGGATCATTGCCATAAACGGGCAGCTCGTCCGAATTAAGGAAAACCTGGATCGGCTGTACGCTAATGTTCTGGCGCTGAATATGCCCAGGCGGAGCGGCATCAGCAAGTATCTCGCCTGATGGTGAAACCAGATACAGCTCCACGCTAGGGTTGAGCGTCATCAGGTGATTAAACAGTCCTTTTAAGGTCTGCCGATTAACCTGCCCGCTGGCATCAATAAGCGACTCACTTTTGACAATTTTGCTTGCCAATTCCAGCGAGAGCCTTTGCACCATGGCGTCGCCATACTGTTTACTGCTGCGGATCTGGACAACGCTGACCGCAACCGCGCAAATCAACATAATAGCGGTAAAGACCAGGGTCAGACGCTGGCTCAGCGACAATCGATAAATCATGGTTGATGCTCCGCGTTAACCGCAGCAAGCTTATAGCCTCGTCCCCACACGGTAAGAATAATTTCCGGCTCCGCAGCATCTTTTTCAATTTTGGTGCGCAGGCGATTGATATGACTGTTCACCGTATGCTCATATCCTTCGTGCTGGTAGCCCCACACCTGGTCTAACAACGCCTGACGCGAAAAGACCTCGCCGGGATGGCGGGCGAAAAAATAGAGCAGATCGAATTCACGCGGCGTTAAATCGAGGGATTTACCCTGCAGGCGGACTTCCCGGGCTAATGGATCAATCTCCACACCATGGACGGTGATAATCCCCGCCTCCATACGCAGGTTCTGACTCATCGCCTCTTGACGGCGAAACAACGCCTTCACCCGGGCCATCAATTCCAGCACCGAGAAAGGTTTGGCTAAATAATCATCGGCGCCCATTTCCAGCCCCAGTACGCGGTGAGTTTCACTGGTGCGAGCGCTGATAATAATGACAGGTAGATAGAAACTCATTTGTCGAATGCGACGACAAATTTCCAGACCGTCCACGCCCGGCAGCATTAAATCGAGGATAACGGCATCCCAGACGTGCTTCTCCAGTAGCTCGACCGCACGTGCCCCATCAGCCTCATGAATAATTTCGTACCCCTCATCCTTCAGGCTAAGTTGCAAAAGTGAGGCAATATCGCTGTCATCTTCCACCAAAAATATCTTTTTCGCGCCTGCCATCAGTGTCATCCCCCTCTCGTCATGCTGAAAGCTTACCTCAGGCAAGGGGCGGAAGTTATCACAAAATTTTTAACTTTTCGTGAGGATCCAGGGATACGCATGCGTCCAGTATGTCGTTATAGATAGGTCAGGCATCAACAGGGAAACGTCGATTTGTTTTCCTTAACATGAAAATAAAAAGGAAAAGTTATGCAGAAAAAACATCCACTTCGGGAAGCTGATGTTACCGCCGAGTCCGTTTTTTTTATGCAACGACGACAGATCCTCAAAGCTCTTGGGATAGGTGCGGCGGCGGCTTCGTTCTCTTCCCCGACACAGGCCGGTCTGTTGAATTGGTTTAAAGGCAACGATCGCCCGTCTGCACCAGCGGGCAAACCGCTCGAGTTCACAAAACCCGAGATCTGGCAAAACGATCTGCCCTTGACGCCAGAAGACAAGGTCACGGGCTACAACAATTTCTACGAATTTGGTCTGGATAAAGCCGATCCTGCCGCGAATGCCGGTAGCCTGAAAACCGATCCCTGGACATTAACCATCAGCGGTGAAGTGAACAAACCTTTAACGTTGGATCATGATGCGCTGACGACTCGTTTTCCATTAGAAGAGCGTATTTACCGGATGCGTTGCGTTGAGGCGTGGTCGATGGTTGTACCGTGGGTCGGCTTTCCTTTGCATAAATTATTGGCGCTGGTTGAACCCACCAGCCACGCCAAATACGTCGCCTTTGAAACACGCTACGCGCCTGATGAAATGCCCGGCCAGAAAGATCGCTTCATTGGTGGCGGGTTGAAGTATCCCTATGTTGAAGGTTTACGTCTGGATGAGGCCATGCACCCGCTTACCCTTCTGACCGTGGGCGTGTATGGCAAAGCGTTGCCGCCGCAAAACGGGGCGCCAATACGCCTGACCGTACCCTGGAAGTACGGCTTCAAGGGCATTAAATCGATAGTCAGTATTAAGCTGACGCGTGAACAGCCGCCGACGACCTGGAATATGTCGGCACCTAACGAATACGGTTTTTACGCCAACGTAAATCCGCAAGTCGATCACCCCCGCTGGTCTCAGGCCACGGAACGTTTTATCGGTTCGGGTGGCATTCTCGATGTACAGCGACAGCCCACGTTGCCTTTTAATGGTTATGCCGATGAGGTGGCTTCTTTATATCAGGGCATGGATCTACGGGAGTATTTTTAAGTGAGGTTAACCGCAAAACAGATAACCGGCCTGAAAGTACTGCTGCATCTCGCCGGTTTATTACCCCTGCTATGGCTCTTCTGGGCCGCGCAGCGTGGTGAGTTGGGGGCCGACCCGGGTAAAGATATCCAGCACTTTACGGGCATCACCGCGCTGAAGTTTCTGCTTGCTACCCTGCTGGTGTCACCGCTTGCCCGCTACGCAAAGCAGCCGTTGTTGTATCGCACCCGTCGATTATTAGGGTTATGGTGTTTTGCATGGGCCACGCTGCATATGACCAGCTATGCGCTGCTGGAGTTGGGTATACAAAATCTGGGATTATTGGGACGTGAACTGGTTTCACGCCCATGGTTAACGTTGGGCATGACTGGTTGGATAATCTTATTCCTGCTGACGCTGACCTCCACGAAAGCCGCGCAACGTAAAATGGGCAAACGCTGGCAAACGTTGCACAACTACGTCTACCTGGCGGCCGTTTTGCTTCCGCTGCATTATCTGTGGTCGGTAAAAGTGTTATCACCGCTCCCCATTATTTATGCCCTCTGTTTTATCGTGCTACTGGCTTTTCGCTATAAAAAGCTGTTACGCAAAGTCGCGTACAAAGGTGTGTTTATGAAAAGTGAATGAATCACGGTAAACTTCTCATCACACCTAAACAGAACGAGAACAAAAAATGAGTAACAATGATAATTACCATCAGCTCACCCGCACGTTCCAGCGGCTCTCTCGCTTCTCCCACCTCTCGGCAATCGCCAGTTGGGACATGTTTACCATGATGCCATCTGGCGGCAGCAAAGCTCGCGGCGAAGCACTGGCCGAGCTGAGCGTGCTTGAGCACCAGTTGTTAACCGATCCGAAGGTGGCAACGTGGATCGCCGCAGCCCAACAGGAAGACCTTAACGATGTTGAGCAAGCCAACCTGCGCGAAATGTCGCGACTGCATCATCAGGCATCCTTACTACCTGAATCGTTGGTAGAAGCGAAATCACTCGCGGGTAGCCGCTGCGAGCATGCCTGGCGCAGCCAGCGACCAGCCAATGACTGGGAGGGATTTTCCGAAAACCTGAAAGAGGTCGTGAAGCACAGTCGTGAAGAAGCCCGGCTGCGTGCGGAAGCCACAGGCTGTTCGCCGTATGACGCGCTACTGGACATATTCGAACCAGGGATGACCAGTGCCCAATTGGATGTTCTGTTTGCAGACGTTAAAAGCTGGTTACCGGACCTGCTCAATAAAGTGGTGGCAAAGCAGTCTCAGCAGTCGCTCATCGCCCCAGTTGGTCCTTTCCCAACCGCAATCCAGCGAGAGTTGGGCCTTGAAACGATGGCGCAGTTGGGATTCGATTTTACGGCTGGTCGACTGGATATCAGTGCGCACCCCTTCTGTGGTGGCGTACCTGAAGATGTGCGTATCACCACCCGCTATGATGAAAACGAATTACTTAGCGCGCTGTTTGGCGTGATCCATGAAACCGGTCACGCCCGCTATGAGCAAAATCTGCCGCACAGTTGGTCAGGGCAACCTATCGCTCTGGCACGCTCAACCGCTATTCATGAGTCCCAGAGTCTGTTCTTTGAGATGCAACTGGGGCGCAGTAAAGCATTTCTGACGCGGTTAATTCCTGCTGTGACGCGCCACTTTGGCGATCAGGCTGCGTTTGAAGAAAGCAATTTCATCGCCTGGAACCAGCAGGTTAAACCCGGTTTTATCCGTGTTGATGCCGACGAGGTGAGCTATCCTGCTCACGTTATCCTGCGTTATGAAATCGAACGCGCGCTCATTAATGGCGATATTGAAGTGGATGATATCCCGGCATTGTGGAATGAGAAAATGCAGTCCTGGCTGGGGCTGTCAACCATCGGCAACTATCGTAACGGTTGTATGCAGGATATTCACTGGACCGATGGCGGCTTTGGCTACTTCCCTTCTTATACTTTAGGCGCCATGTATGCGGCGCAGTTATTCAGTGCCGCTAAGCGCGCATTGCCTGATTTAGAGCAGTCTATTGCGCAAGGTGAGTTTGGTGCCCTGTTTGACTGGTTACGTCAGAATATCTGGCAGCATGGCAGCCGTTTTACCACTGAACAGCTTATTACCCAGGCCACCGGAGAGCCGCTCAGCAGCCGTTATTTCCGCGCTCATCTGGAAGCCCGCTATTTGTAATCTCATACCGTGAGTCATTGTACATATCGTTACACGCCGAAACCAATGACTCACGGAAGCCCTGTGATTACAGCGATATAGTTATTTCAACGGCCCCGCAGTGGGGTTGAATGAAAAAACCAAATCGAGGGTATGAGAATGAAAAAAGTATTAGCTCTGGTTGTTGCCGCTGCTATGGGTCTGTCTTCTGCTGCATTTGCTGCTGAAACAACTGCTACCACTGCTCCAGCTGCTGCAACCACCAAAGCAGCTCCGGCAAAAACTACTCATCATAAAAAACAGCACAAAGCCGCGCCGCAGAAAGCGCAGGCAGCTAAGAAACACGCTAAAAAATCCGCCACAAAACCGGCTGTAGAACAGAAAGCGCCAGAGCAGAAAGCACAGGCAGCTAAAAAACACACCAAAAAAGCAGCGACCAAACCCGCTGCAGAACAAAAAGCACCAGAGCAGAAAGCTCAGGCAGCTAAAAAACACACCAAAAAAGCCGTAAAACACGACACCGCTAAACCCGCAGCTCAACCTGCTGCATAACACATTTGTAGTTACTATGGCGTCCCCCACGCCATAGCATACGGCGCTAAATCGACCTGATTTAGCGCCGCCTTTTGGAGGGTAAAATGGTGTCACATTATCGCTTTGAGTTCATTCTTATTACCCTGATAATTTGCGCCCTCATTGCCATGCATTTTTATCTTTCCTGAGCGTAGTTATCTGATTTTACTCCCACTTTCCCGCCGTCCCGTCTATAGTATTAACTGAGGGTTTGCTGTTAAAAATCATAATTCCCCACCAGAGTGTGATATGCATAAAACCATTGCTGTGTTACTGGGTTCAATTTGTTTACTTCCTGTCGTTGCGCATGCGGACCAGCCTGCAACGGCCAGCGCTGAAGCAGAAAACGTAAAAACGCTGTTTTTTGGTCATGACGATCGCATAAAAGTGACTGACCCAACGCAATCTCCTTGGGACGCTATCGGGCAACTGGAAACCGCCAGCGGTAACCTGTGTACTGCCACGCTCATTTCACCACGACTGGCACTGACTGCCGGACACTGCTTACTCACCCCCCCGAAAGGCAAGCCGGATAAAGCCGTGGCATTACGCTTCGTGTCGAAAAAGGGTGTCTGGCGCTACGAGATCCACGGCATTGAAGGACGGGTTGATCCCTCGCTAGGAAAACGTTTAAAAGCCGATGGCGATGGCTGGATTGTGCCGCCTTCCGCGGCCCCGTGGGATTTTGGTCTGGTGGTGCTGCGTTACCCACCTTCTGGCATCACACCGCTGCCATTATTTGAAGGTGATAAAGCGGCATTAACCGCGGCGCTGAAAACCGCAGATCGTAAAGTTACGCAGTCGGGCTACCCGGAAGATCATCTCGATGACTTGTACACGCATCAGGATTGCGTGGTGACCGGTTGGGCGCAGAATACCGTTTTGTCGCACCAGTGCGACACACTCCCGGGCGACAGCGGTTCACCATTGATGTTGAAGACAGATACTGGCTGGCAGTTGATTGGCGTACAAAGCTCCGCTCCGGCGGCGAAAGATCGCTGGCGGGCCGATAATCGCGCCATATCCGTGACCGGTTTTCGCGATAAGCTGGATGAGTTGGCGAAGGAATAACCTATGCTGCCCGTAGTAACGGGCAGCACTGAGATCAGGCAAGTTTAATCATTACCATTCCGGCAAGCAGCAGCGCCACACCGATCCAGCCTTTATGATTCAGGCGCTGACCAAACAATACCCAACCTGCCGCTAACGTCGCGGCAATCCCGAAGCCGCCCCACAAGGCGTAGGCAACAGAAAGGTCGATACCTTTTACCGCCTGGGACAGCGCGCTAAAGGCCGCTAACACGGCTACCAGCGACAGCACGCCATAAGTCTTGCGGCGAAACCCATCTGAAAATTTCAAAAAGACGTTAGCGACGATTTCGAGCACAATGGCTATGCCAAGCCATGCGCCGTGAACCCACTCAAACTGCTGCATGGCTCACCTCTCTGCCCGCCTTTGTCGGTTTTCGTGTACCGGATTTAATCAGCACAATACCTAACACCAGCGAGACCAGTCCAGCCACCTTCATCGTGGACAAGGTTTCGTCAAATAACAGCACGCTGAACAGCGTAATAAATAAAATACCGATACCTTCCCATAAGGCATAGGCCACACCAAGGGCAATTTTTTTAACGGCAAAACTGAGAAAAATATACGATAAGGCAATCATTACCAGCATTAAAATAAAGCCCGAATTACCATGGCCGACGCTTGCCCATTTCATTGACAGCGTACCAGTAATTTCAGCCGCGATGGCCAGACCTAATAATATCCAGTAAAACATAATGCTTCTCCTGCTTGAGAATATAGTCCTTTGGGCCTACTGCATGCAGTAAACCAAAAAATAAAATTAGTTAGCTCAGCGCACAGCGCCAGCTCAGGCAGAAGAAGGGACTAAAGCGCGTTGCGCCAGTGTTGCTCACCCGCAAGCAAGAAAGTGGAGGAGGTACGAAGAAGTGAAGGTAAACGCAAAAACATCCTGAACATATTGTCCATAATATTACAATTATCCGCAGTGTTGCTTCTCATCATCGCGGATGATAATTGTCCTCGGTAGTTAAACACAGATGATTTGTACCATAGCTTCAATGCGAACTCAAAGTCTTTTCACTTCTTTACCTGCCCCATTTGATTTTTGTTATAACGGCTCGACGCAAATCACATTATTATTCAGATTCAAAAATGAAAAATGCAGGAATACACATGGCGAAACCGATCATCACGCTTAACGGCCTAAAAATAGTCATTATGCTGGGCATGCTGGTTATCATCCTGAGCGGCATCCGCGTTGCCGCAGATATCATCGTCCCATTTATTCTGGCGTTATTTATTGCCGTCGTGCTTAACCCCGTGGTGCAGCGGATGGTCAAACTTCGCATACCGCGCGTAATAGCGGTATCATTACTCATTGTTATTATTGTGATGCTAATGGTGTTGCTATTAGCGTATTTAGGTACATCCTTAAATGAGCTTGCGCGAACGCTGCCGCAGTATCGCTCTTCACTGGTTATCCCACTCAAAAACCTTGAGCCGTGGTTACAGCGCGCAGGGATCGGCGTTTCCGTGGATGAACTCGTCAAATATATCGATCCGAACGCGGCAATGACGCTGGTGACCAATTTACTGGCACAGCTGTCTAATGCCATGTCATCGATATTTTTACTGCTGTTAACGGTGGTTTTTATGCTGCTGGAAGTACCGCAGTTACCCAACAAACTCAAACAAATGATGAGCCGTCCCATTGAGGGAATGGCGGCGATTCAACGCGCCATCGACAGCGTATCCCACTATCTGGTGCTCAAAACGGCGATCAGCATTGTGACCGGGCTGGTGGCCTGGGGCATGCTCGCCGCACTCGACGTGCGTTTCGCTTTTGTCTGGGGACTGCTGGCGTTTGCGCTCAACTATATTCCTAATATCGGTTCAGTGCTGGCCGCCATTCCCCCTATTGCTCAGGTGCTGGTATTTAGCGGCCTTTATGACGCCCTGGTGGTTTTCGCAGGTTATCTGGTCATTAACCTGGTGTTCGGGAATATCCTCGAACCGCGGATCATGGGACGTGGACTTGGGTTGTCTACGCTGGTGGTGTTTCTGTCGTTAATCTTCTGGGGCTGGTTACTGGGGCCTGTCGGGATGCTGCTTTCTGTACCGCTGACCATCATCGTGAAAATCGCGCTTGAACAAACCAACGGTGGTCAAAGCATTGCAGTGTTGCTAAGCGATCTCAATAAAGAATGAATATACACGGCGTTTTACGGTGATTAGACGGTTAAAACCGTATGGGTTTATGAGCGGTAATCATGAATAGCGGAGTATTAAAAAGACGGCCTCCGCAGAGGCCGTCTTGGTTTGCGCTGACGATTACAGCGCTTTCAGGATCGCATCCACGCTGGCTTTGGCATCGCCAAACAGCATATGGGTGTTTTCTTTAAAGAACAGCGGGTTCTGCACGCCAGCATAGCCGGTGTTCATAGAACGTTTGAACACGATAACGTTCTGCGCTTTCCATACTTCCAGCACCGGCATACCGGCGATTGGGCTACGCGGATCGTCCTGCGCCGCCGGGTTTACCGTATCGTTGGCGCCAATCACCAGCACGGTATCGGTATCGGCGAAATCATCATTGATTTCATCCATTTCCAGCACGATGTCATACGGTACTTTGGCTTCCGCCAGCAGCACGTTCATATGACCAGGCAAGCGCCCTGCTACCGGGTGAATACCAAAGCGTACCTTGATGCCGCGCGCGCGCAGTTTCTCGGTGATTTCAGCGACCGGATATTGCGCCTGTGCCACGGCCATGCCATAGCCCGGGGTGATTATCACGGAGTGCGAGTTCTTCAGCATTTCTGCCGTGTCTTCCGCATTAATCTCACGATGCTCACCGACTTCTTCATCAGACCCCGTAGAAGAACCATCAGAACCAAAGCCACCGGCAATCACGCTGATAAACGAACGGTTCATCGCCTTACACATGATGTAAGACAGGATCGCACCGGAAGAACCGACCAGCGCACCGGTGACGATCAGCAGATCGTTGCTGAGCATAAAGCCCGCCGCCGCCGCCGCCCATCCTGAATAGGAGTTAAGCATTGAAACGACGACCGGCATATCCGCACCGCCGATGGACGCCACCAGATGCCAGCCAAAGGCTAACGCAATAATGGTCATCACCAGCAGCGCCAGAACCTGCAGACCCACGCTTTCGGTACGAACAAACACCACCAGCAGCAGGAAAGAAACAACCAGTGCCGCCAGGTTCATTTTGTGACGATTCGGCAGCATCAGCGGTTTAGAGGAGATCTTACCGCGCAGTTTGCCAAACGCCACCACGGAACCGGTAAAGGTCACCGCACCGATGAAGATACCAAGGAACACTTCCGTCAGGTGAATGTTCACCAGAATCGGTTCCAGGCCCGTGTCGTGATACAGGTAGCTGTTGAAACCCACCAGTACCGCCGCCAGACCGACGAAGCTGTGTAGAATCGCCACCAGCTCCGGCATCTCGGTCATCTCGACTTTCTTCGCCAGACGAATACCAATCGCGCCGCCGATGATCATCGCCACCAGGATCCACGCAACGTTGCCGGTCTCCGGGCCAAAAATCGTGGCAATCAGCGCAATCGCCATCCCGGCGATACCGTAGTTGTTACCCTGTTGAGAGGTTTCGTGTTTCGAAAGCCCCGCCAGGCTGAAAATAAACAGGATCGCGGCAACAATGTATGCAGCTGTAACTAATCCTCCAGACATATGTTACCCCTTAGTTTTTCCGGAACATTTTCAGCATGCGCTGAGTCACGGTGAAGCCACCGAAAATATTAATGCTGGCAATAAGCACCGCGATAAAGCTCAGGAAACTCACCCAGCCACCCTGGCCAATTTGCAATAACGCCCCGACAACGATGATCCCGGAGATAGCGTTTGTCACGGACATCAGCGGAGTGTGTAGCGCGTGCGACACATTCCAGACCACGTAGTAACCAACTACACAGGAAAGCGCGAACACCGTAAAGTGACCCAGGAACTCTTTCGGCGCGACATCAGCAAGCCAGCCAAACAGTATGACGACCAGCGCCATCAACGCATATTTGCGCCACGGTGAGGCCGGTTTTTTCTCTTCTTTCGGCGCGGGCGCGGCTTTTGGCGCAGCCTGCGGCTGAGCAGAAACCTGGATAGGCGGCGCAGGCCAGGTGATTTCACCCTCGCGAACTACCGTAACGCCACGTACGACTACGTCGTCAAAATCGACGGTGATATTGCCGTCTTTCTCTTTGCACAACAGCTTGAGCAGGTTAACGAGGTTCGTGCCATAAAGCTGGGAAGACTGCGTCGGCAGTCGGCCTGGCAGGTCGGTATAACCGATAACCTTCACCCCGTTCTCGGTGGTGGTCACCTGGTTGGGCACGGTATATTCGCAGTTACCGCCGTTTTGCGCGGCGAGATCGACAATCACGCTGCCCGCCTTCATCGAATCGACCATTTCACGGGTGATCAGTTTCGGTGCCGGTTTGCCCGGAATCAACGCGGTGGTAACGATAATATCAACGTCTTTCGCCTGTGCGGCGAAGAGCGCCATTTCGGCTTTGATGAACGCTTCGGACATCACCTTGGCGTAACCGTCGCCGCTGCCGGCCTCTTCTTTAAAGTCCAGTTCGAGGAACTCAGCGCCCATACTCTGAACTTGTTCTTTCACTTCCGGACGAGTGTCAAAAGCACGAACGATAGCGCCCAGGCTGTTTGCCGCACCGATAGCTGCCAGACCTGCCACACCCGCCCCAATCACCATGACCTTGGCAGGTGGAACCTTGCCCGCGGCGGTGATCTGCCCGGTGAAGAAGCGGCCAAATTCATGAGCGGCTTCAACAATGGCACGATACCCGGCGATATTCGCCATCGAGCTTAAGGCATCCAGCGACTGCGCGCGCGAAATACGCGGCACGGAGTCCATCGCCATAACCGTCACGTTGCGCTCTGCCAGCTTTTGCAATAGCTCAGGGTTTTGCGCGGGCCAAAGAAAACTCACCAGCGTCGTGCCCGGGTTGAGCAACGGGATTTCCGCCTCTTCCGGCGCGTTGACCTTCAGGATGATCTCTGACTGCCAGACGGCATTTCCGTCAACAATTTCTGCGCCTGCTTGTACAAACGCCTTATCGTCAAAACTTGCCAGTTGACCTGCACCGCTTTCAACCGCGACGCTGAAACCCAACTTAAGCAGCTGCTCAACCGTCTTCGGCGTAGCTGCGACGCGGGTTTCATTGGTTAACCGTTCTCTTGGTATGCCAATTCGCATAATGTTCCCTTCCATCTGTATTTGTGATGATGGTTTATCAATGTTCGCACGAGGCATGCGCGCACTCTCGAAAGAGGTCAGTGTTACCCCAATAAAATAAAACAGTAACAAACTCTGTATAACCTACTGAAAATGACGCCTGTGATCTAGCGCCAAAAAACAGTATTTATTATGAAATTCGCGAAATAGAGATGAATCGAACCGCTGGCAGATAAAATACCCTAAAAATAGCCCACAAAGGCCGATAATTCGCTCAAGCGAAGCGGCAAAACATGATTACGTGCCTGCCAAAAACAATTGATTAACATTAAATTAACTTATGAAATTCAACTGCTTTATCAGTTTTGGTCGCCAAACGCCGAAATTTTCGACATATCACAAAATGTTATCTGTGTTGTTACGTCACGTGGCACGATGAGTGAAAATTGACGCAGACACTGACACAATTTAAATGCAATAATCAGCGACGTTTCTAGTCAATAACAATACCAGTACCTGGTTTGCGCAAGGCGAAGGATTATTTTTATGAAGCTTAAGAACACTCTCCTGGCGTCCGCACTTATTTCTGCGACTGCTTTTTCTGTAAATGCAGCGACAGAATTGACGCCGGAGCAAGCGGCTGCCCTGAAACCCTATGACCGCATTGTGGTTACCGGTCGTTTTAATGCTATCGGTGACGCGGTGACCGCCGTATCACGCCGTGCAGATAAAGACGGTGCAGCCTCCTTTTATGTTGTTGATACCTCAGATTTTGGCAGCGGCGGTAACTGGCGCGTTGTAGCCGACATCTATAAAGCCGATGCTGAAAAAGCGGAAGCGTCCAAAAACCGTGTCATTAACGGCGTGATGGAATTACCGAAAGATCAAGCCGTTCTGATAGAACCATTCGATACCGTTACGGTGCAGGGTTTCTACCGCAGCCAGCCTGAAGTGAACGATGCCATCACCAAAGCAGCGAAAGAGAAAGGCGCTTACTCCTTCTACATCGTGCGCCAGGTCGATGCCAACCAGGGTGGTAACCAGCGTATTACCGCATTCATCTATAAGGCTGATGCGAAAAAACGCGTAGTACAAAGCCCTGATGCGATCCCAGCAGATTCAGATGCCGGACGTGCCGCATTAGCCGCCGGTGGCGAAGCCGCGAAGAAAGTTGAGATCCCAGGCGTTGCGACTACCGCGTCTCCGAGCGCTGAAGTCGGACGTTTCTTCGAAACGCAATCCACCAAAGGTGGGCGTTACACTGTCACGCTGCCGGATGGAACCAAAGTTGAAGAACTGAACAAAGCAACCGCCGCTATGATGGTGCCGTTCGACAGCATCAAGTTCACCGGTAACTATGGCAACATGACTGAAATCTCTTACCAGGTTGCCAAACGCGCAGCGAAGAAAGGCGCCAAGTATTATCACATCACCCGCCAGTGGTCTGAACGTGGTAATAACATGACCATCAGCGCTGACCTGTATAAGTAATACTCAGTCCCTTATCAGGTCTACAGCCTTGTAGACCTGATAATTTCCCGCCATCCTCCCCTCGGGCGAAAAAAAACAGCAGTATTAAGACTACTTTTCACACTATTAGTCACAAATCTCTCTATCCCCATTGCATGCGTTCTCTTCTCTCCGTAAAATCCCGCGCCTTAGTGGCTTTCACCATTTTTATGCGGTTTGCCAAAATAATTATTCTCTCACTCTCGTTTTTGTCACTGGATACAAATGGAAAAGAAATTGGGTCTGAGCGCACTCACCGCGCTGGTTTTAAGCTCAATGCTCGGCGCTGGTGTTTTCAGCCTGCCACAAAATATGGCGGCGGTAGCAAGCCCGGCTGCATTACTGATTGGTTGGGCGATTACCGGTGCGGGTATCCTTTTGCTCGCCTTTGCCATGCTGATTCTGACGCGTATCCGTCCTGAACTGGATGGCGGCATATTTACCTATGCACGTGAAGGTTTCGGTGAGCTGATTGGCTTCTGCTCCGCGTGGGGATATTGGCTGTGTGCTGTTATCGCTAACGTTTCGTATCTGGTGATTGTTTTCTCTGCGCTCAGCTTCTTTACCGACACGCCGGAGTTACGTCTGTTTGGCGACGGTAATACCTGGCAGTCGATTGTTGGCGCATCGGTGCTGTTGTGGGTGGTCCATTTTCTGGTGCTGCGTGGTGTGCAAACGGCAGCCAGTATTAACCTGGTGGCGACGCTGGCGAAATTACTGCCGCTTGGTCTGTTTATCGTGCTGGCGTTTATGCTGTTTAAGCTCGACACCTTTACCCTCGATTTTACCGGCGTAGCGTTGGGCGTTCCCGTCTGGGAGCAGGTAAAAAACACCATGCTCATCACCCTGTGGGTTTTCATCGGTGTGGAAGGCGCGGTGGTGGTTTCAGCTCGTGCCAGAAACAAACGCGATGTCGGACGCGCTACGCTGCTGGCGGTACTCGCCGCGCTGGGCGTTTATCTGCTTGTCACCCTGCTGTCTCTGGGCGTTGTCGCACGTCCCGAACTGGCGGAGATCCGCAACCCCTCAATGGCCGGTCTGATGGTGAAAATGATGGGGCCATGGGGTGAAATTATTATTGCCGCAGGCCTGATTGTCTCCGTGTGCGGTGCTTATTTAAGCTGGACGATTATGGCGGCGGAAGTGCCGTTCCTCGCCTCCACGCACAAAGCGTTTCCACGCATTTTTGCGCGGCAGAACGCGCAAGGCGCGCCATCGGCGTCGCTGTGGCTGACCAATATCTGCGTACAGATTTGCCTGGTGCTGATCTGGCTCACAGGTTCCGACTACAATACGTTATTAACCATCGCCTCAGAAATGATTCTGGTGCCCTATTCACTGGTCGGCGCATTTCTGCTGAAAATTGCGACTCGTCCAATTCATAAGGCTGTCGGTATCGGAGCGAGTATTTATGGCATATGGTTATTGTATGCGTCAGGTCCGATGCACCTGCTGCTGTCTGTGGTGCTGTATGCGCCAGGGCTGCTGGTCTTCCTTTATGCCCGTAAAACACACGCGCATGAAAACGTATTAAAACGCCAGGAAATGGCGCTGATCGGCCTGCTGCTTGTTGCTGCTGTTCCGGCGACCTGGATGTTGATGGGGTAACATTGTCCCCATCGTTCGCGACACATGGAGATTACGATGGGTAAAAAGCCCCCTTTGCCAATTCTTATCACCGGAGGAGGTCGACGTATCGGCCTCGCCGTCGCATGGCACTTTATTAATCAAAAACAGCCAGTTATCGTTAGCTACCGCACGCATTATCCGGCTATTGATGACCTGCGAGATGCGGGGGCGCAGTGTATCCAGGCTGATTTTTCCACCGATGAAGGCGTACTGGCCTTTGCGGATGAGGTCAAAGCACAGACGGATGGCCTGCGCGGTATTGTGCATAATGCCAGTGCCTGGCTTGCAGAAAAGCCCGGTGCGCCGTTAACCGAAGTGCTGTCAGCCATGATGCAGATTCACGTCAATACCCCCTACCTGCTCAACCACGCGCTGGAAGGATTGCTGCGCGGGCATGGACACGCGGCCAGCGATATTATCCATTTTACAGATTATGTTGTGGAGCGTGGCAGCGATAAGCACATCGCTTATGCAGCCAGCAAAGCGGCGCTGGACAATATGACCCGCTCGTTCGCGCGCAAACTGGCACCGGAAGTAAAAGTGAACGCGATCGCCCCCTCGCTAATCCTGTTTAACGAGGGTGACGATGCAGAGTATCGTCAGCAGGCATTGAACAAATCACTGATGAAAACAGCGCCGGGTGAAAAAGAGGTCATTGATTTAATTGACTATCTGTTGACCAGCTGTTTTGTCACCGGGCGTAGTTTTGCCCTTGATGGCGGGCGTCATCTGCGTTAGTGCAATTTAATCCAACAAAAAATAAGCAACCATGCGCTCAGGCCCCAGCACACCACTGAACCGCCGAGCGCAACGGGTAAGCGCATAAATCCGGTGAAATACCACAGCGAAACGAGGTAGACAAAATAGGGAATAATCGACCACATGCTGAAGACAATGGTTGTACGCAACGCTTCGATCCCACGTTCACTGGCCACGATATAGTGGGCAATCAACGCAAAGGTCGGGAACAACGGAATTAATCCGGCAATATAGTAGTTCTTTGTTTTTGCCAGCACACCAATTAACACCACCACCAGCGCACCGAGCGCCGCTTTTATAACGAGTCCCATCACCCTGCCTTAACACATCAATAACATCAGCCCCTAGCATAACGGAAGCGTTCTTGTTTAGAAAAGATTAATGGAAGGAAAAACCAGGGCGGTGTATGTTGGCGTTTTATATTCAAAATGAATGATATGAACACCATCGTATTTGTTGAAGATGATCCCGAAGTTGGCTCGCTGATTGCAGCCTATCTGGCCCGGCATGATATTGAGATTATCGTTGAGCCTCGAGGTGATTTGGCCGAGGAGAAAATCCTGCAAGTTCAACCCGATCTGGTGTTATTAGATATCATGCTGCCGGGCAAAGATGGGATGACTATCTGCCGCGATTTGCGTGGACGCTGGCAGGGTCCTATTGTCCTGCTCACCTCGCTGGACAGCGATATGAACCATATTCTGGCGCTGGAAATGGGTGCCTGTGACTATATTCTGAAGACAACGCCGCCAGCAGTGCTGCTTGCTCGCCTGCGTCTGCATCTGCGCCAGAATGAACACTCAGTCCAGTCTAAAGGCATTCAGGCGGCAACCATCACGCCGCACACGACGCTGCGCTTTGGCACACTCACTATCGACCCAACCAATCGTTCCGTACTGCTCGGCGGCGAGCAAGTCTCTCTTTCCACCGCAGATTTTGAATTACTGTGGGAGCTGGCAACCCATGCCGGGCAAATTATGGACCGCGATGCGCTGCTGAAGAACCTGCGCGGCGTAAGTTATGACGGCATGGATCGCAGCGTTGATGTCGCGATTTCCCGGTTACGCAAAAAACTGCTCGATAACGCGACTGAGCCCTATCGAATCAAAACGGTGCGCAACAAAGGTTATCTGTTTGCACCGCACGCCTGGGACGATGAGCCTCAAATGTAATCCCACCGGGTCGACCATTATACGTTACACCGTCACTTATAATATCACCCAGATTTGGGTGATGAAGAAGGTGTGTATCGTCACCGCGAATTAGTCAGCCCTCAAGTAAGATCCAAGCCTTCCCTTTCACGGAAGGCTTTCTTTTGTGTCAACTAAACGTCAGCCCGTCGTATTTTTTCCAACGGTAATTTACTGCAGAAATAATCCAGCAGCCGATAAAGACGCCAATAATCGCAAACCCGACATTCCCCATATGGTCACTCAACTCGCTGACGGTATCCCACAAACCACCCTGAAGCGAAAATGCGTCAGAGAGAAGCCCCAGCGCCTCCAGCCCGCCAATAAAAAGCGCAACAATTACCGAGGTCCCGGTGATGGTCATATTGTAATAGAGCTTACGCTGCGGCTTATTGAATGCCCATCCGTAGGCCTCAACCATCAGGATACTGTCGAGGCAGTCAATCAGCGCCATGCCGCAGGTAAACAGCGCCGGGAACACGAGAATTGACCACACCGACATGCCACTGGACGCGCTTGAAGCAGAAATTCCGAGCAGAGAAATTTCAGTAGCGGTATCAAAACCCAGGCCAAACAAAAAGCCGACAAAATACATATGCCAGTCTTTGCCTACCAGCCGAAACGCCGAGCGGAAAAGCCAGTTCAGCGGGCCTGAAACTGTCATTTCCTCTGTGGTGCCATCGTAAGTACCGGTGCGTTTTAGATGACGAAAAGCCTTCCAGACATGACAGAATATAACGAGATTAATGGTAGCCAGAATCAGCAGAAATACGGCAGAAACCGTGGTACCTATCAGACCGCCGACATTCTGAAACCATGTCATGTGTTGCTTAAACACGCTGGTGGTCAACGCAATGCCAATGCTTGCCAGTACCACAATGGTGGAATGCCCAAGGGAAAACCAGGCTCCCGTCGTCAGGGCGCGTTTTTTCTGCTGCATGAGTTTACGCGTAGCGCTATCTATCGCGGCGATATGATCGGCATCAACAGCATGGCGCAAACCATAGCACCACGCGATCAAACTAAGCGCCAGTAACGACGTGTTGTTGCTAAACGCGGTGAAAGCCCACAGCCACGCCACGATGTTTGCCCCGATGAGTAAGACCATCAACAAAATAATGTTCGGGCGTTTTTTTAATAATGAAAACAATGCGTTCATTGCTCCCAGCCTGTCAAATTTGCGCTAGACAACACACCACACCGCCGTTCAATGATTGATTAATAAAACATTTACCAGGCTAATGATAACTCTAAATAATTACCAACCCAGTGTCGTAGATCAAAATTGATTACCCCCAAAAGCGAGTTCCGCGCTCGCTAACTCTGCGATGCGCAGGGGTATCGTGGCGCAGTCTCCTTCTTGCAGAAACCAGGCAGACGACAACCCACACCAGGCAATAATCCACATCAGCAAACGTTGCCGTTCAATCCTCGCGATTTCAGACACAATCTTTACCCGTTGTGTGAATCTTTCTGGCTCAATGGCGACAGGTTTGGTGGGGTCGGCAAGATCGGGATTAGTAAAAATATTGGCGTAATCAAAGCCACGCTCGCCCACCAGCCCTTTAGGATCGATAGCCAGCCAACCTTTCGTTCCGAAATCAAGAATATTGCCGTGGTGTAAGTCACCGTGCAATACGACTTCATTCTGGGGAGAGGAGAGCAATACGTTTGCCACCTCTGCACAATGCGTCAGGATGCCGCCATGCTTTTTCGCGGCAGGAGCCAGATCGCGAAACCAATAAAGCAGCGGTGTTAACGCAGGCGTTGACGCATTCCGGGGGAGATGGAGTCGACTGGCTGCATGGCAAATAATGCGACAGGCCTGCGCATCATTGCCGGACCAGGACATGTCCGCTAAAGACCCCGCCCCGGTTGCACGTTCTAACAGAATCGCCCCTGCTGCATGAGCAAGCACTTTCGCAGCACCATTCCCGTTCCACCAGACCATTAGTTTGCAGCCGTTTCGTTCACTGTCATCATCGGTGAGTTTGAGTATGGCTTTCTGACCATCTTTGGTCACCACGGGCAAAAGCTGTGATGTGTGCGTCTCAAGCGGTTGGCCATCAGGAGTAAGTCCCCAACGGCTGAGCCAGGTGTTGAACAGACTATTTTCCAAACATTATCCTCATTTTTCGCCGGAAATGACCCTCGACAGGGACGGTGTAGACATTATTCCTGCTTTCTGCTGGTTGGGCCACAACGACCCACGCTCACCATCACTGGCTTATCGTGTAGAGCACTAAAGGGCACACCCTTGCGTATCGGTGTGCCATGCTGACTGTGTTTTTTCAATAGAGGAAGACACGATGATCACGTTATGCAAAGCCTGTGGAACATCCTATGAGGTGGCAGACGCCCTTCCTGAACATTGCGATATCTGCCAGGACGAACGTCAGTATGTTCCCGCGACCGGGCAGGAATGGGTCGATTTTGCCGCACTTTGTGCTTCGCACACAAATAAGTGGCGGCAACATGACTGCGACCTCCTCAGCATCCGCACCGTTCCTGGTTTTGCAATTGATCAACGGGCGTTTATTCTGCGTACTCCGGAAGGCAATATTTTATGGGACTGCATTGCCACACTCGACGACGCCACAAAAATGCTAATAACGTCCCTGGGCGGGCTTAAGGCCATCGCGATTTCGCATCCTCATTACTACACCACCATGCAAGACTGGGCTGACGAATTTAACGCTCCCATTTATCTCCATGCCAACGACCGCAAGTGGGTAATGCGCGACAGCCCGTGGATTAAATTTTGGGATGGCGACACTCTGGAACTAACACGCGACGTCAGTGTGATACGCCTCGGCGGACACTTTGCTGGCGGCTGCGTTCTGCACTGGGCGCGAGATGAAGGCGTGGTGCTTTCCGGCGATATCGTTCAGGTCACCCCTGGGGCGCATGCCGTCTCCTTTATGTGGAGCTACCCCAATATGTTGCCCTTGCCAGCCGCAACGGTCAGCGACATTACCCACCGCCTGAGTACGGTGAAATTTAAGCAACTCTATGGCGCGTTTGAAGGGAAAGACATAACGAAAAATGCCGATGACATCGTGCAGCGCTCAGGTGAAAAGTACGTTTCCTGTCTCAAGTAAGCAGGCTGCCTGTCACTGACGTTCACCAGGATGAAAAGGGATAGAAATGATAGGCCGCTCCGATGACAGACACATTCACTATCACACTGATAATAAAGTAGGTTTTGAATGGCTGTTTTTGTGTTTTATGGCGAAAGAGTTGTTGAGCGGCTATCGCGCCACCCCACCCGCCAACAACGCCAAACAGCAGCAAAGTGGACTCCGGCACTCGGCGCCAGGCCCTGCGCGCTGCCATTTTATCCGCACCGTACATTGCCAACGTCAGTATGTTGGCGAGCAAAAACCATATAACAAAGGGATGCGAGGTGAAAATGCAGCCTAACGCTGCGAAAATGAGTAGTAAATAACAACAGCGATTGAAAATCATATTTTTATATCACAGCAATTTTGAGAGTATCGGTGAGCATTATATTATGTATTCGGTGATTTTTTATGAAGAAGCTGTTTGTACAGTTTTATCTCCTGCTGTTTGTCTGCTTTCTGGTGATGACCCTGCTGGTCGGCCTGGTCTATAAATTCACCGCAGAGCGCGCAGGCAGACAATCCCTCGACGATTTAATGAAAAGCTCGTTATACCTGATGCGCAGCGAGCTTCGCGAGATCCCGCCACGTGACTGGGGTAAAACGCTGAAGGAGATGGATTTGAACCTCTCCTTTGACCTGCGCGTTGAACCGTTAAATAAGTACACGCTGGACGTTCAAACAATGCAACGTTTGCGCGAAGGCGATATCGTGGCGCTTGACGATCAGTACACATTTATTCAACGGATCCCACGCAGCCATTACGTGCTGGCCGTCGGCCCGCTTCCCTATCTCTATTTTCTCCATCAAATGCGCTTGCTGGACATCGCGTTGATGGCGTTTATTGCTATCTCGCTGGCCTTTCCGGTACTTATCTGGATGCGACCGCACTGGCAGGAAATGCTGCGACTGGAAGCTGCTGCACAGCGTTTTGGGGAAGGACATCTGGGCGAACGCCTCCATTTTGACAGCGGTTCCAGCTTTGAGCGATTGGGTATCGCGTTTAACCAGATGGCAGACAATATCAATGCGCTAATCGCCAGTAAGAAACAACTTATCGATGGCATTGCCCATGAGCTTCGTACCCCACTGGTACGCTTACGTTACCGGCTGGAAATGAGTGATAACCTCACCGCGCAGGAATCCCAGGCGCTGAATCGCGATATTGGCCAACTGGAAGGGTTAATCGAAGAATTACTGACCTATGCCCGGCTGGACCGCCCGCAAAATGAACTGAAGCTCAGCGTCCCGGACCTGGCCGTTTGGCTGTCAACCCATCTGGAGGATGTGCAAAGCGTAAATCCTGAGCGTGCGGTGCGCTTACGCCATCTTAATATTGGCGACTACGGCGCGCTGGATATGCGCCTGATGGAGCGCGTACTGGATAATCTACTGAATAACGCCCTGCGCTATTGCCAGTCTACGGTGCAAGCGAGCCTGTTATTGAATGGCAATCAGGCGACGCTGGTTGTGGAAGATGACGGTCCCGGTATTGCTCCAAACGCCCGCGAACAGGTTTTTGAACCGTTTGTACGCCTTGACCCCAGCCGTGACCGGGCGACCGGTGGTTGCGGGCTTGGGCTAGCCATTGTTCACTCGATCGCATCGGCTATGGGCGGTACGGTCGTCTGTGATGAAAGTGAACTCGGCGGTGCCCGCTTTTGTTTCAGTTGGCCCGTCTGGCATAACATTCCTGAAATTTCAGCTGCCTGACCCATTCGGCTCGGTGGTCAAATGGTGGAGGTTGTGCTATAAAAAAGTATGTTGTAACTAAAATGGTAAATCTATGGCCCGTTACGATCTCGTCGACCGCCTGAACGGCACCTTCCGCCAGATTGAGCAAGAGCTGGCGCTTCTGAACGACAATCTTTTGCAGCAGACGCTGCTGATTGCGCGCGTCTTCTCGTTACCGGAAGTGGTCAAAGAGGCAGAGCATGCTCCACTGCAGAACATTGATGTTAAGCAGCATTTAGGTAAAGAGGCTGAAACGCTGGCGCTACGCCACTATCGTCATCTGTTTATCCAGCAACAGTCCGAGAATCGTAGCAGCAAAGCGGCCGTCCGCCTGCCAGGCGTACTGTGTTATCAGGTAGATAACGCAGCTCAGCGCGCTCTGGAAGAGCAAATACAGCGTATTAACCAGCTAAAAACCACCTTCGAGCGCATTGTCACGGTGGAATCAGGGCTGGCACCGGCAGCGCGTTTTGAATGGGTGCATCGCCACCTGCCGGGACTGATTACGCTGAATGCCTATCGTACGCTTACCCTTGTCAGAGAGCCTGCCACCCTGCGATTTGGCTGGGCCAACAAACACATTATTAAAAATCTGAAACGCGATGAAGTACTGCAACAACTGGAAAAAAGCCTGACGTCGCCGCGCAGCGTACATCCCTGGACGCGGGAAGAGTGGCAGGCGAAACTTGAACGGGAATATCAGGATGTCGCCGCCCTGGGCCAGCAGGCGCGCCTGAAGATTAAACGGCCGGTAAAAGTGCAGCCCATCGCCCGCGTCTGGTACAAAGGAGAACAAAAGCAGGTGCAATATGCCTGCCCGACGCCCTTGATCGCGTTGCTCAACAATGAAAACGGCATGACCGTACCAGATATCGGCGAGTTACTGAATTATGATGCCGACAATGTTCAGCATCGTTTTAAACCTCAGGCGCAGCCGTTGAGATTGATTATTCCCCGGCTGCACCTGTACGTTGCGGATTAACTGCCTGGCCGCATACTGCCAACCATCAGTTCCGGGCGTACCCAGCTGTCAAACTCCGCTTCGGTTAGATACCCCAGCGCCAGGGCGGAGGCTTTTAACGTCAGCCCCTCTTTGTGCGCCTTTTTGGCAATTTCAGCGGCTTTATCATAACCGATATGGGTATTGAGCGCGGTCACCAGCATTAGCGACTCGTTGAGCAGTTGATCGATTCGTTCACGATTGGGCTCGATCCCTGTCGCGCAGTGCTCGTTAAAGCTTTCCATACCGTCAGCCAGCAGACGCACCGACTGCAGGAAATTGTGGATGACCATCGGACGGTAAACGTTGAGCTCAAAATTACCTGACGCTCCGCCCATGTTGATGGCGACATCGTTGCCCATTACCTGACAGCAAAGCATGGTGAGCGCTTCACACTGGGTAGGATTGACCTTACCCGGCATAATGGAGCTGCCCGGTTCATTTTCAGGAATCGAAATTTCGCCAATCCCGCAACGCGGACCGGATGCCAGCCAGCGCACATCGTTGGCGATTTTCATCAGCGATGCCGCCAACCCTTTTAGCGCGCCGTGGGCGTGAACCAGCGCATCGCAGGTGGCTAGCGCTTCAAATTTATTCGGTGCGGTAACGAACGGCGCACAGGTAATGTCCCGCAATTCATCCGCGACCCGACGGGCATATTCCGGATGTGTGTTCAGTCCGGTCCCTACCGCGGTTCCCCCCAGCGCCAGTTCCGCCACGTGGGGTAAGCTGTTTTCAATGTGTCTGAGGTTATGTTCAAGCATTGCCACCCAGCCGGAAATCTCCTGGCCAAGCGTAAGCGGGGTTGCATCTTGCAGATGTGTACGACCAATTTTGACGATATCCGCGAAAGCGTGTGATTTATCACTGAGCGTTTTGGTTAAGACATTTAACTGCGGGATCAGTGAGTTACGCAGCGCCAGCAGAGCGGCAACGTGCATTGCGGTCGGGAACACATCATTCGAGCTTTGGCTTTTATTAACATCATCGTTGGGGTGAACTTTCCGTTCCATCCCCCGCACGCCGCCCAGCAACTCGCTGGCCCGGTTTGCCAGCACCTCGTTCATGTTCATATTGCTTTGCGTACCTGACCCGGTTTGCCAGATGGCCAGCGGAAACTCATCGCGGTGTTTATCCGCCAACACCTCAGCTGCGGCCTGCATAATAGCCCTGGCTTTATCCTCCGCCAGCAGCCCGAGATCCAGGTTAACCTTTGCTGCGGCGCGCTTCGTCAGCGCCAGCGCATGGATCAGCGAGACCGGCATTTTCTCCGTAGAGATACGAAAATGCTCCAGCGAACGTTGGGTTTGCGCGCCCCAAAGCTTATCGGCTGGAACATCAATCGCCCCCATTGAATCATTCTCGCGGCGTACCGTTACCATTACCTGCTCCTTACATTAACAATTGATTAGGTTATGTTTCGACATTGCCCATTTGCATTGGTCTTATGAGTATTAACGAGGATTAATCTGTCGTTTGGTGGTTCGTGCGGTAAAAAAAACCGCCCCGAAGGGCGGCTGACGTTACTTAACGCAGCGTGCGCACTGCGACGTCTGAATCTGCTTGAAGAAATCGTTGCCTTTGTCATCCACCAGGATAAACGCCGGGAAATCTTCCACTTCAATTTTCCAGATGGCTTCCATCCCCAGTTCAGGGTATTCCACACACTCCAGACTCTTGATACTGCCCTGGGCCAGCACCGCTGCCGGGCCGCCGATACTGCCTAAGTAGAAGCCGCCATGCTTATGACAGGCATCGGTCACCTGCTGGCTGCGGTTGCCTTTCGCCAGCATGATCATGCTGCCACCTGCGGACTGAAGCTGGTCAACATACGAATCCATACGCCCTGCCGTGGTTGGTCCAAGCGAACCAGATGCATAGCCTTCCGGCGTTTTTGCCGGGCCAGCGTAATAGATCGGATGATCTTTAACATACTGCGGCAAACTTTCGCCGTTATCCAGCCGTTCTTTCAGTTTCGCATGCGCAATATCACGACCAACGATAATGGTGCCGTTAAGCGACAGACGTGTAGAAACCGGGTACTGCGACAACTGAGCCAGGATCTCTTTCATCGGACGATTGAGGTCAACGCGTACCGCTTCGCCTTCTCCCGCCTGGCGCAACTCTTCTGGTATATATTTGCCAGGATTATGCTCCAGTTTTTCGATCCAGATACCTTCTCGGTTGATCTTAGCTTTGATATTTCGATCGGCTGAGCAAGAAACGCCCATACCAACCGGACACGACGCACCGTGACGCGGCAGGCGGATCACGCGGATATCATGAGCGAAGTACTTCCCGCCGAACTGCGCGCCCAGCCCCAAATTCTGTGCCTCAATCAGCAGCTCTTTTTCCAGCTCCACATCGCGGAATGCCTGACCATGTTCGTTACCTTCAGTCGGCAGCTCATCGTAATATTTAGCCGACGCCAGTTTCACCGTTTTCAGCGTGGCTTCCGCTGACGTTCCACCGATCACGAACGCAATGTGATACGGCGGACAGGCCGCAGTTCCCAGCGTTCGCATCTTCTCAACCAGGTAATTTTTTAATTTGCCCGGCGTGAGCAGCGCTTTGGTTTCCTGGTACAGATAGGTTTTGTTCGCCGAACCACCGCCTTTGGCAATACACAGGAATTTGTATTCATCGCCATCGACGGTATACAAATCTATCTGTGCCGGCAGGTTGGTACCGGTGTTCACCTCTTTATACATATCCAGCGCGGCGTTTTGTGAATAGCGCAGGTTATCTTCGATGTAGGTGTTATACACACCGCGCGCCAGCGCAGCTTCATCACCGCCGCCGGTCCAGACGCGCTGACCTTTTTTACCCACGATAATCGCGGTGCCGGTGTCCTGACAGGTCGGCAAAATACCTTTTGCCGCAATATCAGAATTCCGCAGGAATTGCAGGGCCACATATTTGTCGTTTTCGCTGGCCTCCGGGTCACGCAGAATGTCGGCCACCTGCTGCTGATGCGCAGGACGCAGCATAAACGATGCATCATGGAAGGCCTGACGAGCCAGCAGCGTTAAGGCTTGCGGCGCGACTTTAACGATCTCCTGCCCTTCAAATTCGGCAACGGAGACATGGTCGCTGGTCAGCAGATAGTATTCGGTATCATCCTTTTTGAGGGGGAAAGGATGCTGATAATGAAAGGGTTTGTTTGACATTGTGCTCTCACTTACTGCTCGGTCTGGTTATTCTCTGGGCAGATGTTCCATTGCCCTGCTTCCCTGCCGCAGGTCGGGTTGTAGAAGGAAAGGCTTTCTGCAACCGGAATTACTCAGGGTATTAAAAGCGAGTCACCATATCCTACACAATTTTTTAACAAAAACTGAGACAAGTACGACTTTTTACATGTGCAGGTTACTTCGCTCAGGGTTTCTTGGTTTAATAGCCGTAGAAAATTCCACATTGAAACAGGGCTTGAGAATGCAAAAACTCATCAACTCAGTGCAGAACTACGCCTGGGGAAGTAAAACTGCGTTAACGGAACTTTATTGGATTGCCAACCCCACTCAGCAACCGATGGCTGAGCTGTGGATGGGCGCGCATCCGAAAAGCAGTTCGCAGGTTCAGAACGCTGACGGCCAGACGGTCGCTCTGCGTGATGTCATCGAACACGATAAATCCGCACTGTTAGGCGATGCCGTTGCGAAACGCTTTGGTGAACTGCCTTTCCTGTTTAAAGTGCTGTGCGCCGCGCAACCTCTTTCTATTCAGGTTCATCCTAACAAGCACAACTCTGAAATCGGATTTGCCAAAGAAAACGCGGCGGGGATCCCGATGGATGCCGCCGAGCGCAATTACAAAGATCCTAACCACAAACCGGAACTGGTTTTTGCTTTGACACCGTTCCTGGCGATGAATGCATTCCGCGAGTTCTCTGACATTGTCGCATTGTTACAACCGGTGTCCGCCGCGCATCCGGCTATTGCGCATTTCCTGCAGGAACCGAGCGCGGAACGTCTGAGCTATCTTTTCGCCAGCTTGCTGAATATGCAGGATGAGGAGAAATCCCATGCGCTGGCGATCCTGAAATCGGCGCTGAACAGCCAGCAGGGTGAACCGTGGCAAACCATTCGCCTGATCGCCGATTTCTATCCGAATGACAGCGGGCTCTTCTCCCCGCTGCTGCTCAATGTGGTGAAACTCAATCCTGGCGAAGCGATGTTCTTATTTGCCGAAACCCCACACGCCTACCTGCAAGGTGTGGCGCTGGAGGTAATGGCTAACTCGGACAACGTGCTGCGCGCCGGACTGACGCCAAAATACATTGATATCCCGGAGCTGGTCGCCAACGTTAAGTTTGTCGCTAAGCCAGCCAATCAACTGCTGACCACGCCAGTTAAGACTGACAGCGAACTGGATTTCCCCATTCCGGTCGACGATTTCGCGTTCTCCTTGCATGAACTGACCGCCAATGGCGCAGATATCAGCCAGCAAAGTGCGGCCATTTTGTTCTGCATCGAAGGTGAAGCTGTGCTGAGCAAGGGCGAGCAGCGTCTGGTGCTGCAGCCGGGTGAGTCGGCCTTTATTAGCGCGAATGAATCGCCGGTAAACGTCAGCGGCACGGGCCGTTTAGCTCGGGTTTATAACAAGCTGTAGCAAGATACTGATATTTTTAACAACTCTTGCTAAGCTGTAGTGAGTTAAAGACATGTCACTCCTCCAGGCGTCTTCAAACGCCTGGTTTTATTTTATGGATATCAAAATGAAAAAATCGCTGGTAGCTGCGGGTGTGGTGGTTGCACTGGGTATCGTCTGGACGGGCGGCGCCTGGTACACAGGAAAGAAACTCGAAACGCATCTCGCCGAGATGGTGACGCAGGCAAACGATCAGTTAAAACGCTACTCCCCAGAGGCGGGCATTGAACTGAGTTATCAAAACTACCAGCGCGGCGTGTTCAATAGCCAACTGCAGTTGGTGGTGAAACCTGTCGCCGGTCAGGCAGATTCCTGGCTGAAACCGGGGCAAAGCATCGTCCTGAATGAAACCGTGGATCACGGTCCTTTCCCGCTGGCTCAGCTGAAATCACTGAATCTTGTTCCGGCAATGGCCTCCGTGAAAACGACGCTGGTCAATAACGACGTGACGAAGCCGCTGTTTGATATTGCCAAAGGTGAGACGCCATTCATCATTAATTCACGTATTGGCTACAGTGGGGATACCCGTTCCGATCTCTCCCTCAAACCGCTGAACTACGAGAAAGGCGACGAAAAAGTGGCCTTTAGCGGCGGGGAGTTCCAGTTTACGGCAGATAAGGATGGTAATGCGGTGTCGCTGACTGGCGAGGCGCAAAGTGGCCTGGTTAATGCCGTCAATGAGTATGATCAGAAAGTACAAGTTACTTTCAATAACCTGAAAACTGAAGGTTCCAGCAGTATTGCAAGCTTTGGTGAGCGCATCGGCGATCAGAAATTGTCCCTCGAAAAACTGTCGATTTCAGTCGAGGGCAAAGAGCTGGCGGTGCTGGAAGGCATGGGTATCGATGGCAAATCCGATCTGATTAACGATGGCAAAACCGTCAACAGCCAGTTGGATTACACCCTGAACAGCCTGAAATTGCAGGGCCAGGATATGGGGAGCGGTAAGCTGACGTTAAAAGTTGGCCAGATTGACGGTGAAGCGCTGCACCAGTTCAGCCAGCAGTACAGCGCCCAAACCAAAGCGCTGATGGCGCAGATTGATGTGGTGCAAAATCCTGAGCTTTATCAGCAGAAAGTCACCGAAGCCTTCTTTAATGCGCTACCGATTCTGATGAAAGGCGAACCGGTTGTCACCATTGCTCCACTGAGCTGGAAGAATGCAAAAGGTGAAACCACATTTAATCTGTCACTGCTGCTAAAAGATCCGACCGCAAACACGGTGGAGCCGCAAACGCTGGCCCAGGAAGTGGATCGTTCCGTCAAATCGCTGGATGCGAAACTGACCATCCCTGTCGATATGGCGACTGAGTTCATGACGCAAATTGCCAAACTGGAAGGATATCAGCAGGAAGAAGCGGCTGGTCTGGCGAAGCAACAGGTTAATGGCCTGGCGGCGATGGGTCAGATGTTCCGCATTACGACTTTGCAGGACAACGTTATCGGCACCAGCCTGCAATACGCAAACGGCCAGGTGACGCTGAACGGACAAAAAATGCCGCTGGATGAGTTTGTTGGTATGTTCGGTATGCCTTCTCTTACACAGCCGGATGCCCCTGCCATCCCGCAACAATAATCACTCGTCAGTGACAGGCCCGATAATAGTGTTTATCGGGCTTTTTTATTTCGCCGCCACCAGACGAGCGGAAAGCGTCAGATTGCGTGAATGACCTTCATCGTGGGCAATGCGCTGTAGCATACGTTCAGCAAGGGTGTATCCCATTTCACGCGCAGGCGAACAGGCCCAGGTAATCGGGATATCGTCCAACGCGTTTTCCGCCACATCAGCGAATCCGGCCAACGATATTTGCTGTTCGAAATAGCGATCGACACCAATTTCACCACTCTGACGTCCTGCTCTCATCAGGCCAAACCAAGCGCCTATGGCGATTATTTCGTTGTAGCACACCACCGCGCTGATCGTGGGATTGCGGCGTAACAGCGCCGTTACCTCTTCTGCGGCCTGCTTCTGGCTGGATGAGCACTCCAACACCCAGTCGCTATGAAACGGTAAACCATATTTTAGTAACGTTGCACAATAACCGCCGACGCGCTCTGCGCGAGTCAATGAAGAACTCTGCCCGCCCAGCCAGGCAATACGCTGGTGTCCGTGGCGGATAAGATGTTCAACCAGTAACTGTGCAGCCTGCATGTTATCGGGCCTGACGGTGTCTGCGTCATCCATGTAGCTGGCGCGTGATGCAAATACCACCGGGATCCCTTTATCAGCGGCCAACTGTTGCAGTGCATCACTGCTACCGGCGGCCCCGGCAATGACCACGCCATCCACCCCCTGGTTGAGTAACATCGCGAAACGCTGCGCCAGCTGCTCCCCATCTTTACCGCCGTGCAGTAAGAAGACCATGCGCCCCTGCGCTTCTAACGCTTCCGTCAGACCCGCCGTCAGCTCGGCGTAAAACGGCGTTGAGAGATCGCGTACAATCAAACCAACTACTCCGCTCTGCCCGCCGCGCAGCGCTGATGCCTGGCGGTTACGCACAAACCCCAGTTGCTCAATAGCAGCATTCACCCGCTCCCCGGTCGCTGATGAAATTCGCCCTTTTCCACTGAGCACCAATGAGACGGTGCTGACCGAAACCCCTGCAGCCAGCGCAACATCATGGATGGTTATTTTTTTGGCTATAGCCATAAAAACAGAAAACTCCCTGATAACGTGACGGATAAAACGTTTTATCAATCACTTATATTTATACCCCCTATTATCGTTCGATAATGTGATTTATACCGCACTAAAATTAGGTAAAACGTTTTATCTTCTCGCCATCATTAGTCAGCTAGCCTTTACAAGGAGTCGTTTGATGACGGCGAGAACCACACCAAAAATAACGTTATGGGAATTTTTCCAGCAGTTGGGCAAAACCTTTATGCTGCCTGTAGCGCTGCTTTCATTTTGCGGGATCATGTTGGGGATCGGCAGCTCGTTGAGCAGCCATGATGTCTTAACGCTGATCCCGGCGTTGGGGAATCCGCTGCTGCAGGCCATCTTTACCTGGATGAGTAAAGTTGGCTCATTTGCGTTTAGCTTCCTGCCAGTCATGTTCTGTATTGCCATTCCTCTGGGCCTGGCGCGCGAGAACAAAGGCGTTGCGGCGTTTGCCGGTTTTGTTGGTTATGCGGTCATGAACCTCGCCGTCAATTTCTGGTTAACCGCCAAAGGTATCTTACCCACCACAGATGCGGCGATCCTGAAAGCCAACAACGTGCAAAACATTCTGGGGATCCAGTCGATCGACACCGGGATCCTCGGTGCCGTTATTGCCGGGATCATTGTCTGGATGCTGCATGAACGCTTCCACAACATTCGTCTGCCGGATGCGCTGGCGTTTTTCGGTGGTACGCGCTTTGTGCCTATCATCTCCTCGGTGGTGATGGGATTGGTCGGGCTGGTCATTCCCCTGATTTGGCCGGTTTTCGCCATGGGCATTACCGGACTCGGTCACATCATCAATAGCGCGGGGGAATTTGGTCCTATGCTGTTTGGTACCGGTGAACGTCTGTTGCTGCCTTTTGGCCTGCACCATATTCTGGTGGCACTCATTCGCTTCACCGAAGCTGGCGGCACACAGGAAGTCTGCGGCCATAGCGTGAGCGGCGCACTGACTATTTTCCAGGCTCAACTGAGCTGCCCGACAACGCAAGGTTTCTCTGAAAGCGCAACACGCTTCCTGTCCCAGGGTAAAATGCCGGCGTTCCTCGGCGGTTTACCGGGTGCGGCATTAGCCATGTACCACTGCGCACGCCCTGAAAATCGTCATAAAATTAAAGGGTTATTAATTTCTGGTCTGATTGCCTGTGTCATCGGCGGTACAACCGAACCACTTGAGTTCTTATTCCTGTTCGTCGCTCCGGTTCTGTATGTAATCCACGCCCTGCTAACCGGTCTTGGCTTCACCGTGATGGCGGTGCTTGGCGTCACTATCGGTAACACTGACGGTAACCTGATTGACTTCGTGGTGTTCGGCATCCTGCACGGATTGTCCACCAAGTGGTACCTGGTCCCTGTTGTCGCGGCTATCTGGTTTGCGGTGTACTACGTGATCTTCCGCTTCGCCATCACGCGCTTCAATTTGAAGACGCCGGGCCGTGAAGTCGAAATTGCCAGCAATATCGAAAAAGTAATGGCCGGAGCGCCGGGTAAATCAGGTTACAACGTCCCTGCTATTCTGGCGGCGCTGGGCGGCGCGGAAAACATTGTCAGCCTGGATAATTGCATCACCCGTCTGCGCTTGTCGGTGAAAGATATGTCGCTTGTTAACGTACAGGCTCTGAAGGACAATCGTGCCATTGGCGTAGTACAACTCAATCAGCATAACCTTCAGGTCGTTATCGGTCCGCAGGTCCAGTCAGTGAAAGACGAGATCGCGGTTCTGATGAACACCGTACAGGCTTAAGGATAACAATATGTTTGATTTTTCAAAGGTTGTGGACAGGCACGGTACCTGGTGTACTCAGTGGGATTACGTTGCCGACCGTTTTGGTTCAGCCGACCTGCTGCCATTCACCATCTCCGATATGGATTTTGCCACCGCACCTTGCATTCTGGAGGCGCTGACTCAGCGCCTGTCACATGGCGTGTTGGGTTACAGCCGCTGGAAAAACGATGAGTTTCTGGCGGCGATAAGCCACTGGTTTCTTTCGCGACATAACACCCAAATAGATCCTCAGTCGCTGGTATATGGCCCCTCGGTCATCTATATGGTGTCGGAGTTGATCCGCCAGTGGTCATCCGTGGGCGATGCGGTGGTTATTCATACTCCGGCGTACGATGCGTTTTACAAAGCGATTGAAGGTAATCAGCGCCAGGTGTGCGCAGTCGGACTAGAAAAACGCGCCGACGGCTGGTTTTGCGACATGGTTGCGCTGGAGAAAGCCCTGTCTCGACCTGAAAGCAAAATTCTTCTGCTTTGCAGCCCACAAAACCCAACGGGCAAAGTGTGGACGCGCGACGAGCTGGAAGCCATGGCGGAACTGTGTCAGCGCCATGGTGTAAAAGTTATCTCCGATGAGATTCATATGGATATGGTATGGTCAGACCGGCCGCACATCCCGTGGAGTAACGTCGCGCGTGGCAGTTGGGCACTGCTCACTTCCGGCTCAAAGAGTTTTAATATTCCGGCACTAACCGGGGCTTACGGACTCATTGAAGATGCTCAAAGCCGCAACGATTACCTCAGCGCGTTAAAAGGCCGCGATGGTCTTTCCTCGCCTGCGGTGCTGGCGCTTAGCGCACATATTGCCGCTTATCAACAGGGTGCAAGCTGGCTTGATGCGCTGCGCGATTATCTTGCCAGCAATCTGCATTACGTTGCGCGTGAGCTTAATGCCGCATTCCCCGAACTCAACTGGCAGATTCCGCAATCCACCTATCTGGCATGGATTGACCTGCGTCCGCTCAATATTGATGACCATGCCTTGCAGGATGTTCTCATCCACCAGCAGAAAGTCGCTATCATGCCGGGATATACCTACGGAGAAGAAGGTCGCGGTTTTGTACGCCTCAATGCCGGATGCCCAAGATCCAAGCTTGAAAAAGGCGTTCAGGGGCTGATTAACGCCATCCGTTCTGTACGCTAATTAAGTTTGCGCAATGAAATTATTCATTGCGCAACATAGCTTTTTATCCCGATTTTTTCATATAATACGACGCACTTTACCTAAATACACGAGTGCGACCATGATTGATACTTCCCTCCCCCTGACCGACGTCCATCGCCACCTTGATGGTAACATCCGTGCCCAAACGATCCTGGAACTGGGTCGTCAGTTCAATTTAACGCTTCCGGCACAAACGCTGGAGACGCTGATCCCTCATGTGCAAGTCACATCAACTGAGCCGGATTTAGTGAGCTTTTTATCCAAGCTCGACTGGGGCGTGAAGGTACTGGCCTCGCTGGATGCGTGTCGCCGCGTGGCATTTGAGAATATTGAGGATGCAGCACGTAACGGCCTGCACTATGTAGAATTACGTTTTTCACCCGGCTATATGGCGATGGCGCATCAGCTCCCGGTTGCGGGCGTGGTTGAAGCCGTCATTGCCGGCGTACGCGAGGGCTGCAAGACCTTTGGCGTCGAAGCTCGCTTAATTGGCATTATGAGCCGTACCTTCGGCGAAGCCGCCTGCCTGCAGGAACTGGATGCGCTGTTAGCCCACCGTGACCATATTACGGCACTGGATCTGGCTGGTGACGAATTGGGTTTCCCGGGCAGTCTATTCCTGTCGCATTTCAATCAGGCGCGCGACGCCGGCTGGCGTATTACCGTACATGCGGGCGAAGCCGCGGGACCAGAAAGTATCTGGCAGGCTATTAAAGAGCTGGGCGCAGAACGTATTGGTCACGGCGTAAAAGCCGTTGAAGACCGTGCGTTGATGGATTACCTCACCGAACACCGTATCGGCATCGAATCCTGCCTGACATCGAACATTCAGACCAGCACCGTCGCCTCTCTGGCAACCCACCCGCTGAAAACATTCCTTGAGCATGGCGTTTTAGCCAGCTTGAATACGGACGATCCGGCGGTACAGGGTGTGGATATTATTCACGAGTACACCATTGCCGCGCCAGCAGCAGGACTCACGCGCGAACAGATCCGTCAGGCGCAAATCAACGGCCTGGAAATGGCATTTCTGAGTATCGAAGAAAAACGTGCCCTGCGCGAGAAAGTCGCCGCAGCGTGACGGTTAAAGTGCCGGATGAGATGCTGAGCATCACCATCCGGCATTTGCCTAATCAGGCAAGGCACAGCGTCGAGCGATGTTTCGCCGATTCAAGACCCAGCTCAATCAGCTCCATGATTTGAATAGCTTGTCTCGCCGGTACCGGGTTTTCACCGTGACCATTTAGCGCATCACGAATGCCAGCATAGTACGCCGGGTAATTACCCGGTACAGTCAGCCAGGTCTCTTCAACCTGCTCTTCGCCTTCTATTCGCGTCAACACGCCATCGCGCATGTCGTAACCCCAGTCTTCCTGAGGCAGTCGCTCGCCATTTTTCAGGCGCTCTTCCTGCGGGTCAAGACCATACTTCACATAGCTGCCACGCGATCCGTGCACGATATAACGGGCCGACTCAGCGGCAGCGAGCATGGTGCCGTGCAGAATCACACGACGCTGCGGGTAAGTCAGGATGGCATGGAAGTAATCCGTCGCTTGCGCACCTGGGCGAAGCTGAGCCAGGTCTACCGTCATGCTGACGGGCAAACCAAACAGGTTAATCGCCTGATCCAGAAGATGCGGTGCTAAATCATACCAGATGCCGCTGCCCGGCCCCCCCTGTTCACGCCAGCGGTCACGAACCTGGGGGCGGAATCGATCGAAATGGGATTCGAAATACGCCACCTCCCCCAAAACGCCATCCGCCAGCAGGGCTTTCAACGTCAGAAAATCACTGTCCCAACGGCGGTTATGGAAAACGGACAGCACGCGACCAAGGCTACGTGCCAACGCATCGAGTTCGCGTGCTTGTGACAGTGTCACGGTAAAAGGCTTATCAACAACCACATGTTTGCCAGCTTCCAGCGCAGCCTTCGCTAACGGGAAGTGAGTGTCATTAGGCGTGGGGATCACAATCAGGTCGATATTAGGATCGTTAAAAAGGTGTTTAGGCTCAGCAACAACCGCCACCGTTGGCCAGTCTGCCTTCACTTTTGCTTCATCACTACTGGAAACCGCAGCCAGTTCGAGGCCCGGTGTGCCCACAATCAGGGGGGCATGGAAGGTTTTACTGGCGTAACCATAGCCAATTAGCCCAACGCGGATGTTGTCACTCATGTTATAGCCTCTCAATTCAGGACCGACCTATTTCACACCATACCCTGCAACGTCTCAATAGTTTAATAACCATTGCGCTACAAAGGTTGTTTATTAACTTAAGTCAAACATATGCCACTTATGCTTAACTTGCAGCGAAAAAGAGGGAGAAATCGTTCCCAATTATCTTGCTGTATTATTGAGAGATTAGTAACATTTGCAGCCTGTGTTTATGGATAAATCAAAGCAAATGTCATCAGTAATGAATCGTCTTATTGAATTAGCAGGTTGGATTGTTCTCACCGTCTCTGTGATCCTGCTGGGTGTTGCCAATCATATTGACAATTACCAGCCACCGGAGCCCGTTGCTGCTGTGCAGAAGAAATAAGCATCTGCAGTCCCTTATAACCCGGCAATTAACATCGAGTAACGGCAGGGTTTGGCTGCAAAAGATCGAATTTTGTCAAAAAAAGGGAATAATGCCGCATCCCACTCCGGTGCATATTGCCTGCTGTAGCGAAGCGCGTTACCCTTACCGCAGGTGCGCATAGCGCCTGCTTTTCCACAGGTATGAACACTCTTCTCACTTTTGCGCGTCAATCCGCTTTTACCTGTGCAGGTTGTTTATTATTTATATTTACTACTCCGTTGGTATTATTTTATTAATATGGATTTCCATTTATGACTGTTCAGGATTACTTATTAAAATTCCGCAAAATCAGTTCACTCGAAAGTCTGGAAAAACTGTTCGACCATCTTAACTACACGCTCACCGACGATAGCGACATTATCAATATGTATCGGGCTGCAGACCATCGCCGTGCGGAGCTTATCTCAGGAGGTCGTCTGTTTGATGTTGGTCAGGTACCCAAATCAGTCTGGCATTACGTGCAATAAAGAAGAAAGTAGCGCTCAACGTTAAAAGCTTTATAATAATTGCCCCAAAATGAATGGCATGTTTGATTGCGCGCGTAAACCTGGAGAAGAGATGACTACCACACCGGCACAACGTATCGGGGGCTGGCTACTTGGGCCACTGGCCTGGCTGTTAGTCGCATTGTTGAGCGCTTCGCTGGCGTTATTACTTTATGTCACTGCGCTGGCTACACCGCAAACCTTCCAAACGCTGGGTGCGCAAAGTACGGCAAATTTGCTGTTATGGGGCGTCTCTTTTATTACCGCGATTGCCATGTGGTATTACACGCTGTGGCTGACGATTGCGTTTTTCAAACGCAGAGCCTGTGTGCCTAAGCATTATATTCTATGGCTGCTGATCTCCGTGTTACTGGCGATTAAAGCGTTTGCGTTTTCACCGGTTCCTGACGCCTTTGCCGTGCGCCAACTGCTGTTCCCATTGCTGGCTGCAGCACTGTTGGTGCCCTATTTCAAACGCTCGCAACGCGTTAAATCGACGTTTGTGAATCCGTAATAACCCTACAGTTAACCTGTTGTCGCCTGTTGTAGATTGTCAGATAATAGGCGGCTTTTTTATTTCAGGCCGAAAAATGACTGATTACCTGCTGCTGTTTGTCGGAACTGTACTGGTCAATAACTTTGTACTGGTCAAGTTTCTGGGGCTCTGCCCGTTTATGGGCGTTTCCAAAAAACTGGAAACCGCAATGGGTATGGGCCTTGCCACGACGTTTGTCATGACACTGGCATCCATCTGCGCATGGCTGATTGACACCTGGATCCTCATTCCACTCAATCTCATCTATCTGCGTACGCTGGCTTTTATTCTGGTCATCGCCGTCGTCGTGCAATTTACCGAGATGGTTGTACGCAAAACCAGCCCTGCACTTTACCGCCTGCTGGGGATCTTCCTACCGTTGATCACCACTAACTGCGCGGTATTAGGCGTGGCGTTACTGAACATCAACCTCGGTCATAACTTTTTACAGTCGGCGCTATACGGTTTTTCCGCCGCCGTCGGCTTCTCACTGGTGATGGTACTGTTCGCCGCGATCCGCGAACGCCTCGCCGTGGCGGACGTGCCTGCTCCGTTTCGCGGTAATGCGATTGCGCTGATTACCGCTGGTTTAATGTCATTGGCCTTTATGGGCTTTAGTGGTTTGGTGAAGTTGTAATGAATGCTATCTGGATTGCCGTTGCCGCAGTGAGTCTACTGGGTCTGGCGTTCGGCGCTATTTTGGGTTACGCCTCACGACGTTTTGCCGTCGAAGATGATCCTGTCGTGGAGAAAATTGATGAAATTCTCCCGCAAAGCCAGTGTGGACAATGCGGCTATCCGGGCTGTCATCCTTACGCTGAAGCGATCGGATCTCAGGGCGAAAAAATCAACCGTTGCGCACCCGGTGGCGAAGCGGTGATGTTAAAAATTGCCGCCCTGCTGAACGTCGACCCGCAGCCGATTGATGGTGATGAACACGATGTTACCCCCGTGCGTATGCTGGCGGTCATTGATGAAAATAACTGTATCGGTTGTACAAAGTGCATTCAGGCCTGCCCGGTTGATGCGATCGTGGGCGCGACCCGCGCCATGCACACGGTGATGAGCGATCTCTGCACCGGGTGCAACCTGTGCGTTGATCCGTGCCCGACGCAATGTATCGAATTACGCCCGGTGGCCGAGACACCTGATAGCTGGAAATGGGATTTAAACAACATCCCTGTGCGCATCATTCCCGTGGAACAACATGTTTAAGTTATTCTCTGCATTCAGAAAAAACAAAATCTGGGACTTTGATGGCGGCATTCATCCACCAGAAATGAAGACCCAGTCGAACGGTACGCCGCTGCGACAGGTTCCGCTGGCGCCACGCTTTGTTATTCCGCTGAAACAACATATTGGCGCGGAGGGTGAGCTGTGCGTAAACGTAGGCGATACCGTGCTGCGTGGTCAGGCGTTAACCCTTGGGCGTGGTAAAATGCTTCCGGTACATGCGCCAACGTCAGGCACCGTTGTTGCTATTGCGCCGCATTCTACTGCACATCCATCGGCATTAGCTGAGCTGAGCGTTATTATTGACGCCGATGGCGAAGATCGCTGGATTGAGCGAGACGGCTGGGCCGATTACCGTTCCCGCAGCCGGGAAGAGCTGATCGCACGTATTCACCAGTTCGGCGTCGCCGGACTGGGTGGCGCGGGTTTTCCCACCGGCGTTAAGCTGCAGGGCGGCGGAGATAAAATTGAAACGCTGATCATTAACGCTGCTGAATGCGAGCCGTACATTACGGCTGATGACCGCCTGATGCAGGACTGCGCGGCGCAGGTCGTCGAAGGTATCCGCATCCTGGCGCATATTCTTCAGCCACGCGAAATTCTACTGGGCATTGAAGATAACAAGCCACAGGCAATTTCCATGCTGCGCGCGGTGCTGGCTGATTCACACGATATCAGCTTACGCGTGATCCCCACCAAGTACCCGTCAGGCGGGGCCAAACAGTTAACGCAAATCCTGACCGGCAAGCAGGTTCCCCACGGGGGACGCTCCTCAGATATCGGCGTGCTGATGCAAAACGTTGGAACCGCCTACGCGATTAAACGTGCGGTGATTGACGGAGAACCGATTACCGAACGTGTCGTGACGCTGACCGGCGAAGCCGTCAGCCGTCCGGGCAACGTCTGGGCGCGTTTAGGCACGCCGGTTCGTCATCTGCTCAACGACGCGGGCTTCTGCCCTTCCGCCGACCAGATGGTGATTATGGGCGGGCCGCTGATGGGCTTTACGCTGCCGTGGCTGGATGTACCGGTGGTGAAGATAACCAACTGTCTTCTGGCGCCCTCTGCCAGTGAAATGGGAGAAACGCCGGAAGAGAAAGGCTGCATTCGCTGTAGCGCATGCGCCGATGCCTGTCCGGCCGATCTCCTGCCGCAACAGCTTTATTGGTTCAGTAAAGGGCAGCAGCACGACAAAGCAACGGCGCACAATATCGCGGACTGCATTGAATGCGGTGCCTGCGCCTGGGTATGCCCAAGCAATATTCCACTGGTGCAGTATTTCCGTCAGGAAAAAGCCGAAATTTATGCCATTAGTCAGGAAGAAAAACGTGCCGCTGAAGCGAAAGCGCGATTTGAAGCCCGACAGGCGAGACTAGAACGTGAAAAAGCAGCTCGTCTTGAACGTCACAAAAGCGCTGCCGTTCAGCCTGCGGCTAAAGATCATGATGCCATTGCCGCCGCGCTGGCTCGCGTAAAAGAAAAGCAGGCTCAGGCAATGCAGCCGGTAGTCATTCAGGCTGGCGAAAAACCTGACAATAGTGCCGTGATTGCCGCACGCGAGGCGCGTAAGGCGCAAGCTCGCGCAACCCGGATGGAAAACCCTCCCCAAACAGGAGGCAGCAGTACAGAGGTCGATCCGCGTAAAGCCGCCGTGGAAGCGGCAATCGCTCGTGCCAAAGCCCGCAAGCTTGAGCAGGAAGCCGTAACGGAAACGGCCGAACCGGTCGATCCGCGTAAAGCCGCCGTGGAAGCGGCTATCGCCCGCGCCAAAGCTCGCAAGCTCGAGCAGCAGACGGTTACGGAAACGGTCGAACCGGTGGATCCGCGTAAAGCCGCCGTGGAAGCGGCTATCGCCCGCGCCAAAGCCCGCAAGCTCGAACAGCAGGCGGTTACGGAAACGGTCGAACCGGTGGATCCGCGTAAAGCCGCCGTGGAAGCGGCTATTGCCCGCGCCAAAGCCCGCAAGCTCGAGCAGCAGACGGTTACGGAAACAGTCGAACCGGTGGATCCGCGTAAAGCCGCCGTCGCGGCCGCTATTGCACGCGCTCAGGCAAAGAAAGCCGCCCAGCAGCAGGTTGTAAACGAGGAATAAATGGTATTCAGAATAGCAAGCTCCCCTTATACCCATAACCAGCGCCAGACATCGCGTATCATGATGCTGGTGTTACTGGCTGCATTGCCGGGGATCGCCGCTCAGCTGTGGTTCTTTGGCTGGGGTACGTTGTTCCAGATAGTTCTGGCCGCCATCAGCGCTATCGCCGCCGAAGCGGGCGTGCTTAAACTGCGCAAACAACCCATTGTCGCGATTTTACAAGACAACTCCGCATTGCTCACCGGGTTACTGCTGGCCGTGAGTATTCCCCCGCTCGCCCCCTGGTGGATGGTAGTTTTAGGCACGGTATTCGCCGTTATCATTGCTAAACAGCTGTATGGCGGCCTCGGTCAGAACCCGTTTAACCCCGCCATGATTGGTTACGTGGTGCTGCTGATTTCATTCCCGGTACAGATGACAAGCTGGCTGCCGCCGCATGAAATTGCGGCGACTGTGCCTGGTTTTTTTGACGCCCTGAACGTTATCTTTAGCGGACATACCGCCAGTGGCGGGGATATGAACACGCTGCGTATGGGTATTGATGGTATCAGTCAGGCAACACCTCTCGATACCTTTAAGACTTCGCTGCATGCGGGACGTACTGTTGAGCAGGTGATGCAATACCCAATCTACAGCGGCATGCTTGCAGGCGCTGGCTGGCAGTGGGTTAACCTTGCCTGGCTGGTGGGCGGCGTCGTGTTGCTATGGCAGAAAGCGATTCGCTGGCATATCCCGGTTAGCTTCCTGCTGTCGCTCGCCGTTTGTGCCACTTTAGGCTGGATTTTCTCGCCAGATTCGCTGGCATCGCCCCAGTTGCACCTACTTTCCGGCGCGACCATGCTGGGAGCATTCTTTATTCTTACCGATCCCGTTACAGCATCAACTACCAACCGTGGTCGCCTGATTTTTGGCGCACTTGCGGGCCTGTTAGTGTGGTTGATTCGCAGTTTTGGCGGTTATCCTGATGGCGTGGCTTTTGCCGTATTGCTGGCAAATATCACGGTTCCCCTGATTGATTATTACACCCGCCCTCGCGTGTACGGACATCGCTAAGGACTCCCTATGCTGAAAACGATTCGTAAACACGGTATTACTCTGGCACTGTTTGCAGCGGGCTCGACGGGGTTAACCGCGGCAATCAATCAATTAACCAAGTCCACCATTGATGAACAAGCCGCGCTGCAGCAAAAAACGCTGTTCGATCAGGTTCTGCCAGGCGATCGCTACAATAATAACTTGTCCGAAAGTTGTTATCTGGTCGATGCGCAAGCGTTGGGCAAAGGCACTCACCGAGTGTATATTGCCCGCCAGGACGATCGTCCCGTTGCAGCAATTCTTGAAGCTACGGCGCCAGATGGTTATTCCGGGGCTATTCAACTGCTGGTTGGTGTCGATTTTTCGGGTACCGTGTTGGGTACGCGGGTGACCGAACATCATGAAACGCCAGGGCTGGGCGATAAAATCGAACTGCGACTGTCCGACTGGATCACCCACTTTAGCGGCAAAACGATCGCTGCGGGTAACGACGCTCACTGGGCGGTGAAAAAAGACGGCGGCGACTTTGACCAGTTTACTGGCGCAACCATTACGCCGCGTGCGGTAGTTAATGCAGTAAAACGCGCCGGTTTGTATGCGCAGACGCTGCCCGCGCAACTTCCTCAACTTAGCGCCTGTGGAGAATAAACCATGAGCGAAATTAAAGACGTTATTGTCCAAGGGTTATGGAAAAATAACTCCGCGCTTGTGCAGTTACTCGGGATGTGTCCGCTGTTGGCCGTCACCTCGACCGCCACTAACGCGCTGGGCCTGGGACTCGCGACTACGCTCGTCCTGACGCTGACGAACCTGACGATTTCCGCCCTTCGTCGCTGGACACCGCCTGAAATACGTATTCCGATTTATGTCATGATCATCGCCTCCGTGGTGAGCGCGGTGCAAATGTTGATCAATGCCTACGCTTTTGGCCTGTATCAGTCTCTGGGCATCTTTATCCCGCTGATTGTGACCAACTGTATTGTTGTTGGCCGCGCTGAAGCCTTCGCAGCCAAAAAAGGCCCTGCGCTATCCGCACTCGATGGTTTTTCCATCGGCATGGGCGCAACTGGCGCCATGTTTGTTCTGGGCTCGCTACGTGAAATAATTGGTAACGGTACACTCTTTGATGGCGCAGACGGTTTGTTGGGTAGCTGGGCCAAAGTATTGCGCGTTGAGATCTTTCATACCGATACGCCGTTTCTGCTGGCCATGCTGCCACCAGGCGCGTTTATTGGCCTGGGTCTGATGCTGGCAGTTAAGTATCTGATTGATGAGAAAATGAAGAAACGTCGTGCCGAGGCGGCTGTCACGGACAGTCCGGCTGGTGAAACAGGGAATGTGTAATGAACAAAGCAAAACGGCTGGAAATACTGACGCGCCTGCGTGAGAACAATCCGCATCCAACAACCGAGCTAAATTTTACATCGCCGTTCGAACTGCTGATTTCAGTCTTGCTCTCCGCGCAGGCCACCGATGTCAGCGTCAATAAAGCGACGGCTAAGCTCTACCCCATCGCCAATACGCCAGCCGCGATGCTGGAGCTTGGCGTTGAAGGGGTTAAGTCCTACATCAAGACAATCGGTTTGTTTAACAGCAAAGCGGAGAACGTGATTAAAACCTGCCGCATTCTGCTGGAGCAACATAATGGTGAAGTGCCTGAAGACCGGGCCGCATTAGAAGCCCTGCCCGGGGTTGGGCGAAAGACGGCTAATGTGGTGTTAAATACCGCCTTTGGCTGGCCCACTATTGCCGTAGATACCCATATTTTTCGCGTTTGTAATCGTACCCAGTTCGCCCCGGGTAAAAACGTTGAGCAGGTTGAAGAGAAGCTGCTGAAAGTCGTACCCAGTGAATTTAAAGTCGATTGCCATCACTGGTTAATTCTTCATGGCCGCTACACCTGTATAGCCAGAAAGCCGCGCTGCGGTTCCTGCATTATCGAAGATCTTTGCGAATTCAAAGAGAAAGTCGATATCTGATGCTGCCGGGGCATACTGCTTGCCCCTCGCTAACATAACGATTAGTTATGCACTCCCCTGGGTTTATTTTCCCGACAATGATGCCGTTCAACCGCGCATATCTAATGCAATATTCTTGTTAATTAACACCTGAGCAGGTTAATCGTTTTTTTAGTAAAAGAAATTTCTATCTATACGTGATCCAGATCATCCAGATAACACAATGTTAAAAAATATTTATTTTTTAGTTAAAGTGACAATCAGATGACCTAACTGAACAGTTTCTAAACAAAACATTACACTGGCTATTTTTCAGATAATGGCCTATATCACTGGATTCAAGCGCAAATAGCAGAACATATCGCCACATTGCGGTTTTTACCCTGATTAAACAGTGTAAAAATCTGCCATTTTTCAAATGAAGAAATTTAACGCTAGATAACATTTCACAGTCCCGACGATTTCACCAGTCATGATATATGTAACAGATTATTACAAACCACTTGTCTGAATGGTCAAGATAGTGAACATTACTTGCCGTTTCCCCTCCCACTATAACAATCGGACGGATGAACTTGACTCATCACGTGCCTGAACACCCCCGTTGATATGGGATGTAAAAAAAGAGGTAAAAGTGTCTACTGCAAACAATAAACCAACAGAAAGCGTGAGTTTAAACGCCTTCAAACAACCAAAAGCGTTCTATCTCATTTTCTCTATTGAGCTGTGGGAGCGTTTTGGTTATTACGGCCTGCAAGGAATTATGGCCGTCTACCTGGTTAAACAACTGGGTATGTCAGAAGCGGATTCCATCACCCTTTTCTCGTCCTTTAGCGCCCTGGTGTACGGTCTGGTTGCTATTGGCGGCTGGTTAGGTGATAAAGTTCTGGGTACAAAACGTGTCATTATGCTGGGTGCCGTTGTCCTGGCCATCGGTTATGCGTTGGTAGCATGGTCTGGTCACGATGCGGGTATCGTTTATATGGGCATGGCGGCCATCGCGGTCGGTAATGGCCTGTTTAAAGCAAACCCATCATCCCTGCTCTCTACCTGCTATGCCAAAGATGACCCGCGTCTTGATGGTGCATTTACCATGTACTACATGTCCGTCAACATCGGTTCATTCTTCTCTATGCTGGCAACACCGTGGTTGGCTGCGCATTACGGCTGGAGCACCGCGTTCGCTCTGAGCGTCGTGGGTATGCTGATTACCGTTGTTAACTTCGCATTCTGTCAGCGCTGGGTTAAACAGTACGGTTCTAAACCTGACTTTGAGCCGATCAACTTCCGTAACCTGTTGCTGACTATTGTTGGCGTCGTGGTACTGATCGCGATTGCAACCTGGTTGCTGCACAACCAGCAGATCGCTCGTATGGTTCTGGGCGTCATTGCTCTGGGTATCGTGTTTATCTTCGGTAAAGAAGCATTCACCATGCACGGTGCTGCGCGTCGTAAAATGATCGTCGCCTTCATTCTGATGCTGGAAGCGATTATCTTCTTCGTGCTGTACAGCCAGATGCCGACCTCACTGAACTTCTTCGCGATTCGTAACGTTGAGCACTCTATTCTTGGCATTGCTTTCGAACCTGAGCAGTACCAGGCACTGAACCCGTTCTGGATCATCATTGGTAGCCCAATCCTCGCCGCTATCTATAACAAGATGGGTGATACCCTGCCGATGCCAACCAAGTTTGCGATTGGTATGGTGCTGTGTTCCGGTGCGTTCCTGATCCTACCGCTGGGTGCTAAATTCGCTACCGATGCGGGCATCGTTTCCGTTAACTGGCTGATCATCTGCTACGGTCTGCAAAGTATCGGTGAACTGATGATCTCCGGTCTGGGTCTGGCAATGGTGGCTCAGTTGGTTCCGCAACGCTTGATGGGCTTCATCATGGGTAGCTGGTTCCTGACCACTGCCGGTGCAAACATCATCGGTGGTTACGTAGCCAACATGATGGCTGTACCAGAGAACGTCACTGACCCGCTGATGTCCCTTGAAGTCTACGGTCGTGTGTTCCTGCAGATTGGTGTTGCTACGGCTGTTATCGCTGTTCTGATGCTGTTGACGGCACCGAAACTGAATCGTATGACTCAGGACGATGACGTCAATGAGAAAGCCTCTAAGGCCGCAACAGCGTAATTCTCAGGGAAACTCTTTTTCAGGCCGCTAACTGGTGTTAGCGGCTTTTTTTTTGCCTGAGCTAGCACTACCATACGATATACCTCAGCCAAAAGGAGTTACCGATGAAACTGTTCTACAAACCGGGCGCTTGTTCTCTTGCTTCCCACATCACACTTCGTGAGAGCGGTAAAGATTTCACGCTGGATGGTGTTGATCTGATGAAGAAGCGTCTGGAAAACGGCGATGATTTTTTCGCGGTAAACCCAAAAGGGCAAGTTCCCGCGCTGCTGCTGGATGACGGTACGCTACTGACCGAAGGCGTCGCCATCATGCAATACCTGGCGGACACCGTTCCAGACCGTCAACTCCTTGCCCCGACCAGCAGCCTCTCCCGTTACAAAACCATTGAATGGCTTAACTACATTGCGACAGAACTGCATAAAGGCTTTACCCCACTGTTCCGTCCCGATACGCCGGAAGACTTCAAGCCAACCGTTCGCGCGCTGCTGGAGAAAAAAATGCAGTATGTGAACGACGCGCTGCAAGATAACCAATGGATCTGCGGTTCGCGCTTCAGCATTGCGGACGCCTATCTGTTCACCGTGCTGCGTTGGGCCTATGCGGTTAAGCTGAATATGGCAGGATTAAGCAATATCGATGCGTATATGGCGCGTATGGCTGAACGTCCGGCGGTTGCCGCGGCGTTGAAAGCAGAAGGGTTAAATTAATTGTTGTTGCCGGGTAGCGCTTGCGCTTACCCGGCCTACAGCCAAACGCAGGCCCGATAAGCGTGAGCGCCATCGGGCATTGCTTACAGCTGCGTCGCGCTGAAGTAGTGTTCAGGCTTCGCGATACAATCCTGCGCAGCCACAACCTGCAGCTCATACTCGTGCATTTTTTTGGTAGCAATCATCACTTCGTACACCGCCGCCGTCACGTGCTCCAACGCCTGCTGTAAAGACGCGCCCTGCAGCAGTTTAACCAACAATAAGCCGCTGGTGACATCACCCACGCCAACCGGTTGACGAGCGCCAAAATCGACTAACGGTCGGCTGATATGCCATGCCTGTTCAGCAGTAACTAACAGCATCTCGAAACGATCTGCGCTGATACCCGCGCGAGCCAGATGCTTCACCAGCACAATTTCTGGTCCCTGAGCTATGAGCTCACGCGCTGCCGCCACGGCCTCATTGACATTATTCACCGCATGCTCGCACAGAATTTCGAGCTCAACCAAATTCGGGGCGATAATATCGCTGGCCGGAAGCGCATGGCGTACATGAAACTCCGCTACGCCCGGCGCGACGATACACCCTTTTTCCGGATGGCCCATCACCGGGTCACAAAAATATTTCGCCTGCGGATTGGCCGCTTTTACTTTGCGTACAATACCCAGAATATGCTCGCCCTGTTCAGCCGAGCCAAGATAGCCGCTCAGTACTGCGTCACAAGTCTGGAGTTTATCGATATCGGCAATACCCTGGACAATGTCAGTCAGATGACTCGGCGGCATAACGCAACCGGTCCATTTGCCGTACTGTGTGTGGTTAGAAAACTGAACGGTATTCAGCGGCCAGACATTTGCGCCAAGACGACGCATTGGAAATTCTGCTGCACTGTTGCCCGCATGACCAAAAACAACGTGGGACTGGATGGCGAGGATATTCTTCATTTTACTTACCACAACCCTGAAAAAATAAAGGGGCGTAGTTTCCCACGCCCCTGCTAACTAAATCTTACTTCCAGCAAATCAGACAATAGTTCTTCTTGCCACGGCGCAGTAAGGTGTAGCGCCCGAACAGGATATCACTCTCCTGGAAGAAATATTCCGGATCGGATTGCTTCTCACCGTTGATGGTCACCGCATTAGACGCGATAGTCTTACGTGCCTGGCCGCGAGAAGGTTGCAGCTCGGAGTCCACCAGCGCCTGCATCAGATCGGCACCTTTGTCCATCTCGATCATCGGCACGCCATCCTGCGCCAGCTGTTCGAAATCCGCTTCGCTCAAGTCGCTCAGATTACCGTTGAACAAGCTTTCGGTAATACGTTTTGCCGCTACCAGCCCTTCTTCGCCGTGAACCAGACGCGTTACTTGCTCAGCCAGAACATACTGGGCGCGCGGCGCTTTACCGCTATTTTTATCTTCTTCTTCCAGCGCATTGATCTCTTCAATGTCCATGAAGGTGAAGAATTTCAGGAAGCGATAAACATCCGCATCGGCGGTGTTGATCCAGAACTGGTAGAATTTGTACGGACTGGTTTTCTTCGGATCCAGCCACACAGCGCCGCCTTCCGTTTTACCGAATTTCGTGCCGTCAGCTTTAGTGATCAACGGAACGGTCAGACCAAACACCTGGTTCTGGTGCAGGCGACGGGTCAAATCGATACCCGAAGTAATGTTGCCCCACTGGTCAGAACCGCCAATCTGCAGCGCAACACCGTGCAGTTTGTTCAGGCAGGCAAAGTCATAACCCTGCAGCAGGTTGTAAGAAAACTCGGTAAAAGAGATCCCCTGATCGTCACGGTTCAGACGCTGCTTCACCGCTTCTTTGTTGATCATCTGGTTAACGGAGAAGTGTTTGCCGATATCACGCAGGAAAGTCAGTACATTCATACTGCCAAACCAGTCATAGTTGTTCGCAGCAATCGCCGAGTTGTCGCCACAGTCGAAATCGAGGAACGGTGCAACCTGTTTGCGGATTTTATCCACCCACTCCTGCACGGTGTCTTCGGTATTCAGTTTACGCTCAGCGGCTTTAAAGCTCGGGTCACCAATCAGACCGGTTGCGCCGCCCACCAGTGCGACAGGTTTATGGCCTGCCTGCTGGAAGCGTTTCAGGCATAACAATGGAACCAGATGCCCCAAATGCAAGCTGTCAGCGGTAGGATCGAAGCCGCAATAGAGCGCGATCGGGCCTTGCGCCAGTCGCTCTGCTAACGCTTCCTCGTCCGTCACCTGGGCCACCAGCCCCCGCTCTTGCAATTGTTTAATCAAGTTACTGCTTGCCATCAAAATCTCCATGTATAAAACGACTGCACCTTAGCCGGTACACGACTTTTCGCCTGATGCGAAAGAAACATAGAATAAAGCGCCGGATTGTTCAGCACCAGCGCTTAAAACAAGAATTTTGCATCTTTAGGGGGCCAGGCGATCAATTTTCCACGCGTTATCTTCGCGTTGGTATAAAAAACGATCGTGCAGACGGTTTTCGCCACCCTGCCAGAACTCCATCTGCTCAATACTCACGCGAAAGCCTCCCCAGAAACTGGGCAGTGGAACGTCCCCTTGATGAAACTTCTGCTTCAGTTCGAGGAATTTGCTTTCCAGAATACCGCGCGCGGAGATCCGACTGGATTGCTTAGAGACCCAGGCGCCAATCTGGCTATCACGTGGGCGACTGTGGAAATATTTCACCACTTCCAGCGTGGACAGGCGCTCAGCCTTGCCGATCACCATCACCTGCCGTTCCAGCGTATGCCAGGGAAACAGGAGGCTGATGCGTGGGTTTTTCTCAATCTGATGTGCCTTACGGCTACCGAGGTTGGTATAGAACACCAGCCCTTTGTCATCATAATGTTTGAGCAACACGATACGCTGATAAGGCTGACCGTTTTCATCGACGGTAGCAACGACCATCGCAGTGGGATCGGCCAGTTTGGCGTCACAGGCTTGCCCCAGCCAGCGCTCGAACAGCGCAAGGGGCTCGGCGGGAAGATCTCGGCGGCGGAGACCGCCTTTCGTGTATTCACGGCGCAAATGCGCGATTTGCTGCAATTCGTCGTTATCAGACATGATGTTGGCTACGGATTGTCAGTGGGTGACGCTATTGTGCGCCGCCCAGGTGAAAATCTCAACGCTTCGGGTTCTGTAACTGACAGTTATTTAGCACAATTCTGTCTCGTTTATAGACCGTTGCCTCGTCGCCTTTAGACCAGAAGACGTAAATACCATCGGTATAGCGAGCACCTGATGCCGACACGCCCTGTTTGAGGTTCAATAGCTGATTATCATAAACAAAACTCGCCATCTGACGGGTATTGTTCAGCTTCACTGTAAGCGGTTTTTCGTCACAGCGGTATTCAAGCGTATCCGTTTGCATACGCTCGACAAATTGGTTGTACACGCTGCACCCGCTAAGCAGTACCGGCAGACACACTAACAACAGTTTTTTCATAGCCATATCCTGAAGACTTTCCTGGTCCTGGAGGGTAATGGCACCCTCCCTAATATCCCTAGTTTATCGACATATGGCGCTGAATAATTTCAGTTAACTCTGAGTTCGTGGGTTAGCAGGATAAATCGCCCCTAAAACGCTCGGTTCTGATGCGCCGGTCACAGAAGGCAGATTTCCCGGTAATCCCGCCAGCGTTCGCCACGCCAGCCAGGCAAAAGCCAGGGCCTCCATATCATCGCCGCTGATCCCAGATTCATCGGTTGAAGTGACCTCTGTCCCTGGCAATAATGCCGCCAGACGCATCATCAGTAGCGGATTACGGCTGCCGCCGCCGCATACCATTAGCCGTTCACAGCCTCCGCTTAGCAAGACCTGCTCGGAAATGGTCACGGCCGTCAGTTCGGCAAGCGTCGCCTGCACATCCCGCGGGCTTATTCCCGGGAACTGCGCCATATGACGTTCTATCCAGCCATAATTGAAATACTCGCGGCCAGTGCTTTTCGGCGCAGGCGCAGAAAAATAAGGATCGTTAAGCATATTTTGCAGTAAAGGCAGGATCACCGTTCCCGATGTGGCCCACTGCGCATCTTTGTCGTAGGGTTGGCCGCATTGCCGCCAGATCCAGGCATCCATCAGCATATTGCCCGGCCCGGTGTCGTAACCGCGAACGGGTTGCTGTGGGATAAGCAGAGACAGATTGGCAATTCCGCCGATGTTTAGCACCATCCGCCGCTCCGTTGGATGAGCCAACAGCGCCTGATGAAAAGCGGGAACCAACGGCGCGCCCTGCCCGCCGAGAGCGATATCGCGGCGACGAAAATCGCCGATCACCGTTATCCCGGTACGCGCGACGATTTGATTGCTGTCGCCAATTTGCAGCGTGTGCGGCGCGATTCCCGTCGGTTCATGCCACACGGTTTGCCCATGACAGCCAATCGCAACGATCTCCTGCGGTTTCAATTTTTCCTGTGCCAACAGTGCATTCACCGCCTCGGCAAACAGATAACCGAGCTGTGCGTCGAGTTGGCCAAACTGCGATAGCGTAAGCTGCTGCCCCTGGCAGATATCCAGGATCGCCTGCTTTATATGGAGAGGAATAGGCCAGGTCAGACTCGCCTGTTGCGCAACCATCGTTTCATCTATTGTCGCCAGCACAACATCGACACCATCAAGGCTGGTTCCAGACATTACACCGATAAAACGGCCCGATTTCATATGTCATCCTTTTAAGCAAATTAGCCTTGACACTCAACCATAAAGTGCCGACTAATGCCATGCTTCCTTAATGATTTTTGAGGGCTAATCATTACAATGGACGCTTTATTACATCAATTATATGAATGATTCGTTTATACTCGGTATATCCGATTTCGGTTAAGATTTTCATATTGTTCCAGTAGAACATGTGACCTTAGGCTCACAAGTGCCATATAATTTAGCCATGAAGGGTGCTTTATTAGCGTTTCGTGGTGTTAAAGGAGATTTGTAAATGATTAAACGTGTGCTGATTGTTGCATTAATGGGTGTGTCTTTGGCGGGCTGCGTTAACAATGATAGCCTTTCAGGCGACGTATACACCGCATCCGAAGCGAAACAAGTTCAGAACGTTACCTATGGTACAATTGTTCATGTTCGTCCGGTGCAAATCCAGGGTGGCGATGACGCAAACGTGATTGGCGCAATTGGTGGTGCGGTACTCGGCGGGTTCCTGGGTAACACCGTCGGCGGCGGTACGGGTCGTTCATTAGCCACGGCGGCTGGCGCAGTTGCCGGTGGCGTAGCGGGTCAAGGCGTACAAGGTGCGATGAATAAAACCCAGGGTGTAGAACTGGAAATCCGTAAGGACGACGGTAATACCATCATGGTGGTTCAGAAACAGGGTGCGACCAAGTTCTCAGCTGGCCAGCGCGTTGTTATGGCTAACAACGGCAGCCAGGTTACCGTGTCTCCACGCTAATCGAATTCACGTGTGGTCAGGCTCTGGCCACACGTCATCTTATCGTTTCAGCCCTGTGACTGCAGTTCAATAATATTGTGTTCCAGTCTGGCGACCAGTTTAATCAGCAGATCAATTTCCTCAGCTGAAATCCCTTCCAAAATTTCTCCACGCGTCTTGTTGATAACCGCTTCCATATCTGCAATCAGCGGCTCTGCTTTTTCTGTCAGTTTAATTCTCTTTGCCCGACGATCGCTGGCGCAAGTCTGTCGTGAAATGAGTCCCTTTTCTTCCAGCTGGTCAAGCGTGCGTACCAACGAAGGCTGCTCGATGCCAATCGCTTTAGCCAACTGAATCTGCGATTGATCAGGCGGCAATTGATGAATGTTGTGCAGCGTAACCCAATGCGTCTGCGTCAACTCCAGAGGTTTCAGGCGATGGTCAATCAGAGCACGCCAAATGCGCACCAACCGTGCCAGATCAGAACCTAATGGCGATTCCAATTTCATCTCCTTATAATTAGCTTGCTAAGTTATTGTGCTGATTTTAGAATAGTGTGCAGCATTTGTATTCCCAAAACAAATGTATTGCCAAATTTGCTTACCGGCTGACATTTTTTCAGACATTATGCGTTACAGAGACTCATTGTCTCTTTTTTGCTAAACCTATAGCAATGCTCTCTTCCGCCAAGGATTTTGCCCGTGAAGTTTATGTTTAATGCAACAGGATTGCCCCTACAAGATTTAATGATCGGAGCATCTGTCTACTTCCCTCCTGTTTTCAAGGCGTTTGTAGCAGGATTTATTCTCTGGCTGGTTGTTCATCGCCTCCTGCGCGACTGGATTTACTCCGGCGAAATCTGGCATCCCCTGTTAATGGATCTGTCACTCTTTACGCTTTGCGTATGTCTGGCCTTTGTAATGCTGATTGTGTGGTGATTATGTCGCTTAAAACCATTAAATACTTCTCCACCATTATAGTCGCTGCCATCGCAGTTTTCGCCGGATGGTGGATGTGGAATTACTATATGCAATCGCCCTGGACACGTGATGGCAAAGTGCGAGCTGAGCAGGTCAGCATCACGCCGCAGGTCTCAGGCAGCATTAGCGAACTCAATATAAAAGATAACCAGTTTGTGAACAAAGGCGATGTCCTTTTTATCATCGATAAGACGCCGTTTCACATTGCTGAACTAAATGCGCAAGCGCAGCTGGCGAAGGCACAGTCCGATCTGGCGAAAGCCAATAACGAAGCCAACCGCCGCCGTCATTTATCGCAAAATTATATCTCAGCCGAAGATCTGGATACTGCTAACCTCAACGTGAAAGCCATGCAGGCCAGCGTTGAAGCAGCCGAGGCCAGTCTGCGCCAGGCACAGTGGCAACTGACGCAGACGGTGGTCAAAGCGCCCGTAGCGGGCTGGGTCACCAACCTTTCAACTCGTACTGGAGACTACGCCTCAACCGGTAAGCCCCTGTTTGCCCTTGTCGACAGCCACTCTTTCTATGTGATGGGGTATTTTGAAGAAACCAAGTTGCGCCACATTCGTGAAGGTGCTCCTGCGGTTATCACGCTCTACAGCGGCAACATAAAGTTACAGGGTCACGTATCCAGTATTGGTCGCGCCATCTACGACCAAAGTGTGGAAAGCGATTCCGGCCTGATTCCCGACATCAAACCCAATGTGCCGTGGGTGCGTCTGGCCCAACGCGTTCCGGTCCGCATCGAATTCGACGCTCTGCCGCAGGATGTCACTCTGGTTTCTGGTACGACCTGCAGCGTGTCTATCGGCCAGCGTAAATGAAACTGTCCCACCTGATGCCAGGCCATTGGCCGTGGTTTAAAGCCACGGTAGCGCAGTGGCGTTATGCGTTGCGAAATACCATTGCGATGTGTCTGGCGTTAACGTTCGCCTATTACCTGAATCTGGATGAGCCCTACTGGGCGATGACCTCGGCGGCAGTGGTCAGCTTTCCCACCGTCGGCGGGGTTATCAGCAAAAGTCTGGGTCGTGTTGCGGGTAGCTTACTGGGCGCCACCGCCGCGTTGATTATTGCCGGTCATACCCTCAATGAGCCGTGGTTGTTTTTGCTGAGCATGTCAGTGTGGATCGGTTTTTGTACCTGGGCCTGCGCGCACTTCACCAATAACGTCGCCTACTCCTTTCAACTGGCTGGTTATACGGCGGCGATCATTGCTTTTCCCATGGTCAATACCATAGAGATTACGCAGTTGTGGGATATTGCTCAGGCCCGCGTATGCGAGGTCATCGTCGGTATCCTGTGCGGCGGCATGATGATGATGATCCTCCCCAGCACCTCCGATGGCACCACATTGCTTACCGCGCTGAAAAACATGCATTCGCGTTTACTGGAGCATGCCAGCTTACTCTGGCAACCGGAGACAACGGATGCAATTCGCACAGCCCATGAAGGTGTTATCGGTCAGATTCTGACCATGAACCTGCTGCGTATTCAGGCGTTCTGGAGTCACTACCGTTTTCGCCGTCAAAATGCGTTGCTCAATTCGCTGTTGCATCAGCAGTTACGTATGACCAGCGTGATATCCAGTCTGCGCAGGATGCTACTGAACTGGCCCAATCCCCCGGCTAATACCCGGCAAATCATCGAACAACTGCTCAGCGAGCTGGTCAAATCCAATACCGACACCTACACCGTCGCACGTATTATCGCCCCCCTGCGTCCTCTCGATGCACGCGACTATCGGCACGTCGCCTTCTGGCAACGACTGCGTTATTTTTGTCGGCTGTACTTACGCAGCAGTCATTATCTGCATTTACTGGAAAATGGCGTTACCGCCGAGCTTATTACTATCGCCCGCACGCCAGGACTTGCCCGTCATACCGATAATGCGGAAGCACTCTGGAGCGGATTGCGTACGTTCTGTACCCTGATGCTTATCGGCGCATGGAGCATTGGCGCGCAATGGGAATCAGGCTCTGGCGCACTAACGCTCGCGGCCATCAGCAGCGTGCTCTATTCCGCCGTAGCCACGCCGTTCAAGTCACTTTCTTTGCTGATGCGCACGCTGGTTCTGCTGTCGCTGTTTAGCTTTGTGGTTAAGTTTGGCCTGATGGTGCAAATCTCTGACCTCTGGCAATTCATTCTGTTTCTCTTCCCGCTGCTCGCTACCATGCAACTCCTGAAGCTGCAAATGCCCGCGCTGGCGGGTCTTTGGGGACAGCTAATCGTGTTTATGGGATCGTTTATCGCGGTGACTAATCCGCCGGTTTATGATTTTGCTGATTTCCTGAATGACAATATGGCGAAAATCACCGGCGTGGCGCTATCGTGGCTGGCATTCGCCATTCTGCGGCCCGGATCGGATGCGCGGAAAGGTCGCCGCCATATTCGCGCCCTGCGCCGGGATTTTGTCGATCAGCTCAGCCGACATCCCTCACTCAGTGAAAACGAATTTGAGTCGCTGACCTATCATCACGTCAGCCAACTCAGCAACAGTCAGGATGCACTGGCGCGACGCTGGCTATTGCGTTGGGGGGTTGTCTTGCTGAACTGCTCGCACGTGGTGTGGCAACTGCGCACCTGGGAGGTACGTTCAGATCCTCTGGCTCGCGTCAGAGACGTGTGTATTTCGCTGCTTCGCGACGTAATGAGTGAGCGCGGCGTTCAGCAACGACCGCTGAATGCCACGCTGAGTGAGCTACAGCGTATTTGCGACACGCTCGCCCACCATCATCAACCTGCGGCGCAGGAACTGTCGGCGCTTATCTGGCGACTACACTGCTCGCTTTCTCAGCTCGAACAGGCGCCTCCGCCGGGTACGCTAGGCAATTGATTATTTGATAACGCCACAGGCGTAGCGCGCGCCACCACCGCCAAGCGGTTTTGGTTGATCGGACATATTATCGCCACCGACATGGATCATCAGCGCTTTGCCTTTAACCTCATCGAGCGTTTTCAGCCGCGGCGCAATGACCGGTGTTGTGGCGTTACCGTCGTTATTCACCACCAGCAGCGGCAGGTCACCCATGTGGCCTGCGCCTTCGGGGCCTTCGTGCTTGCCGGTTTGGTGCGGATCATAATGGCCTCCAGCCGATTCCGCGGCTGAGGCTTTTCCTTCTTTAATCGCCGGTTGGCAACTGCCATTCGCATGGACATGGAAGCCATGTTCACCCGGCGGCAGCGCTTTCAGATCGGGCGTAAACTCCAGCCCTTTCCCGGTTTCAGCAATAGTGACCGTACCAATCGCCTGGCCGACGCCTTGCGACGTTACCAGATTCATCGTCACTTTTTCTTCACTAGCAGCCTGCGCACCTGCACAGGCGAGTAGAGTAATAATGGCCAAACTCAAACGCTTCATAAGACCTCCGTCCGAAAGGTGTCTGATTGATAAGTGTAAACCAGTGACACAAATTTGAACGGAGAAGCGTCAAAAACGCGATTACGGTACGTCGTAACCCAGCGCGGCTTTGCGAATACGGAACCACTGCTGGCGAGACATGTTCAATGACTCAGACTCAACGGCAGCGCGTACGCGCTCTATCTTCCCTGAGCCAATAATCGGCAACGGCTGAGACGGCAGACGTAAAATCCAGGCGTACACCACCTGCTCAATGGACTGCGCGTTTAACTCTTCTGCGATTGTGGCAAGTTCATTACGTAATGGCTGGAACGCATCGTCATTAAACAGACGACCACCGCCGAGGCAGGACCAGGCCATCGGACGAATGCGCAGTTGTTGCAGTTGATCTAAAGTACCATCCAGCAGGAGCGGCTGATGTACCGGTGAGATCTCAACCTGGTTAGTCGCCAGCGTGAACGGCAGACGCGATTGCAGCAGTGAGAACTGTGCCGGGGTGAAGTTAGATACGCCAAAGTGACGCACTTTTCCGCTATGGTGCAATTTTTTGAACGCGTCGGCGACGTCGTCCGCATCCATGAGCGGATCGGGACGGTGGATGAGCAGCAAATCAATATGATCGGTCGCCAGTAACTTCAACGATGCTTCCGCACTGGCAATGATATGCGCGCTGTCGGTGATGTAATGACCCAGCGCATTTTCCGTGCGCGCCGTCGTGGCGATCCCGCACTTGGTAACAATCTGCATTTTTTCACGCAGATGCGGAGCCAGCTTCAGTGCCTCACCAAACGCCGCTTCACACTGGTATCCGCCGTAAATATCGGCGTGATCGACGGTGGTAACGCCCAGGTCCAGATGTTCTTCAATAAAGCTGACTAGCTGGCGCGCGGACATATTCCAGTCCATCAGGCGCCAATACCCCATTACAAAGCGAGAAAATTCCGGACCTTGCGGCGCAATAGTAATACGCTGAACCATAGCAGCTTCCTTATAAGTGAATGTGCATCGAGTATACGCAATTACGCTTTTAAAAGAGTGAAGGTTGTTGCGGTTCTTCCGAAGGGTTGGCTTTGTTTGCTCGTAATTTACGCATCAGGCGCTGACGACAAAGCCGTAGCACTTCCTGCTTTTCGGCATCGCTCATCTTTTGCCAGTTAAAACGCTCATCCCGACTGCGAAAACAGCCGCGGCAAAAACCGCGCTCGTCAGACTGACATATTCCACGGCATGGGCTCTGGACGGGGAAAAACTCCAGCTGTTCGGCCACATCCCCTCCTTTCGTAAGATTGATATACCTATTGAAGACGTTAACTGAATTTCTCGCAAGCGCTATTGCATTAGACCGACTGGTCTATTACACTCCTTCCCATGAACAAAATCACTGAACACGATACGCGCGAACATCTGCTGGCGACTGGCGAACTGCTGTGTATGCAGCGCGGCTTCACCGGTATGGGCTTAAGCGAACTACTGAAAACCGCTGAAGTCCCCAAAGGTTCGTTTTATCACTATTTTCGCTCTAAAGAAGCGTTCGGTGTTGCGATGCTGGAACGCCACTATGCGGCCTATCATCAGCGACTGGCTACGCACTTTGATACGGGGGCAGGAAACTATCGCGACCGCATTCTGGCCTACTATCAGGAAACCCTGAACCAGTTTAGCCAGCACGGTATTATCAGCGGTTGTTTAACCGTAAAACTGTCTGCCGAAGTGTGCGATCTGTCAGAAGATATGCGCACGGCGATGGATAAAGGCGCGCGGCACATTATTGCGCTGTTAGCGCAGGCGCTGGAGAAAGGTCAGGCAAATCATTGTCTGTCCTTTGTTGGCGAGCCGTTACAGCAGGCGCAGGTATTGTATGCGCTGTGGCTGGGCGCCAACCTGCAGGCCAAGATTTCTCGTAGCGCCACCCCGCTGGAAAATGCGCTGGCGCACGTTAAAACCATCATTACTACGCCTGCCGTTTAACAGGCGTTTTTATTTCTTTTATTACTAGACGACCGGTCTATTCAGGAGTGCCATATGTCATCTGAAAAACTTTTTTCCCCACTGAAAGTGGGTGCTATTACGGCAGCAAACCGCGTATTCATGGCGCCACTGACGCGTCTGCGCAGCATTGAGCCTGGCGACATCCCTACTCCGCTGATGGCCGAGTATTACCGTCAACGCGCCAGCGCGGGTCTTATCATCAGTGAAGCTACACAGATTTCCGCGCAGGCGAAAGGCTATGCGGGGGCACCCGGCTTACACAGCGAAGCGCAAATTGCCGCATGGAAAAAAATCACCGCTGCCGTACATGCGGAGCAAGGTCATATTGCGGTCCAGTTGTGGCATACCGGGCGCATCTCTCACGCCAGTCTGCAGCCCAACGGTCAGGCACCGGTCGCACCTTCCGCGATTAGCGCCGGTACCCGGACCTCGCTGCGTGATGAAAATGGTCTGGCAACGCGTGCGGATACCTCAATGCCGCGTGCGCTGGAAACTGAAGAAATTCCTGGCATCGTTAATGACTTCCGTCAGGCGATTGCCAACGCGCGCGAAGCGGGTTTCGACATGGTTGAACTGCACTCCGCTCACGGCTATCTGCTGCACCAGTTCCTGTCGCCAACGTCTAACCAGCGTACCGATCAGTACGGCGGCAGCGTCGAAAATCGTGCACGTCTGGTGCTGGAAGTTGTCGATGCCGGTATTAAAGAATGGGGTGCCGATCGCATTGGTATTCGCGTATCTCCGATTGGCTCATTCCAGAACGTTGACAACGGGCCGAACGAAGAAGCCGATGCGCTGTATCTGATTGAACAACTGGGCAAGCGCGGAATCGCTTACCTGCATATGTCTGAGCCGGACTGGGCTGGCGGCGAGCCGTATTCCGATGCGTTTCGCGAAAAAGTTCGTGCGCGTTTCCACGGTCCGATCATTGGTGCGGGTGCCTACACACCTGAAAAAGCAGAAGCACTGATCGAGAAAGGCCTGATCGACGCCGTTGCTTTTGGTCGCGCCTATATCGCTAACCCGGATCTGGTTGCGCGCCTGCAGCGTAAAGCGGAGCTGAATCCGCAACGTGCCGAAAGCTTCTACGGCGGCGGCGCGGAAGGTTACACCGATTATCCTACCCTCTAACGTCACAAACTCCGTTCTGCCATTGATAGCGGCGTAACAACGCCGCTATACTAAAACAACATTTTGAATGTATTAGCCATTTTCGAAGGGGAAAAAGATGCGTTTACTTCATACCATGCTGCGCGTGGGTGACCTGCAGCGTTCCATCGAGTTTTATACCAACGTGCTGGGCATGAAGCTGCTGCGTACCAGCGAAAACCCTGAATACAAATACTCCCTGGCCTTTGTCGGCTACGGCCCTGAAACCAGCGAAGCCGTGATCGAACTGACCTATAACTGGGGTGTCGACAAGTATGAGCTGGGCACTGCCTACGGCCATATCGCCCTGAGCGTAGATAACGCAGCCGAAGCCTGTGAACGTATTCGTCAGAATGGCGGTAACGTCACGCGTGAAGCCGGTCCGGTAAAAGGCGGCACAACCGTAATCGCATTCGTTGAAGATCCAGACGGTTACAAAATTGAACTGATCGAAGAGAAAGACGCCGGGCGCGGCCTGGGCGACTAACCTCCCCACGGGCGCAGATCGTCTGTGCCCGTAGTTTTATACTCATCATTTTGCCATAATACGCGCTGCAATTTTCCCGTATTAAGAGACCCAGATGTCCGATAACGCTCAACTTTCCGGTCTGTGTGACCGTTTTCGTGGTTTTTATCCTGTCGTCATTGATGTCGAAACCGCAGGGTTCAATGCCAAAACCGATGCGCTGCTTGAGATCGCAGCCATCACACTGAAAATGGATGAACAAGGCTGGCTGATGCCGGACACGACGTTACATTTCCACGTAGAGCCATTTGAAGGCGCGAATTTGCAGCCGGAAGCCCTCGCCTTTAACGGAATTGACCCTAACAATCCGCTACGCGGCGCGGTCAGCGAATATGACGCTCTGCATGCCATCTTTAAAATGGTGCGTAAAGGCATTAAAGACAGCGGCTGCAATCGGGCGATCATGGTGGCGCATAACGCTACGTTCGACCACAGTTTTATGATGGCCGCAGCAGAACGCGCCTCGCTCAAACGTAATCCATTTCATCCGTTCGTCACCTTTGATACTGCGGCCTTAAGCGGCCTGTCTCTGGGGCAAACTGTGTTATCGAAAGCGTGCCTGGCGGCAGGAATGGAATTTGACGGGACTCAGGCGCACTCGGCGCTGTATGACACCGAACGGACGGCCGTGCTGTTTTGCGAAATTGTTAACCGCTGGAAACGTCTCGGCGGCTGGCCTCTTCCCGTGCCTGAAGAGGCATAACGGACCGATAAAAAAAGCGACCATCACGAGGTCGCTTTTTTATTTACGCTGATATTATTCAGCGTCCGGCTCTTCGGTTTTGTATTTCGCCGCTGTTTCTTTAATCAGCTGCTGCAACTCACCGCGCTGGTACATTTCGATCAAAATGTCACAGCCGCCAACCAGCTCACCATCAACCCACAGCTGCGGGAAGGTTGGCCAGTTTGCGTATTTCGGCAGCTCGGCGCGAATATCCGGGTTCTGCAGAATATCAACATAAGCAAAGCGTTCACCACAGGCGGACAGCGCCTGCACAGCCTGAGCGGAGAAACCGCAGCTTGGCAGTTTAGGGGAACCTTTCATGTACAGGAGAATCGGGTTTTCAGCGATCTGGCGCTGGATTTTTTCGATAGTGGTGCTCATTATCTTGCTTCCTTAAACTTCTTTTACGGCAGTAGTCTGACATTGTAGCGGGTCAGACAGGCAACGGAAAATAACATTTTCATTACGCGTTATTATTTTATCCCCTGACGCCAAAAGTTGCATTCACAATCTCACTTATCCCTTTAAAGCCTGTGGATTTGATTATTCGTTCACCAACGCCAACTTTAATTGCTGATTTTTTTTGCGGTCGGTTACGAAACGTAGTTTTAAACAAAAAAGCTATTAACTTTCCCTCTTTCTATAGATTAGAATCATCAAGTTTTGAAAATCACACGCAGGCATGATAGACCTGCCTTACCAGAGGATTGCTCAGTGGCGCGGATAAACCGAATCTCGATCACGCTCTGTGCTTTACTTTTTACTACACTGCCCTTTACGCCCATGGCTCATGCTTCCAAGCAGGCCAGGACGACACCTACCCATTCCCACACCATCAAAACGGTAGATAAAAAGAAAAGCGCAACAACCAGCCAAAAAACAACAAAAACCAGCAAGAAAACGGCGACAAAAACCACCAGCAAAACCAGCACCAAAACCGCTTCCTCTTCTAAACATCGCACTGCCGCTCCGGCAAAGTCGACTAAAACGGCAAACCGTCGTGGTAAAAACACCGCAGCACAAACCGCTGCCGTTACCTGGACTGAAAAATGCACGCCGCGCAAAGGTCATAAGCCGCGCTGTGTAAAAGTGAAAACCACCGTACCAACGACGCTGGCTGACGCGCATAAAGTGAAAGTGCAGAAAGCCACTAAAACCGCCATGTCCACGCTGATGAACCAAATCGGCAAGCCTTATCGCTGGGGCGGCACCTCACCAAGAACCGGGTTTGACTGCAGCGGTCTGGTCTATTACGCCTATAAAGATCTGGTGAAATTCCGCATTCCACGTACAGCGAACGAAATGTATCATCTGCGCGATGCTGCGCCGATTGAACGTGGCGAACTGAAAAATGGCGATCTGGTATTTTTCCGTACCCAGGGGCGTGGAACTGCCGATCACGTTGGCGTTTATGTTGGCAACGGTAAGTTTATTCAGTCACCGCGCAGCGGCCAGGAAATTCAAATCACCTCTCTGAGTGAAGATTACTGGCAGCGCCACTATGTGGGCGCTCGTCGGGTAATGACGCCAAAAACAATTCGTTAAAAACTTACCCTACAGGACATGCTGTAGGGTAAGTTCTTCTTTTGCATAACCTTTCAATTTGCTACCCTATCCTTACTCACAATGAGGCTATTGTGTGTACTCAATATAAATAATAAGGAGAGAAGCAATGTCGTTTGAATTACCTGCATTACCGTATGCCAAAGATGCTCTGGCACCGCACATTTCTGCCGAAACGCTGGAATATCACTATGGCAAACATCATCAAACTTACGTGACTAATCTGAACAACCTGATTAAAGGCACGGCGTTTGAAGGCAAATCACTGGAAGAGATCGTACGTAGCTCTGAAGGCGGTGTATTCAATAACGCAGCACAGGTATGGAACCACACGTTCTACTGGAACTGCCTGGCACCGAACGCAGGTGGCGAACCTACCGGTAAACTGGCCGAAGCAATTGCCGCCTCCTTTGGCAGCTTTGCGGATTTCAAAGCGCAGTTCACCGATGCCGCTATTAAAAACTTCGGTTCTGGCTGGACCTGGCTGGTAAAAGGAACGGATGGCAAACTGGCTATCGTTTCCACCTCCAATGCAGGTACACCGCTGACCACCGACGCGACGCCGCTGATGACCGTTGACGTGTGGGAACACGCCTACTACATCGATTATCGCAATGCCCGTCCTGGCTACCTGGAAAACTTCTGGGCGCTGGTGAACTGGGAATTTGTTGCGAAGAACTTCGCAGCATAAAAAAGATGACGCAGAAGGAGAACCCTTCTGCGTTTTAGCATTAATTCGCGGTAGTGAACGCCTCTTCAGGCTGTTTGCGCGCCGAGATAAAGACCAGCAGTAGCGCAAGTCCTGCCACAATTGCCCCCATCACCGGAACAAAGCTATAGCCCAACCCACCGGAAATCACCGCCCCACCGGCTGCGGCACCCAGAGCATTCCCCAGATTAAACGCGCCAATGTTGACTGACGATGATAATCCAGGCGCTTCGCTGGCAACGCGCATCACGCGCATCTGCAACGGCGGAACGACCGCAAACGTCGCTGCCCCCCAGACCACCATACTAACTGCCGCACCCAGCTCATTACGCGCCAGGAAAGGAATGGCCAGCATAATAACCATCAGCAGCAGCAAAAAGCCTTTCAGCGTACCGTTGACGGAACGGTCAGCCAGTTTGCCACCAAGATAGTTACCGATTGAGAAGCCAACGCCAATCAGCACCAGCATACCGGTCACAAACGCCGGTGTGGCATGGGTGATCGTATGTAACACTGGCGAGATATAGGTATAAAGCGTGAACATCGCCCCGGCTCCCAGAACGGTCGTCAGCAGCGCCGACAGCACCTGCGGACGCATAAGTACCGCCAGTTCGCTACGGACGTCCGGTCGCTCTCCCGCCCCACCTTTGGGTAATGAGAAGAACAGGCTGACCATGGCGATGACGCCCAGACCCGCCGTTGCCATAAACGACATACGCCAGCCGATGGTTTCACCAAGCCAGGTCGCCGCAGGAACGCCACCAATATTGGCAATGGTCAACCCCATAAACATGGTTGCCACGGCGCTGGCCTGCTTATGTTTGGGTACTACGCTTGCAGCGACAACGGAGCCAAGACCAAAAAATGCCCCATGGTTCAGACTGGTCAAAATACGCGATAACATCAGGGTGGTGTAATCCGGCGAGATAGCCGAAAGCACGTTGCCCAGCGTGAAAATCGCCATCAGGAATATCAACGCATTACGTCGCGCACGATGGGACAGCAGTAATGTCATCAGCGGAGCCCCCACCATCACCCCAACCGCATACGCGCTGATTAACATTCCGGCCGCGGGAATCGAGACATCCACACCTTTGGCAATGACGGGCAATAATCCCATTGGCGAAAATTCAGTGGTGCCAATGCCAAACGCGCCGATCGCCAGCGCCAGTAAAGGATAATTGAGTTTCATATTTCAACTCCGTAACGTCGAGCCGGGGCGCGACATAAAATAAGAGTCAAAAGCATGACATTGATCGCAAAATTAATAAAGTTAACAAAATTGCAAAAGACTTTTGCTTATTCGCAAACAATCGACGGGAAAGGCAAGCGGAAAGGATGAGGGAGAGCGAACTCCCTCGGGGGAAATCAATGCAGCGCTGCGGTCAGGCCACCCGCGACGATCAAACCCAGAACAATAATGGTAGTCACTAACGAAAATTTCAGATCGGTGCTCATCAAGTTTTCTCCTTTTTATTCCCACACAAAAAGTGATATTGCGCATTTTTACACACTTGAAAGCAAAAATCTCTCACGATTTATATTGATAACTGCTTTTAACTCTTCCCCTTTTCGTTAAGATCAGACAAAATTCCACGCTTACTTGATTAGCGTACCGGCCATTGACCCCTTCCTGACGTTCCGTGTCGTTTTCCCGGCGTGCCGCAACCCTTACGTTGCGCTAAGGGTGTGTTAAGGCAAACGTTTACCTGGAGTATTCTCAGGAGCTTAGGATATGGTCTGGAGTGAGATGTAATGGCAACAATTAAAGATGTAGCGAAGCGAGCAAACGTTTCCACTACAACCGTATCACACGTAATTAACAAGACGCGCTTTGTCGCGGAAGAAACGCGTAATGCTGTCTGGGCGGCGATCAAAGAGCTGCACTATTCTCCGAGCGCCGTGGCGCGCAGCCTGAAGGTGAATCACACCAAGTCTATTGGCTTGCTGGCCACCAGCAGCGAAGCGGCCTATTTCGCTGAAATTATCGAAGCCGTTGAGAAAAACTGTTTCCAGAAAGGCTATACCCTGATTCTGGGTAACGCATGGAACAGCCTCGAAAAACAGCAGGCTTATCTGTCGATGATGGCGCAAAAGCGCGTTGATGGTCTGCTGGTGATGTGTTCTGAGTATCCGGAGTCGCTGCTTTCGATGCTCGAAGAGTACCGCCATATTCCGATGGTCGTCATGGACTGGGGCGAAGCTAAAGCCGACTTTACCGATACGGTCATTGATAACGCCTTCGAAGGCGGTTACATGGCGGGTCGGTATCTGGTAGAACGCGGTCATCGTGAGATTGGCGTGATCCCAGGACCAATGGAGCGTAATACCGGAGCCGGGCGTCTGGCAGGCTTTATGAAAGCGATGGAAGAAGCGCTGATTAAAGTTCCTGAAAACTGGATTGTGCAGGGCGATTTTGAGCCTGAATCCGGCTATCGCGCCATGCAGCAAATTCTGTCACAGTCGCATCGTCCGACTGCCGTCTTCTGCGGTGGCGATATCATGGCGATGGGTGCGCTGTGCGCCGCTGACGAGATGGGACTGCGCGTACCGCAGGATGTTTCGCTCATCGGTTACGACAACGTGCGCAACGCCCGCTTCTTCACGCCGGCTCTGACGACCATTCACCAGCCTAAAGATTCACTGGGGGAAACGGCCTTCAACATGCTGTTAGACCGTATCGTGAATAAACGTGAAGAGTCGCAGTCTATCGAGGTTCATCCGCGCCTGGTAGAACGCCGCTCCGTTGCCGACGGCCCGTTCCGCGATTACCGTCGTTAAGACTGTTGTGCGGGAGCCTCATCGGGCTCCCGCAGCCATTCCTTATTCAGCGTTTCACTATCCCCTAAATAGTCCAGCAGCCAGCTCAATGCCGGCGACGTATCGTTCTGTTGCCATGTCAGGCAGCATGCGGCATCAGGAAATGGATTCTCCAGCTGTAGCGCGACCCATTTGCCGCTATCGATCCACGGTTTGGCAAAATGCGTCGGTACCATGCCCACGCACAAACCTGCAGATAAACAAGTAGCAGAAGATTCCCAGTCAGGCACCACAACGCGCTTTTGGTTATCCAGCAGCCAGGTAATACGCTTAGGAAGCGTACGCGACGTGTCTTCACGCACCAGCGACGGCCAGTTGCGCAACGTGTCGTCGCTTAGCGGTCCGGGCATTGACGCCAATGGATGATGGCTTGCCACCACGCAGCTCCAGCTCAGCATTCCCATGTCGCGGAAGGTATAGCGTCCCCCCACCGGAATCGCCTGCGTGGCGCCGATTGCCAGCTCAACGCGCCCATCGGACAGCGCATCCCAGACACCGTTAAACACCTCCTGGAAAACCAGCAGTTCGACATCATCAAAATGACGATAGAAATCCACGATCATCTGTCGGGTACGATCCGGGCGGACAATGTTATCTACCGCGATCGCCAACTGCCCGCGCCAGCCGTTGGCAATTTGCTGACATTGCTGGCGGGTGATCTGCATTTTTTTGATAACAGAGCGGCCTTCCTTGAGAAACCATGCACCGGCAGGCGTCAATTCCACGTCCCGATGGCGTCGCTCAAAAAGCGGCACCGCCAGCCACTCTTCCAGTTGACGCACGGTGTAGCTTACCGCCGAGGGTACGCGGTGCAACTCCTGCGCGGCCGAACTAAAGCTACCGTTACGCGCAACCGCATCCACAACTTCAAGTGAATATTCCGACCACATATTCTGCCTACAAAAAATTTGAAATCAGTAAGCAAATATTAGCGTTTCACAGCAAGAATTACACTCACTACACTCAGCGGCATTGTTCTACTGCTAAAAAAAGAGAAATGATGATGCAACCTGGGAAAGGATTTTTAGTCTGGCTGGCGGGTCTTAGCGTACTCGGCTTTCTGGCAACGGATATGTATCTGCCCGCCTTCGCCGCAATTCAGTCCGATCTGCAGACACCTGCATCTGCCGTCAGCGCCAGCCTTAGCTTATTCTTAGCGGGTTTTGCCGTCGCGCAACTTCTGTGGGGGCCGCTCTCTGACCACTATGGTCGCAAGCCAGTTTTGCTGCTGGGTTTATCCATCTTCGCGCTGGGCAGTTTGGGCATGCTGTGGGTTGAAAATGCCACCGGTCTGCTGGTACTGCGCTTTGTTCAGGCCGTTGGCGTTTGTGCGGCATCGGTTATCTGGCAGGCGCTGGTCACCGATTATTATCCTTCACAAAAAGTAAACCGCATCTTTGCCACCATTATGCCATTGGTCGGGTTATCCCCGGCATTAGCGCCGTTATTAGGCAGTTGGATCCTGGTACATTTTTCCTGGCAGGCCATTTTCGCCACCCTGTTTGCCATTACTCTAATCCTGATGCTTCCGGCTCTGCGCTTAAAACCAACAGCTAAAGCACGCGACGACAGCCTGGATAAACTGACTTTCGCTACCCTGTTGCGCTCAAAAGTTTACCGCGGAAACGTGCTGATTTATGCCGCCTGCTCCGCGAGCTTCTTCGCGTGGCTGACGGGTTCCCCGTTCATCCTCAGCGAAATGGGCTACAGTCCGGCGGTGATTGGCCTGAGCTATGTTCCACAAACCATCGCTTTCTTAATTGGTGGTTACGGCTGCCGCGCTGCGCTGCAAAAATGGCAGGGCCGTCAGCTGCTGCCCTGGTTACTCATTCTGTATGCCTTTAGCGTAGTGGCCACCTGGGCAACCGGATTTATTCACCATGTTGCGCTGGCTGAAATCCTCATCCCATTCTGCGTTATGGCGATTGCCAATGGAGCAATCTACCCTATTGTTGTGGCTCAGGCGTTACGTCCTTTCCCACAGGCTACGGGACGCGCAGCGGCATTGCAGAACACACTGCAACTGGGTTTATGCTTCCTGGCAAGCCTTGTGGTTTCCTGGTTGATCGCCACCCCGCTGCTCACCACCACCAGCGTGATGCTGACAACGGTGCTGCTGGCGGCCGCGGGTTACAAAATGCAATCGCAGAAGGCTAACGCCCCGCACACAGATGATCGGGCGCAAATTGCCCACGGTGAGTCTCACTAGTAATCATCTTTGATAATTAATTAGCCTGCTAATGTTTATTGGTTGAATCATCAAAAATTCAGGCCTATACTGATTTCCGGTTGTTAAAAAAACGATAATTGTTATGTGTTAACGGGGACAAGAACGTTCCCGTTTTCCCATGGATGGTCTTTTCGGCAAGGGTTCCTCCCTTCCTCTGTTCTACGTCGGATTATAGATTCGCGGATTAATTCCGTGAGAGTTCTCACAAAGCCCAAAAAAGCGTCTACGCTATTTTAAGGTTCTGATCACCGACCAGTGATGGAGAAGCTATGAGTTCATCGTGTATAGAAGACGTCAGCGTACCGGATGATGACTGGTACCGCATCACCAATGAATTATTAAGCCGTGCAGGTATTACCATTAATGGTCCGGCACCGGCAGATATTCGCGTAACGAACCCCGATTTTTTCAAACGCGTACTGCAGGAAGGATCGTTAGGGTTGGGCGAAAGTTATATGGATGGCTGGTGGGAATGCGACCGGCTGGACATGTTTTTTTGTAAAGTCCTGCGCGCCGGTCTTGAAAACCAACTCCCCCGCCACTTTAAAGACACGCTACGTATCGCCACGGCTCGCCTGTTCAATTTACAGACCAAAAAACGTGCGTGGGTCGTCGGCAAAGAACACTACGATTTGGGCAACGATCTCTTTACCCGCATGCTGGACCCTTATATGCAGTATTCCTGCGCCTACTGGAAAGATGCCGACACCCTGGAATCTGCCCAACAGGCGAAGCTAAAAATGATTGCCGAAAAACTGCAGTTGAAGCCAGGCATGCGGGTGCTCGATATTGGCTGCGGCTGGGGCGGCTTATCCCAGTTTATGGCGTCACAATATGGCGTTAGCGTGGTGGGCGTGACCGTTTCGGCAGAACAGCAGAAAATGGCGCAGGCGCGTTGTGCGGGGCTGGATGTCACAATTTTGCTGCAGGATTATCGCGACCTGAACGACAAATTTGATCGCATTGTCTCTGTCGGCATGTTTGAGCATGTGGGGCCGAAGAACTACGCGACTTATTTTGAGGTGGTTGATCGTAATTTAAAACCCGACGGCCTCTTTTTGCTGCATAGCATCGGCTCCAAAAAGACCGACAATAACGTTGATCCGTGGATCAATAAATATATCTTCCCGAACGGCTGTTTACCGTCAGTTCGCCAGATTGCCAACGCCAGCGAGCCGCATTTTGTGATGGAAGACTGGCATAATTTTGGCGCGGATTACGATACAACGTTGATGGCCTGGCACGAGCGTTTCATGAGATCCTGGCCTGAAATCGCCGATAACTATACCGAACGCTTTAAACGGATGTTCAGCTATTACCTGAACGCCTGCGCCGGTGCGTTTCGTGCTCGCGACATTCAGCTGTGGCAGGTGGTTTTTTCCCGCGGCGTTGAACACGGCCTGCGCGTTCCCCGCTAATCGTTATCACCCCCGTGCCAACGGGGGTTTTACACTCTGGCTTAGGCTCCCGCCTCACCCGTTACGTTACTGATGGCGCTTTCACGCGCCGCCAGTACGCGCTCAACGGTATCAACCACCGCCTGGGTTTGGGGATCGATTTCGATATTGACCCGCGCGCCTAACTTTTTCTTACCCAGCGTCGTACGTTCCAGCGTTTCCGGGATCAAATGCACACAGAAACGCGTCGGAGTCACCTCACCGACCGTCAGACTGATGCCATCAATTCCGATAAATCCTTTGTACAAGATGTATTTCATCAGCGACGGATCCTGAACTTTAAACCACACCTGGCGGTTGTTCTCCGAGGTCAGAATTTTCGACACTTCGGCGGTCGTCATAATATGGCCCGACATTAAATGTCCGCCAATTTCATCACTGAATTTTGCCGCACGCTCAACGTTGACCAAATCCCCAACCTTCAGGTCACCCAGATTGGTGATACGCAGCGTTTCTTTCATCAGATCAAAGCTTATCTGGTTACCGTTGATTTCGGTTACCGTCAGGCAGCACCCATTGTGGGCAACCGATGCGCCGGTCTCCAGCGCATCCAACATATATTCAGGTAACTCCACAACATGCGTACGAAAATTTGGTTTTTCATCAATAGACACCAGTTTCGCGGTGCCCTGCACAATACCCGTAAACATACTTCTAACTCCTGAACTGAATTAAGACATCTCTGCACAGCACAATAGCAGGTGGAAATTCAGGTTGCCAGCGATGCGCCGCTACTGCCTGTTTTTTCACTGGAGAATTACGTATTCCTCGCTACAATAGACTGAAATTTCCCCTGCTTTTTCTCCTTGCTGCCATATAAGGCGGCTTTTTTAGTCTCTCAAATAACAACAATATAGTGGTGTACACGTGCAAAAGTATGTAAGTGAAGCGCGTCAGTTATTAGCTCTGGCAATTCCGGTGATTCTTGCGCAAATCGCTCAAACCGCAATGGGATTCGTTGATACCGTCATGGCGGGCGGATACAGCGCCACGGACATGGCGGCCGTCGCCATTGGCACATCTATCTGGCTGCCGGCCATTCTGTTTGGTCACGGACTGCTGCTGGCCTTGACGCCAGTGATTGCGCAACTCAATGGTTCCGGGCGCCGCGATCGTATCGCCCATCAAATACGCCAGGGTTTCTGGCTGGCGGGCAGCGTCTCCATTCTGATTATGATCGTGCTCTGGAACGCGGGATACATTATTCGCTCCATGCATAACATCGACCCGGCGCTGGCGGATAAAGCCGTCGGCTACCTGCGTGCGTTGCTGTGGGGCGCGCCGGGGTATTTGTTCTTCCAGGTAGCCCGTAACCAGTGTGAAGGTCTGGCCAAAACCAAACCGGCGATGGTGATGGGATTTCTCGGCCTGCTGGTGAACATTCCTGTTAACTATGTTTTCATTTATGGGCATTTTGGCATGCCGGAACTTGGCGGCGTGGGCTGCGGCGTGGCAACAGCGGCGGTTTACTGGGTGATGTTTATCGCCATGCTGTCATACGTTAAACGCGCACGCTCGATGCGTGATATCCGTAATGAGCGTGGTTTCCAGAAACCGGACACCGCCGTAATGAAGCGCCTGGTACAGCTGGGTTTACCTATCGCGCTGGCGTTATTTTTCGAAGTGACGCTGTTTGCTGTGGTGGCGCTGCTGGTTTCCCCGCTGGGGATTGTCGACGTGGCCGGACACCAGATCGCGCTCAACTTCAGCTCGTTAATGTTCGTCCTGCCGATGTCTCTGGCTGCAGCCGTCACCATTCGAGTCGGTTATCGTCTGGGCCAGGGTTCCACGCTGGATGCGCAAACCGCAGCCAGAACAGGTCTGGGCGTCGGCGTCTGCATGGCGGTTGTGACGGCGATTTTCACCGTGACATTCCGTGAGCACATTGCCCTGCTCTACAACAATAACCCGGAAGTTGTCGCTCTGGCAGCACAGCTCATGTTACTGGCCGCGGTGTATCAAATATCGGACTCTATCCAGGTTATTGGCAGCGGTATCCTACGTGGTTATAAAGATACGCGTTCCATTTTCTTTATTACCTTTACGGCATACTGGGTACTGGGTCTGCCGAGCGGTTATATTCTGGCGCTGACCGATCTGGTGGTTGACCGGATGGGACCGGCAGGATTCTGGATGGGCTTTATTATCGGCCTGACCTCTGCGGCAGTGTTGATGATGTTGCGGATGCGTTTTCTTCAGCGCCAGCCGTCAGCGGTTATTTTACAACGCGCTGCACGATAATCCCCAAATAGCCGCCATCTGGCGGCTTTTTTATATTCTCAAAACGGGCTGGCGTTTTGGGTCGTCATCCATTCCTGACTGACCGGATGCCTGAAATGCAGTTCACTGGCATGCAGCATCAGTCTCGACGTCCGTTCGGTGCCTGGCAGCAGACGCCCACCATATAAATCGCACCCCAAAATGGGATGCCCCAACTGCTGACAGTGGATCCGCAACTGGTGGGTACGCCCGGTTTCAGGCGTCAGCCGTACCCGCGTCAAAGCGAGTAACGTCCCATCTTGCTGGCGATGATGAAAACGCTCAATAACCTGATAGCGCGAGCGCGCGGGTTTACCGTTAATGGCGCAAATCGACATCAGTGGAAACAGCGCCGGGTCTTTGGCAATCGCTGCGTCTATAACGCCTTCATCGTTTTTCAGATGCCCGCACAACAACGCACTATACACCTTGCTTACCGCGCGCTGACTGAACTGCTGGCAAAGCGCGGCGTTGATAGCCTTGTTACGGGCAATCACCATCAGCCCTGACGTCCCAAAATCAAGCCGATGTACCAGCGTACAGCCGGGGTAAATCTGTACCAGCCGGTGATGTACCGAATCGAGATTCTGCGGATTTTTCCCCGACAAACTAAGCAGGCCGGTGGGTTTATTGATAAGCACCAGATGCTCGTCCTGATAGAGGATCGCTATCTCCTCATGACAAGGCGGGGCAATAAAGGTATCGAGGATCGTAGACATGAGCGGCCAGGATGAAGTGTGGAAACGGATGATAGCGAATTTTTACCACACTGGCGAATCAGGGCGCTTAACCAATGACAATCATTGCATGATAGAGTGTGGGATATCCTGAGTGCGATGAGAGGGTTACACCGTGCAACAAATCGATTTCTACATGGTAGATGCCTTTACCACTACGACGTTTGGCGGTAATGCCGCAGCAGTATGCCCGCTCGATGACTGGTTGCCCGATGAAATATTATTAAAAATGTCGCAGCAGCATAACCAGTCGGAAACCGCTTTTTTTGTCGCCAATGAGAATGGCTTCGAGCTGCGTTGGTTTACCACGCAAGGCGAAATTAATCTGTGTGGGCACGCCACGCTTGCCGCCGCACATGTCATCTTTGAACATCTGGATTTCCCGGAAGCGACCATCCATTTTGCCACCCGTTTTGTGGGTCCACTGACGGTCACGCGCAGCGGTGATTGGCTGACGCTTGATTTTCCTGCCTGGCAAAGCGAACCTGCCGAACCGCCCGCCTTACTGCTGGAAACATTGGGCATCACCGAATATAAAGAAGTGCGCGTCGCGCGCGATTACATGGTCGTGATGGAGAATCAACAGCAGGTTGAGGCTGTGCGCCCGAATATCCACGCCATGATTCCCCTCGGGAAAATGGTATGTATCACCGCGCCGGGTGACGGGGAATACGATTTCGTCAGCCGTTTCTTCTGCCCGGGTGAAGCGGTCGCGGAAGACCCGGTCACCGGTTCGACGCATAGCATGCTGATTCCTTACTGGGCTGCAAAACTGAATAAAACGCAGATGCTGGCGCGCCAGGTCTCTGAACGCGGCGGCGATTTACGCTGCCAACTGACAGGAACACGTGTTTATATCGGTGGACAAGCAGTAACTTATCTGACGGGTAAAGTGCTGTTACGCTAGCAGCCTTACCCGAATTAACCAATCCATGGAGGATTTATGGCGAACAAACTCGTGCAGATACACTTTGATTTTCCTGGTCCGTTTGGCGCTGAGATGTCACATCAGCTTGTTGAACTGGCCGAATCCATCAACCAGGAGCCGGGTTTCATCTGGAAAATCTGGACTGAGAACGCAGCAAACCACGAAGCGGGTGGCATCTACCTGTTTCAGGATGAAGACAGCGCTCTGGCCTATATCAAAAAACACACGGCCCGCCTGAAGCACCTGGGTGTGGAAGACGTGACGTGCAAAATCTTCGATATCAATGAACCGTTAAGTAAGATTAACCACGGCCATATCGGCTAATTTTTGGCTTTAACGCCCCGCCCCGGGGCGCTTCTTCACTCCCCTGCTTTACCCTCATCAAAAGCGTTCCCCCTCTTTCACCGCGCCAGGATAGCTATATAACGTGGGTCACGTTTGCCATAGTTCACAAAATCATCACCTGTGAAAACTATCACTAGCCGAACGCGGTTTGAAAGCGTATAAAATAATACAAATAGTATTATTTTATACAAAATGAATTACCACTAACTACAGGAGATTCTCTTATGTCCGTGGACATTACATTGAACTCATCTGCAGGAGGTTTTCCGCCTGCAGGTCATTACTCGCACAGTACAACGGCTGGCGGATTCGTCTTCATTTCTGGTCAGTTGCCGGTCACAAGTGATGGCGAAAAAAAAACCGAGGCCTCTTTTGAAGAACAGACGCGGCTGGTACTGCAGAATATTGATGCCTGCCTGGCTGGCGCAGGGGTTTCTCGACAGCACCTGGTGTCAGTACGCGTCTATGTGACAGATATCAACCAATGGCCAACGTTTAACAAAATCTATGGGGAGTGGATCGGTGATTTCCGGCCCTCCCGCGCGGTAGCGGGCGTTGCAGAACTTCATTATGGTTTCGCGCTGGAAGTTGAAGCTATAGCCCTGGCCCCACAAGCATGACGTTTAACGACATACAGGTGAACAACAATGACTGAAATGACACTGCCTGATTATAACGATGTTGCCGCCGCGGCAGAGCGCATCGCCGACTATGCCAACAAAACGCCGGTGATGACCTCCCGAACGGTTAATGACGAATTTGGTGCTGAAGTTTTCTTCAAGTGCGAAAACTTCCAGAGAATGGGCGCGTTTAAATTTCGCGGAGCCATGAATGCGTTACGCCAGTTCACGCCAGAACAACGCGCTGCGGGCGTCGTCACCTTTTCGTCCGGCAACCATGCACAGGCCATTGCCCTGTCGGCAAAATTGTTGGGGATCCCGGCGACGATTATCATGCCGCATGATGCCCCGGCGGCTAAAGTTGCAGCCACAAAAGGCTATGGTGGAAATGTGGTGATTTACGATCGCTATACCGAAGATCGTGAAAAAATCGGGCGGGAGCTGGCAGAGAAACAAGGATTGACGCTGATCCCGCCATACGACCATCCGCACGTGATTGCGGGCCAGGGCACCGCCACAAAAGAGCTGATTGAAGAAGTGGGTCAGCTAGACGTTCTTTTCGTGTGTCTGGGCGGCGGCGGCCTGCTTTCGGGCTCCTCACTGGCAGCCAGACATCTGTCACCTGACTGCATCATCTATGGTGTCGAGCCAGAGGCAGGAAACGATGGTCAACAGTCGTTTCGCAGCGGAAAGATTGTTCATATCGATACGCCGAAAACCATTGCTGACGGTGCTCAGACCCAACATCTCGGGAATATTACGTTTCCGATCATCCAGCGAAATGTGCACGATATTCTGACTGTCTCAGACGATGAATTAGTCGCCTCGATGAAATTTATCGCTGAGCGAATGAAAATTGTCGTGGAGCCGACTGGCTGTCTGGGTTTTGCCGCCGCCAGAGCGCACAAAGCTGAACTTCGCGGCAAGAAAATCGGCATTATCATCAGCGGTGGGAACGTGGATATCAGCCGCTACAGTGAATTCCTTGCCGGGTAATCAAGAAGGTATCTGCCATGCGGATACCTTATTACCGTCTGAACACTCGCGTCTGGAAAAGCGAACCCTGCTCACTGTAAACTGCCCGCAATCATGGCAACAGGCATCACCGCAGGAGACTGGCATGCCAAAAACCGATAACAACTCACTTCTCAGCCAAATTGACACTATCGCCAGGGGCTTGAGCGAGACCTTCTCGCCGTTTTGCGAAGTGGTGGTTCATGATCTCAAAAATCCTGAACATGCCATTTTATCCATCCATAATAACCTGTCCGGGCGAGAACCCGGCCAACCGGCAACAGAACTGGGTCTGGCGCGAATCGCATCGCCTGAATTCCCCAGCATTATAGCCAACTACAGCAACCAGTTTGCCGATGGCCGCCCGGTGAAAAGTACCTCCATCGGCATCAAGGATGATGAAGGCAAATACGTAGCAGCACTCTGTCTGAACGTGGATATGACGCTGTTTCGTGGCATGCAGAGTGCCCTTGCGCGTTTTACTGAAACCGCGGACTCTCCCATTAAGGAACATATCGATCCCGGCAGTAATGAAGTCATCCGCCAGCGTATCGATGACTTTGCCGCTAAATGCGCAACGACGGCCCGCGCCCTGAAACCTGAAGACCGTAAACGACTGATTCAACAATTACGCAAAGACGGTTTGCTGAACGTACGAAAATCTATGGACACAGTGGCGCAGCATCTGGGCGTCTCCAGAGCAACCGCGTATCTGTATGCCCGCCAGTCGGCTCAGGCTGGCGAATAAACCCGGTTATGCGGCGCTCAGCAAGGTATATCCGCCTGGCTTAGGCAGCAAGCCAGCGCGGCATATTCCCCCAATCGCGGTGCATCCAGCCATTGATAAGTTCATTAAGTTGCTGACGATCCCGTAGGTGATTTTGCATATTTTGAATTCCTGATAATTGACTATTTTTGAACGTCTGCTACGCCTGTGTAATCTAATCCCGGGAATAGGCAAAAGTTCGATTTATTCAACAAGGTTACCCGCCGATAAAACAACGATTCCCTGTCGCTGCACAAAAAAATAAACCTTTATGATCGTGTGATTTTTTAACAACCACAGAGTGATTGTTTTTTGTACAGACACAACAAAAATCACCGTCCGTTAATAACAGACTTCGCCTGATTTAATAAATATTCATAACCATTAAGCATGGCAACCCATTGATTTAAATGAATTAAAATACAAATAGCTTCACATCACCAATAATAGACAGACGGAATATATAAATAGCGTGATATCTAAATTATAATTCTTTTACATCCGGCTGATTGGTGAGGTTAGAATGCGGTTAATAGTCATGTTGGTAAGCGTTGTGCTCTCCACCCAGCTTTGGGCGGGTGAACTTTCCAGGCCCACCGGTAAAGTTCTTTTAACGTTATCCGGTAATATTGAAAATACAAATGAAGACGGGAAAGCAGTTTTTGATACCGCCAGCCTTGAGAAGCTGGGCATGGTAAGTTTTCAGACCACCTCCCCCTGGTATAATGGACGTACGACCTTTACGGGTATTCCACTACAAAAACTCATGGATTATGTTGGGGCGAGCGGCTCCGTTGTAAAGGTTACTGCGCTTAATGACTACACCACCGTTATCCCTCTCAGTGATTTCAAAAAATACAATGCCATCCTTGCTTTAAAAATCAACGGAAAATATATGCGCATCCGTGATAAGGGCCCATTATTCATTGTGTACCCCTATGACAGCATGCCGGAACTAAATAATCAGATTTATTATTCAAGGTCTGCATGGCAGGTCAGTAGTATGGATATTGAGTAAGCGTTCAGAGGAACATCATGAACAGAATACTGGCTGGCATCATCTTTTTTCTTTTTATATCGACCGGATATATCTCTTTCCTCGTGCATGAAAGGCAACAAGAGCTACAGAAACTGACTCACTACACCGATTCCTGGTCTGCCGCTCAGTTGGTATCACAATATTACCGATTTGAATCGTTGCTTGGTCTTTACACTATCGATGATACGATGAATCTTGATGATGTACGCATGCGTCTCGACATTATGCTCAGCCAGAGTGATTTGATAAAAGAAGGTGATTTGGGGCGCTACATAGAAAGCAATATTGCCCACCGTGAGCTAGCGGTAACACTTGAAAATATCCTTAGTTATCTGGATGATAATCTCGAGAAAATGAACCGTCCAGCACTCCAGGCGTATCTGAAAAAAATGCATACCCTGGATGCACAACTTGGGCGTCTTTCATCCGGCGCATTAAACAAAGATGTTAACTCGATTAATAACGCCAACCAAAAAATTCAAACGCTGTACTATATTTACTCAACGACATCTGTACTGCTAATAATACTGAGTGCGATTCTGGGTGTGCTCATTTTTTATCAAAACAGAAATATTCTGCGAGGGCACCTTCAGGTCAAGAGTCTTGCCGAAGAACTGCAAAAATCGAAGGAAAAGCTACAAATTCAGAATGCCAAACTGGAATATGACGTCTACCATGACTCGCTCACCGAGATGAATAACCGCCAGCTATTCTGGAGCGATTTAAATAAAACAATCGAAATGGCAGAGAAAAATAACGATGCTGTGACTGTGATGTTGTTTGATTTAGATCGATTCAAAGAGGTCAATGATACGTATGGTCATGATGCCGGTGATATGTTACTGCGCCAGATATCCGATCGTCTGATTTCGACAAGCCTTACGTCGGATACGCTGTATCGCTTAGGCGGGGATGAGTTTGCGTTTCTCTCAAGTGGCCTGACAGAAAGTCGGGCCGTGTCGCGAGCCCAGAAAATATGTGAGTTTATCAGCCAGCCTTACACCATTTACAACACAATTATCAACATAACTACCTGTGTTGGCATTGTTATCTCAGAAAATGAGCGTCGCTCCGACTATCTTTATAAATTTGCCGATCTGGCCCTTTATGAAGCCAAAAATGAAGGCTCTGGCAAAATAAAAGTCTTCCGGCAACGAATGTTAGAAAAATTGCAGGAAAGCAGAACGCTTGAGCATGATATGGCATTAGCAATAGTGAACAAAGAGTTCGTGGTGTATTACCAGCCTATTGTCGATTCTTTCAGTCAGAAAATATACAGCTATGAGGCGCTTATTCGTTGGGTCCATCCTCTCAAGGGCCTCCTGTCGCCGGATAGCTTTATTCCTGTTGCTGAAAAAACAGGGATGATTAATGAGATGGGGAAAGCGGTGCTGGAAATTGCCTGCAGGGAAGCTGCGGGTTGGGCGGTTCCGGCTAAAATCTCAGTCAATGTCTCCCCTGTCCAGCTAAGCAGCAAGGCCTTTGCAGGAATCGTGTTAACCATTCTGAAAGAAACTGGACTTCCACCTGACCGCCTCGAACTGGAAGTGACTGAATCCTCTCTCTTTACCGAGAGTGCTACACCGATAAATACGCTTAATAAGCTCCGGGCCCTGGGGGTAAAAATCTCCATCGATGATTTTGGTACCGGATACTCTTCTCTTTCGCGCCTCAGCAGACTTGCCTTCGATAAAATCAAAATAGACAAGTCCTTTGTGCATTCGATATCTACGCAGGAAGACGCCCTGACTATCATCAAACTGATCACGGGTATGGCGAAATCTCTCAATATGAAGGCTGTTGCAGAAGGTGTTGAAACGCAGGAGCAACTGGCAAGACTTCAGGCTCTGGGCTGCGATTTCGCGCAAGGATATCTGTTTGGCAAACCTCAGCCTTGTATCGATGAAGAAATCAGAAACGGTTAAATCGCGGCCGGCACATTTGCCCGTGGGTGCAGGGCCGCATTTTTATCATCGATTACACACCGTGAAAATTATCCCTGCTTAAACGCATCAGAAAACGGCAGGGATAACCTTCGCGAACAACGGATATTTCTGCCCCAGATTTACTCGCTATCAGGCTAATTAATCATTAACCGTAGGGCTAAATCCTTCGGATAAGGATCAAAATAGTTCTGGGTAAGCAAATAGCTGTCTGGGTATTCAGCAAGGTAGTGCTTGAGCAGAGTCAGTGGCGCCAATATTGGCAGCAGTCCGCCGCTATAGTTGAGGATAACGTCACGCAACTCTCCGCGCTGGCGGGTGTTCAACCGATCGCGGAAGTAGCCCTGAATATGCATCAGTACGTTGGTGTGATTTTTCCGTGAGGCGGGCTTTTTGAGGATCGCCATTAGCTTTTCGCGATATACCACGAAAAAAGCGTCCAAATCATCCCACTGATGGAGCGAGGCCACGAAAGGGCCAATATCCCGGTAACCCGCCTGGTGATGAGCCAAAAGCTGGAGCTTATAGCGGCTGTGGAAGTTGAGTAAACCGTGGCGAGTAAGACCAGAGGCTCGCAGCATATTAAGCTCATGTAACGCGAACACTCGCTCGACAAAGTTCTCCCTCAGCACCGGATCGTGCAAGCGGCCATCTTCTTCGACCGGCAACCACGGGTAGGTTTCCATTAATGTGCCGGTAAACAGACCGGTTCCCTCTTTTCGCCCGCGATTTCCCTTTTCGTCATACAGCCTCACTCTCTCCATTCCGCAGCTCGGTGATTTAGCACAGACGATAAAACCCGACAGACCGCCAAGCCCATTGATATATGAAGCGGTGAAATCGGACATTTTATCGGTTACATCCTCACCTGGCGCATGGCTAAAACACATGCGGATATTCCCCTGGGCGGTTTGAACCAAACGCAACGCGGGGCGTGGTACAGGCAAACCGATGGACATCTCCGGGCAAACAGGTTTAAAAGTCACCCACTGAGCCAGCTCGTCCATCACAAATCCCATCCGTTTATGCCCGCCGTCAAATCGCACGGCTGAGCCGGTTAAACATCCACTAATCCCGATGACAGGTTGAGTGTTCATAACGCCCCCTCTTTTTTTGACGCCCTTTTTCGGGAAGAAAAGTATGACTGTTTCACTAATAAATCATAGCGTACGTTATTTATCTGTCGCAGGCTCCCTACGAAAAACAGGTTAACCAATTTAAGTAAATATGCGCAGCGAAAGTTGGTAATTCCCCTGAACGGTTCTATAGTCGGGACTGCTTCTCATTACAGGGTTCACTAATGCGATTTAACGGACTGACTAAAGGTTTCTTCATTTTCATACTTGCCCTCGTGACCTGGGCGTTCTTCGATGTGTTGTCTCCCTATTTCTCTGCCATTTTGTGGGCCGCAATCTTAACCACCATCTTTAACCCGGTGAAAAACAGACTGCGCAGCGCGCTTGGCGAACGTAACGGGCTGGCGTCACTGCTCACCATCGGCATCATCTGTCTGATTGTTTTTATCCCACTGATGGTGATCTTCTCCTCGTTGGCTATTGAGCTGAACGTGGTGTATGCCAAATTACAACAAAACGACACTCAGTTCCCGGAAGTGGTCACCGCCATTATTTCGTATCTTCCTGACTGGGCCAGAGGATTCCTCGCAGAACATAATCTGGATAACGTCGCGCAGATCCAGAAAAAACTGTCCGACGTTGTACTGCAGGGTGGGCAGTACCTCGCCGGCAGCGCGTTCCTGATTGGTAAGGGGACATTCGGCTTTGCTATTAGCTTTGGCATCATGCTGTATCTGCTGTTTTTCTTACTGAAGGACGGGCCGTACCTGGTGCGCCAGATTCTGGACTCATTACCGCTTTCTGATTTTGCCAAACAGCACCTGTTTGCCAAATTCGTCGGCGTGACGCGGGCAACGGTCAAGGGCACAGCGGTCGTGGCGTTGGTTCAGGGTATTCTTGGCGGCATCGCGTTTGCAATTGTCGACATCGACGGCAGCGTTCTGTGGGGCGCGCTGATGGCGTTTCTCTCCCTCGTGCCCGCGGTCGGCTCAGCGATCGTCTGGGTACCTGCGGCAATCTTCCTCTTCGCCACGCACCAGCTTTGGCAAGGGCTGTTTATCGTTGGCTTCTTCGTGATTATCGTCGGGCTGGTGGACAATATCCTGCGCCCGCTGCTGGTGGGTAAAGACACCAAAATGCCGGATTATCTGATTCTGATTTCCACTCTCGGCGGAATGGAGATCTACGGCATTAACGGCTTTGTGATTGGCCCCCTGATTGCCGCACTGTTTATTACCTGCTGGAACCTGTTTTCCGGGCGCGATCATGAAGGTAACGTGGAAGGAATCGACGAAGCCTTTATGGAAGAAGGAAGAAATCCTCCAGATTTATGATGGCAGGACGATAACAGAAGGCGGTCCTGAGACCGCCTTTTTTATTTTCACGCAAAATCATACGTTTCCTATAATTTCAATCATGCTTATTCATTAATCGTCGCAGAAGGAACTAATCAGTGCGAATTGCCACAATCACCAACTGGGCCTACAGCGCGACGGTGTGTCTGACCATTGCCTCCGGCGTTGTCATGTTGATGGCCTCCAGCGCCGATAACACCGAACGCCAGGTGGTGGAGCAGCGTTATCAATTCGATCAACTGACCGAAGAAGTCGAGCTTGATGCTTGGTCGCTGTCCAGTCTGGCACGCGAATATGTTATTGCAAAAGACCCGGAAGCGCTTAACGCCTACCGCCAGAAAGAAGCGTCGCTGAAAGCCGTTGAACAGCGACTGTCGAAACTAAAAGACATTGGGGCGACGGATGAAGAGCTGGCGCTATTGCATGAAGGGCTGCAGATTGTTGATACCCTACAGGATGAGCAAGCTACGGCGCTTGCCAGCGTCGCGCGCGGAGAAGAGTCGCAGGCCATCGCCCTGCTGTATGGCAAATCCTATGAACAGGAACTGGAGCGAGCCCAGGACCGGATAGATCATTTCCGTCAGTTACTCGACAGCCGCGTACGCAACACCATTGAAGATGCCACTCAGACATCGCGCACGCTACGTACGGCTTCGGAAGTGATGGTCGGGCTGACGGCGCTGCTATTTTTGTTTGTTCTCGGCTTTATTTTAAAACGCCGCGTACTGCGTCCCGTGGTGCGTTTGAGCGATGTGGTTAACCGTCTGGCGTCGCAGGATTACGCCGTTGAGACACCCAGCTTTAATCAGATCGATGAGATCGGCGATATGGCGCAGGCGATCCGCATTTTTCGCGAGAACGGCCTGGCACGTCAGCGACTGGAGAAAGAACGAGACGCCGACTGGGCAATCCGCGAGCTGCTCGCACGTATGACTCAACGTTTGCAAGGCTGCGAGAATTTTGCCGATGTCATTAATGTGGCAGAGCTGTTTGCGCCGAATGTTGCTCCCGGTATTGCCGGGCGGCTTTACATACTGGATCGAGAGCCCTGGCAAATGCGCTGCGTTGCGCAATGGCTTTCACCGCAGGGCAAAGCGGATGCTTTCCACCCGGACGAATGCTGGGCAGTGCGCCGTGGTCAGAGTCATCCACCGGTGCAAGGCGAACCCGATATCGCCTGCTACCATCTACCGGAATCATGCCAGCAGCATACCCTATGCGTGCCACTGATTGCCCAGGGTGAAGCCATCGGCCTGCTCTCATTCCAGAACCTCAGCAATGATTCCGCTCCCTCTCGCGCGTATCTTGAACTGATGGCGGAAGCACTCGGTCTGGCGTTAGCCAACCAGCGCCTGCGTGATGCGCTGCTGGAGAAAGCGCTCTACGACCCGCTAACCGGCCTGCGCAACCGTCATCATCTGGAAGATACGCTGCGCACCCAGATGAGCCAGGCAGTGCGTAACAAAGAGCCAATCAGTTGCCTGATGATCGATATCGATCATTTCAAAAATATTAACGACCGCTTTGGCCATGAGGCGGGCGATAGCGTGATAAAAAGTATCGCCACCACTATTCAGCGCGTTGTCCATGACAGCGGCATGGCCTTCCGCTACGGCGGTGAAGAGTTTCTGGTGTTGCTGGCCAATACGGATGAGCAGACCGCCAACCGCTTTGCGACAGATATTTATAATGGTGTACGCGAACTGTCGCTGCGCTTTGGACTTTCAGAGATTGGTCACGTTGATGTCTCTATTGGCGTTGCCAGCTATCCGCAGCACGCCCAGAGCGACAATCTTCTGCGCGCCGCAGACGTGGCGCTGTATCGCGCGAAAGAGTTAGGCCGTTCGCGCATCGTGAGCTTTGGTATGCTGGAAGCGAGCTAAGATACGTCAGTACGCCGCGCATTGCTTTACCTCTGCGCCAGGCGGTGATATGTTGACTGGATGAACACAAAATACGATATCACCGCGTTTAATCACAACCTGTGGTGGCTGCCTTCTTAAAGGCGGTCAGAATGTGTTTTCCCCATTTTAAATAACCGCCGAAAGGCGGTTATTTGCATTTAAAGACCCCTTTCGGTTTTTTGATTAAGGAGTCTTACATGAACGATAAAACTATCATCCTCACTGGCGATCGTCCCACTGGCCCGCTGCATCTCGGCCACTATGTTGGCTCTCTGCGCCAGCGCGCCACGCTGCAACATGATTATCAGCAGTTTATATTGGTTGCTGACCTGCAAGGGCTGACCGATAACGGCAGCACACCACAAAAGATCCGCAACAATATTCCCGAAGTGCTGGCTGATTACCTCGCCGCAGGAATCGACCCGTCACTCACCACCATTTGTCTGCAGTCGGCCCTGCCCGCCCTCGCTGAGCTGACCGCGCTTTATATGAACATCGTTACCGTGGCTCGCGTGGAGCGAAATCCTACGGTCAAAAACGAAATTGCGCAGAAAGGATTTGCCCGCTCGTTACCGGTTGGCTTTCTGGTTTATCCCATCAGCCAGGCGGCAGATATTACCGCCTTCAAAGCCGAGGTGGTTCCCGTCGGCGACGATCAGTTGCCCATGATCGAACAGACCAATGAGATCGTGCATAAGATGAATAGTCTGTTACCGACCTCTGTCTTGTCGCATTGTAAAGCGCTACTGAGTGAGACCAGCCGTCTTCCAGGGATCGACGGTAATGCCAAAATGTCAAAATCGCTCGGCAACACACTACTCCTGTCTGCCAGCGAAGAGGCTATTCATCATGCGGTCAGCGCAATGTACACCGATCCCAATCATCTAAAAGTGTCCGATCCGGGGCAGATTGACGGCAATATCGTATTTACTTACCTCGATGCTTTTCATCCGGATAAAGCAAAAGTGGCGGAGATGAAAGCACATTATCAGCGCGGCGGGCTGGGTGACCGGACATGTAAAAACGAGCTGGAGATGTGCTTGCAGGAGCTTATCGCCCCGATGCGCGAGCGGCGGGCAACCTACATCCAGGATAAAGGTATGCTGATGGCGATGCTCAAAAAAGGAAGCGAAGAGGCGCACGAGGTCACGCAGCAGACATTAAAAGAAGTAAAGCAAGGGCTGGGTTTGCCGGTGTTCTGAACTCGAAGCACTACAGGTTCTATAAATAAAGTTAGCTCCCGACGAATGACAATCGCCGGGAGTGGCGCAGCCATGCGTTGACGCGTAAAGGTAACCACTGTCACAGAGGCTAATTAATTCGCTGTTTAATAATCCACTCAAGACGATATGTCGTTTTTTATGCAGTGTTATTTCTATCCTGCACCTTCAATTATTTCAACTAATCATTATGAATTACCCATTACATGTACGGGTTCGAAATCCTCACCTTGCCTGAGATATGATTATTTGTTAAATTAACCGCATTAGCGTTAAATACATTGAGCATTACACAGACGCTATTTATACAATAATGAATGATGGAGTTAAAATGAAGTATGCGTTTGCATTAATGTTGAGTATGGTATTATCAGGTTGTACCGCAAATGATTGGGTGGATGCTGCAAGTGGGATAATGCAGGCAAAAGACCAACACGATAAAGACGCAAGAAACAATCGCATCAAAGAAGCCAACAGGGCTGCAGGCTACTGATATTTAAATGATTAGCACATCCCTCTTCTTGTCTTTATAAACAGAAGAGGAATGGTATTCTAAACAAATTTACTGACTAAATAGCACAATTAAAATTGGTGTATAGCGCATACATATCCTTGCAGAGAATATAATAACCTAACGCTCAGTCCGCTCCGCGCCAGATGCTGGCTTTGCAAGTCCCCTGTCCCTATTCCTCATGTAAAAATGGCACTAATTGAAAGATGCCAATCCACCTCCTCATGTATATCTATATCCACACATAGTCATAAAGAAAAGGATGGATGAAGATGCTAAGAGGTAAAAGAGCCGTAATTACGGGTGGAGGCGGAGGATTTGGTCAGGCGCTGTGCGTGTGGCTGGCGCGAGAAGGCGTTGAGGTGGATTTTTGCGCGCGGCGTGCTGATGATATTCAAAAAACCTGCAGTATCATCGCGGCTGAAGGCGGGATTGCAAAAGGATATATCTGTGATTTAACCCAGCCTGAATCCCTTTCGCAGTTTTCTTCACAGTTGTTAACTTCAGACAAGCCCATCGATATTTTAATCCTCAATGCCGCACAGTGGCTGTCAGGAACGTTAGACGATCAACCAGACGCAGAAATTATCAATACCGTCAGTTCAGGCCTGACAGGTGCGATTTTATTGACTCATGCATTGTTGCCTGGGTTAAGACGTTCAGAAAGCGCGGATGTCGTCTCAATAATATCTTCATGTGGGATTCCGAATTTTACGGATTCAATTGCGCATCCCGCTTTTTTTGCCAGCAAACACGGGCTGAGCGGATTCACAACTAAACTGTCACACCAGTTGTCCGAAGAAAATATACGTGTGACCGGGTTGTATCCACCGGATTTCGAACTTACAGGGTTAGATACGTTTGTTGATAGTCAATCCAGAATGGGGGAACGTTTATTAAATGGACGCTCAGTCTGGGAAACAATTCGTTTTGTGCTGGCTCAACCGCGTAGTTGCCATATAGGTAGTATCTACTTTCAAGGTCCAACTCGCGAGAAACTGAGTTCCAGGGACGGCTCCTCGTAAAAACATTAACATCAGTAAGAAAAGGTTTGTCTCGCTCCATTTAGGTTAGAAAAGCGATCTCATCTTCTAAAATTTTCGCTCGATATGATGTGGTCAACTAAAACTGACCACCGCTTTAGAGTTTTTCCTGTATCGGCTTTCCGATTCGTTTGGGGGTAACCCTCCGTTATAGTCATGCGCCCTTAGCGAGCTGTAATACCCGACGATATAGTCTGTGATCGCATGAGCAGCTTCGCTAAAGTTTATATAACTTGTCGCTGGCACCCACTCGTTTTTCAGACTCCGGAAGAAGCGTTTCATCAGGCTGTTGTCCCAACCGTTTCCACATCGGCTGATACTCTGCCTGATCCGGCAACGCCACAGTAACTGCCGGAACTGCCTGCTTGTAGAGTGGCTACTCTGGTCACTGTGGAACATCACTCCGACTGGTTTACCCATCGCGTCATGGTAGAAAGACCCACATCCATAGCACCGGCCAGCAGCATCCCGGCCGACCCTGGCCGAAATGGTGGAGCAGATAACACCGTAGAACATGCCGGATGAGGTTTACCGATACACCGGTGTGCCAGATGCTGTCCTTTACCCTGCTGCGAGAAGCCGGTTTTCAAGCTCAGCGTGGTGCTAGACTGGGGTTAATCAATACCCCGCGCCGTCGACGCGGGGATTACGCATTACGGGACGTTCACTGTAAAAGAGGAAAACAGACAGCTGCCTTCGCTTGCCTGGCCGTGCAGGTTTAGGGCCGCCAGCCCCAGTTTAGCACCCACCCATTTGCCTTTTCCGGCGGCAAAGGTGCGGGGCCAACTCTGCCATTCTTCGCCGTCGCTCCGCCAGCTAAAACGGCAAATGCCGCCTGCACCCACTTCGACGCGCAACTGGCACTGTGAACCGGCAAGCGGGGTTATACACTCAGTCTCTTCCCGTACCTGACCGCTGTCGCTCATCCAGCCGCACACCCACAGCAAACGGCAGGCATTATCGCCGTGTTCAAGCAATAATGCCGCGTAGCGCTCGCCATACACGATCAGGCCGCCGGCATCTCCCGACCGTGCGGTATCAAGCTGCAATGCCGTTTGTGCGCTGAAGGTCCTGGCGGGGAATTTTTGCAGCAGCAGATTGGGCGACCAGTAAAGCGCCTCGCGCCGCACGGGCTGGAAGGTGAGATGAAGTCCATCACTGCCCGCTTTACGCCACTGTGGCTGTGGGTTGGCCTGCCATTGCCACTGTAAACCGGGTGCACCGTGGTGAAAGTCATCGCTGGTTTGTGGGCCACCGTGCTCAGCAGCGAGCAATCCCGAAGGAGACGGGCACTGAGATACTGGCTGTCCGACACCCGTCTCCCCGATCTGCTCGCCGATGCGCGGCCAGTCATCATCTCCCCAGAACATCGGTTGCAGATGAACGATGCGGCCATAGATATGGGCATCCTGGAAATGGACAAACCAGCATTCCCCCTGCTCGCCCTCTACCCAGCCCCCTTGATGCGGCCCGTTAACCGGCGTATCGCCCTGAAAAAGCACATTACGCGTCTGCCATGGGCCCTGCATATCCCGGGCGCGCAACACGGTTTGCCAGCCTGACTCCACGCCTCCGGCTGGGGCGAAGATGTAATACCAGTCGTTGCGCTTATAGACTTTCGGGCCTTCCAGAGTCGGTAAATCGCAGGTTCCGTCATAGAGAATTTGCCCTTCGCCGGTGACCGATTTGCCGTCTGGCGTCATCGGCAGCAACTGTAACTTATGCTTGATGCCGCTGCGGCTGTGGGCGAAGGCATGCACCAGCCACGCCTTGCCATCGTCGTCCCAGAATGGGCAGGGATCGATCCAGCCTTTGGCCGCTTTGACGCAATGCGGAGGCTGCCACTCCCCCCAGGGATCCTGCGTCCAGGACATAAAAATCCCTTCATCTGGGGTGCTGAAAAAGACCCACAGCTTATCATCATGCCAGCGAATCGACGGCGCCCAGGCCCCCTTACCCGGCTGGACCTCCTCATAGCCAGGCAGCGGCAGCGTTTGCAGAACATGGTTGATGATTGTCCAGTTCACCAGATCCGTCGAGTGCAACAGCGGCAAGCCCGGCATGTGATTAAAGCTGGAGGCGACCATAAAAAAATCATTACCAACGCGAACGACGTCCGGGTCGGAATAATCGGCGCAGATAATCGGGTTGTGATACATCATCATCCTCCTCAGGCTTTGTTCAGCGACACACACGTCACTTCTGGCGTAGCGTTATCAACAGGTGCTACAGCCGTTTGTCGGGCCGACAGGTCGCGCTGGATAGTGGCCATGGTTTGGTCATCAAGTTTATAGAAGCGCGACAGCCACCACAGAACCAGGTAGGACAGCGATGGCCCGAGTGTCAGCAGGCCAATAATGCCCATGGTCGCCATCGGCGTCTGTTCCGCCACGCCGGACTGATAACCGAAGATTCCCAGGGAGAAACCGACCAGCGCTCCGGCGACAGCCATTCCCATTTTGAGGGCAAACAGGTTACCAGAATAGGACAGCCCGGTTATCCGGCGGCCAAATTTCCATTCACCGTAATCGGCGGCGTTGGCCATCATGTTCCACTTAAAGGGCTGGTACATCTGATGGAAGAAGCCGACCAGGAAATAGAGTGGGAACACCACCGCAAGCCAGGTTGGTGGAATAAAGAACATCACCACACCAACGGCGACCAGCAGCAGGTTGATATTTTTAAACAGCGACACGGCCCGGTAGCGTTTTGCCAGATACCCCGCTGCAATACTGCCAATAATGGTGCCGACGACGCTTGTGGAGACAAACGCGGATTTCATTGCCGTACCTGCAGCAGACGACACGCCATCCATCATCAGATAAGTGGCGTAGTAGAGCGTTGCGGCGCTGCGCATCACCCCGGCCATACTGGAAAAGAAGGTGATAATGGCGACAATCCGCCACTGATCGTTTGCCAGCAGCTGGCGAATATCTCCTTTCACATCGCCCTGATTTTCAACAATGGGGGCCACGCGCTCTTTGGTAGTGAAGAAACAGAACGCTAGCATTGCGATGGCGATAGCCCCCATGATGCCCATTGTCGCCTGGAAGCCAAATTGTTTATCGTCTTTGCCCAAATAATCGACCAGAAACAGCGTTGCGACCGAGACCATCAGCCCGGCCAGCGAGGAGATCGTAAAACGATAAGATTGCGCGGAGAGACGGTCTTTCTCGTCACGGGTAATCACCCCGCCGAGGGCGCAATACGGAATGTTGATAAAGGTATAACACAGCATCAGCAGGGTGTAGGTGATGTAGGCATACACAAGCTTGCCGGACGCACCAAATTCCGGAGTGGTGAAGGTCATCACCGCCAGCACCGCGTAAGGAACGGCGAACCAGATAAGCCACGGACGAAAATGTCCCCAGCGGGTTTTAACCCGGTCGGCCACAATCCCGGTCAGCGGGTCGGTAATGGCATCAAGCACACGCGTCACCAGAAACATTACGCCAACCGCAGCGGCAGAAAGTCCATAGATATCAGTGTAAAACCAGGTCAAAAACATGGTTACGGATGAATAAACAATCCCGCAGGCCGCATCCCCCATACCGTATCCTAACTTCTCGGCCACCGATAACTTATTGTCATGATTCACGATCAGTCCCCCCTGTATTAATGTGGATTTAACTGTATAAGCCCTTCCTTTTTGCGCGTATTGCTTTTTTTTGTTATGCGATTATGTAATTTGATAACTGAGAAAGTTGTCACACATCTTTATAACTGGTATTACAGGCATAACTTTCATATGAAGCATTTAGCGGCCTCACTGTCATAAAACACAGGCTAACCGCACCGGTTCAAGGTAGAGTCTTAGGACGTGGTGTAAATGGTCGAGCCTGATTTTTATTGGCATATGTGCCTGGTTACATCCGATTGGTGACCTCACGACCGCCACAACCGCGTATCAAACTCGCGCATTCGATACAGGGTTCGTCAACGGTTATCAGACCCTGGATGTACAGCCCGGTGCGGGCGCAACGAACGGTATGCAGGTGATGAGCGCCTATGTCGAGACTGTTTTTGGCGTTTATGGCCGGGTGTTGTTGGCGGGGATCTATAGTGCTTAAAGGCGGTTCAGAGCATGTCCCATCCCGTCAACAAAGTATCTGTCGATGCTCTGTTAGTGGAGAGACATGAAAGCCACGAAATCAACAAATGTTTAAAATAATAATTTTGTTTAATTTAAAGTTAAGTCATGCTACCGTGCTACTACACTTTCTTTAGGGCAAATCTGACACATGTCTATCGTACGCTACCCCACGACCAAGCCTTTTCCCTTTTCAGACGCCGTGCAGGTGAACGGGTTTGTTTTTCTTTCAGGCCATGTCGCCATGAGCCCCGAAGGTGAACCGTTGTATGGATCTGTCACCCAGCAGACCCGGCATATCATGCACGCCATCCGGGAAACTCTGGCGCGGGCGCATACGACGCTGAACCACATTGTGAAAGTCCAGGTTTGGTTAAGCAGCATGGAGCACTTTAGCGAATTCAATGTTGCTTACAGCGCGTTCTTCCCGGAAGGTTTCCCCGCAAGGAGCGTCGTCACCAGCCACCTTGCATTTGATTTAGACGTCGAAATAGAAGTCCAGGCCGTTGTCTGATGGAGAGAGCAAAATGAAAGACGAACGTGAACGTTTAATCACTATTTTGACGGCTTCGCTTGAGGCATTGAGAACCACGCTTCCCTTAAACACAGAAGCAGTTCTGCATGACCTTACCCGCCCCGAATCGTCCGTGATAAGCATCATTAATGGACACGTCAGCGGCAGGAAAGCCGGTGATGCGCTGTTGTCCGGCCCGGAAAATGACACGGGATTTTTAGGTTTACTGGATGCTTCGCAGCGTGTTTCCAGTCAGGTATTCAGTGGATATACCACCACCACTCTCTCTGGCACCACATTGAATAGCGCATCGACGATTTATTACAGCAAGGACGGCGTGCCGTTAGTAGCTTTTTGCATTAACGTCGATATGGATGTGGTATCAAAACTCAAACGCGACCTGGACTATTTACTCCATCCGGCCGCCGCGGCTGAAACGCCGGAAAATCCGCTAGCTGATATTCAGGATAAATCTCTGGATGACGTTATTTCGAAATTCAGACCCACGGGTTCAGAAAATAAAATTGATTTCAGAAAACGGGTTATTTCTGAAATACATGCTCAGGGCTTTTTCAAGATTAAAGGCAGCGTTAATCATGTCGCTAAAGCGCTGGGCGTCACCCGATACACCGTTTACAACTATCTGGATAAATTAAATGACAAAGTCTGACACCACAGTAATTCCTTTTTATCAGGTTGATGCTTTCACCTCTCAACCTTTTGGCGGCAACCCGGCGGGCGTTTGTCCGTTAACTGAGTGGCTGCCTGACACTGTTCTGCAAGCCATCGCCACGGAGAATAATCTTTCTGAAACCGCGTTTTTTGTGCCGTTCGAGGAGGGTTATCAACTGCGCTGGTGTACGCCTGCGGTTGAAGTGGATTTGTGCGGTCATGCCACTCTCGCTGCATCCTGGGTGCTGTTCAACAAGCTTGGCTACCAACAAGAAACTATCAGCTTCCACACCCGCAGCGGCCTGTTGACGGTGAGTAAGAACGGGGACGAACTCTGCATGGACTTCCCGGCTAAATCGGCCATGAAGATTGATACTCCTGATGGACTGCCGGCAGCCCTCGGCATTACCGCCGGTGTTATCGGGGTGTGGAAATCGGACGATCTGATTGTACTGGTCGATGACAAAAATATCATCGACGGGCTTAATCCTGACTTCAATAAGCTGGCGGTATTCGACACCCGCGGCGTGATCGTGACCGCCGCTGATAACCAGTTTGATTTTGTGTCCCGTTGGTTCGGCCCGCAGGTCGGCGTGAACGAAGATCCAGTCACCGGGTCGGCACACACTTTCCTCGCCCCGTTCTGGGCGGCGCGTACGGGTAAAAATGTCCTGACCGCTCAACAAGGCGGGAAGCGTAAAGGGGCGTTGCGCTGTGTAGTTCGGGATGACGGGCGCGTGGAATTGCATGGCTTCGCTCGTATGACCATCGAAGGAATATTCCAGTTGTAATAACGATGTATGACCGGAACGGTGACCAGGCATATAATGACCACGCCTTCCAAAGCATGATGTTTATATAAAATAAGAGTTAATAATGACAGCAAACACCAGACTTTCATTGCCAGAGACAATGGCTCTTGGCGGGATGACACTTGCGCTTTTTTTGGGTGCAGGCAATATTATATTCCCGCCGCTGGTCGGCATGCAGGCGGGCGCAAACGCCTTTAATGCAGGCTTTGGCTTTATCAT